>NZ_JBQSXK010000018.1:0-57661 GCF_052378115.1 Psychrobacter sp. AOP30-A2-5 | reverse complement strand
GAACAAGCGGGTTGCTTCAATAATATTCCTAGAAAACAGAATACTAAGTTCACCAATAACCATATGGACTGGCACTTGTACAAGGCTCGGCACTTAGTAGAAAATGCTTTTGCTAAGTTAAAAAACTACAGGGCGGTTGCAACTAGATTTGATAAGCTCAAACAAAGTTATGAGAACACAGTGGCTCTCGCTTGTGCCTATATCTGGCTGAAATTATGAATGTTCAACACGCCCTAGTAAATACATTATTAAATACCAAAAAAAGTCCTCAATTGAGGACTTTTTTTATTTAACAATCTACAGGTATTAATTACATCTTGCGGCTTACAAATGCCACAATAAATAGAATGACAGCGACTGCTAAGAAAATATATGCCAAATTAGCAGACAATCCTGCGACACCGCCAAAACCCAATAAACTTGCTAACAGTGCGATCACGGCAAAAATAATAGCCCAGCGAAACATAACCTTCTCCTTAAAAATTATTATTAGAAAACCAGATATTTAGATTGATGCAATGGACAATTATTAATAAGAAATAATTACTATTATTAATGACTGCCTTGCTCTCTCTAAAACTCCTTTTTCTTTACTTTTTGTTTTTTTAATACTTGTTAGTTTTTTAACCATTAATACTGCTTACGACCATAGATTAGCAATATTTATCTTTAGAAAACGTTCATTTTGGTAATGATATCGGTAGGTTATGTAACCTTTGTAGCAAATCTTAACATCGAACCTTTTTTTCATCCCTTTATGGGAGTTATGTGTACAGATGGTTAGTTATCCCTTAGCCATCAACATTTTCATCATATAATCTGCTATAAACAGTAACTTACAAGTCATTTTTACTGGTCAAAAATACTTTAATATATCTTTTTCAGGCAGATATAAGTCTGACCAATAACTCATTTAGTCATGACTTATTTAGTTAATCTGATTTCTATCTAAAAACTAGACCTCAAACTCTGACTGTTAAATGGCAACAAATTTTAAACGTCACACGACTCATCAAAATAGCTATTAAGGATAATAAATATGGATACCAATACTAATACGGATACCTCAAACAATACACAACAGCGCAGCGATGGAAAGCGTCCTTACGCGGTCGTCTTATATGGCGCAACCAGCTTTGTTGGTCAAATCACAGCACACTATTTAACAGAGTTTTTATCTAATACTAAAGACAAAGAGGGCTCCGACGTCACGTGGGCGATTGCTGGGCGTGATGAAGCAAAACTAAACGAATTGCAGTCTAAACTTGGCAGCACTGTCGATATTATTCTTGCTAATAGTGACGATGCGGACAGCCTTGATGAAATGACCAAACAAACCCAAGTCATCATTTCAACCGTCGGTCCTTATCTTAAATATGGTGAGCCGCTGATCAAATCTTGTACCACTCATGGGACAGATTATGTCGACCTCACCGGTGAAGCTATCTTTATCAAAGATATGATGGACAAGTATCAGGACGCGGCAAAGCAAAGCGGCGCTCGTATTGTCAACTCGTGTGGCTTTGATTCGATTCCATCGGATTTGGGCGTCTACTTTACTCAAACCCAAGCAGAAAAGAAATTTGGTCGCGCTTGTGATGTGATTCATATGCGTGTCAAAGCGGCGAAAGGGGGTCTATCGGGTGGTACCATTGCCTCGATGGCGACTATTTTTGAAGAAGTCGGAAAGGATAAGTCACGTCGTAAGCAGGTAGCAAATCCTTACCTACTCAATGATGACAAAGATGCACCAAACGTGCGCCAAGCTAATGTCAGTAAGCCAGAATACGATAGTGAGCACAAACGCTGGCTTGCGCCTTTTGTGATGGCTAGTATCAATACCCGTATCGTTCATCGCACCAACCAATTGCTTGGCTATGAATATGGTCGTGACTTTAAATATGACGAAGCAATGTGGATGCAAGATGGTGTGAAAGGTCAATTATCAAGCTATGCAATGAGCGCAGGCCTGTTTGGATTTGCCACTGCTATGATGGTCAAACCGAGCCGTGAATTATTAGCTAAGCACGTGCTACCCAAGTCAGGTTCTGGTCCGTCTGCAGAAGAGCAAGCAAACGGCTACTTTGACATTCGCCTCTTTGGGGAAACAGCTAATAAAGACACCATCAATACGAAAGTAACGGGTGATAAAGATCCAGGTTACGGCAGTACCTCGCGTATGCTAGCGCAAGCAGCGTTATGCTTAGCACAAGATATCAGCAAAGAAGAAATTGGTGGTGGTTTTTGGACGCCAGCCTCTGCCATGGGTAATCATCTACTGGCACGTTTAGAAGAGCATGCGGGTCTGAGTTTTGAAGTTGTCGATTCGTAAGATTACCCATTTATAAATCTAAGCAATCTACTTCTTAATATCTAATTACTGACCGTATCTTAGCAACGAGATACGGTTTTTTATTGCCTATTTTTTCTCATTATTCAGAGTGCAATCTTTTGAGCCATTGTTAATAAATAATAATAACGTGATTATTTGGTAAATGATATTGGCATTTCTTGCCTTTTTAATACATTAAGCTACACATTTTTAGAGTAATGTCACAGCCATATTGCAGTGAATGACGTAGGATAAAAGAGGTTAGGCAATTTTTTATCTCATATTTTTTTATCCCATATTGTATAGCAGCTTTGAGAGGGATAATTGGCTCATTAATATTTCATTTGGACCTTAGACACCTCAGAGTAATTTTCTAGTGCAATAAAAATCATATTAATAAAAATTAAGTTTTACTGATTTATCATAAATTTGTAATAAATCAATAGACCCTCATCTAATTAAAAGGACATAACAATGAAAATAAATATATTGACCGCTGCTGTGATGACATCCAGTCTTGCTGTGTTTGCAAGCTCTGCTAACGCCGCTATGACTACCGATAGCCACGGCAATGTTGGCTATGACAGTTATGAGGAGTGTGTGAGCGCTGTCAAAGATGGTTCGGCCAAATTTTATACCCCTTATACTTATCAAAACCCAAAGCGCCAAGCAGGTGAAGCGACTGTCAAAAAAATGCGTTTGTCTGAAGTAATGATTCCTCAAACAGTGGTCAATGCAAACAACTTAACAGCCAGTGATTACTCAGCAGGTGCTTGTGATTTAGGGGTTGGGCAGTCAAATGGTCGCTATGGTGTTTCGGGTGAATTAGTTGGGAAATACGTCCCTATCGCCGCTGATATGCCTGTCAACGTCTATATGGATAAGGCTGGCAATCCAGTACGCTTAAGCATGCAGCAGTGCGATAACCATTTCGGTGCCAAGTTTCCAACACCTATTATGAGCGAAACAAAAGAAGCTACAGCACCAGAATCACAACTCGCGATTATCGAAGATCGCCGTGTAGAGCCTGTCATCGTTGAAACCACACGTGTTATCCGCCCTACTAAATATAGTGTCAAAGAAATCATCATCGTACCGAAAGATCAAATCAAGCGAGTAAACACAGCGTCAGGTACAGCCATTGCTATCGAAGACGAGGCTAACAGTACTGTAATCGTTGGTGAAGAAGCAGATGCGGATGTCATCGACAATACTGAAATCAATCAAACCTTCCCAGTCATTCGTGTTCCTAGTAGCAGCACTCAACAACGCGTCGTTGATCCAAACACTGGCAAGTATATCGTTATTGAATAAGACTTTAATGAAATATAAATGAACAAGATTCGTTGAGACATCATTGGTATAAGAATTAGAGATAGGAAAGTAGAAAATAATGCTATTTTCTTATCTGACAATAACCATACAATAGTTGCACAAAGTCACCTGCTAACATCCGTCTGTTAGAATTTTAATCTATGGACTACTGAACTAACGCTTGTTTAATTGGTATTCTCCCCTTTAGATTTTTATCACTGATTTAGGTCAGCTTATAAAGCTCTTTATCCAAATCCATCATGATAGTCTCTTAATGGTTATCATGATTTTATTTTGTCTATCAATTAAATGTTAGATATATTAAATATATAGATTTGAATTACTAAATGAATGTGTGATATGCAACGGCTGTATACAGCAGTTAGCAACATAAGCGTCAAGTTTGAAATTTTTTAAACTGACATTATAAGATTGTAAATTAAGGAATTGATTAATGAAAAAAAGTACTCTGTCTTTATCGCTACTGATTGGCGCTGCGCTCACTATCCCAAGTTTGGCTATGGCAGCACCTGCTGATACTGCGGCAGTAGATGTGCAAGCAGCGGCTACCGCCACCACACTTGAGATGGAAGGTGACAATACAAATAATGTCTCAACAGACAATCAATCTAGCCCATTTCAGATTAGTGAGACACAGATTATCTCAAGAGCAAGCGTTAACAACAGTGCTGAGCAACAGCCGATGACTACTGAGCTTCAAGCTGAGCAAGAAGCAATGGATGCCGAACAAGAGTTGATTCAAGATTCTGAAGAAGCGATGCAAGAAGAAGACTCGTTAGACACACAAGAAGAATTACAAGAAGCTGAAGAAGCCACAGAAGAATTATAGAATACGAACTAAAATACGATATGAACCCCGCTGTTAACTGAAATCATTGAAAAGAGGTTATTGAGCGAGTTAGGTTTTGAGTAGTTATTAGTGTTCATTAACAATTTCTATCTTTACATACATTCCATAAAAAAGGCAGCCTAATGGCTGCCTTTTTTGTCACTATTAACATTGACTATTTTTTGGTTTTAGTCACACCAGCTTCCTGTAACAGCGCCCCAAGCGTACCCATTTTGCTAGGTGCTTCTGCTTTATCAGCCCTTGGCGCTTTGCTACGATCATTATTAGCATGGTCTTTATCCTGACGATTACCGCGAGATTTCGACGGGCGCTTATCAGGCGCTGGACGGCTACTGTTCGGGCGTTTGCTATTTGTATGATCGCTACGTGGACGACTGACTTTCTCATCATTACCAGTACTTTCAGCCGATTTCGCTGCTGGGCGCGCAGGCTTTTCAGATTCTGGCTTCATACTAAAGCCAATACGACCACGTTTTTCATCGATAGAGATGACACGTACCGAGACGATATCGCCCGGCTTGACGCGGTTCATCGGGTCAGCGACAAAGTCATTGGCCATTTGTGAGATATGTACCAAACCATCTTGATGAACGCCAACATCAACGAAGCAACCAAAGGCTGTCACATTGGTCACCACGCCTTCAAGCTGCATGCCCTCGCTCAAGTCTTTAATACTGTTAACGTCTTCACGGAAGTTAGCAGTCTTAAATTCAGGACGTGGGTCGCGTGCTGGTTTGGCTAGCTCCTCGATGATAGCAGTTACACTAATATTGTCATCATTAGCAGCCAATGCAGTGGTATCTATCGTATTTAATATGTCGTCATTACCGATGACTTCTGGCAATGCTTTACCAGTTTGTGCCAATAAGCTATCGACCAGCGCATAGCTTTCTGGATGCACACCAGTGGCATCAAGGGGATTACTACCACCATGGATACGCAAGAAGCCTGCTGCTTGTTCAAAGGTCTTAGCGCCTAAGCGTGGAACGTTTTTTAATGATTCACGACTGTCAAAAGCACCATGCTCTTTACGATAGGTCACGATTTGCTGCGCGACATTTTTATTCAAACCAGCGATATGTGCCAAGATAGCAGGGCTTGCGGTATTTACATCAACGCCAACCGCATTTACGCTATCTTGCGTGACTTTATCAAGACTATCTGCCAATTGTGTTTGGTTAACATCATGCTGATATTGACCAACGCCAATGGCTTTTGGATCAACCTTGACCAATTCTGATAAAGGGTCTTGCAAGCGACGCGCAATAGAAACCGCACCGCGTACCGAAACGTCTAAGTTACCAAGCTCATCAGTGGCAAGCTCACTGGCTGAATAAACAGACGCACCTGACTCATTGACGATAACTGATTTGGCTTGTAATTCAGAGTTGGCAGCCAAAATTTCTTTAATCATCGCATCTGTTTCGCGGCTCGCCGTACCATTACCGATAGCCACCAAATCAACGTTGTAAGTACTTAATAATTCATCGATGACTTTTTTGGCTTCATCCATTTTATTATCAGGGGCAAATGGATAAACGGTGGCGACGACAGGCTTGTCTTCACTGTCTAACATAACGTGACCTTGAGCATCGACGATAGCCATTTTTACGCCATGACGGATACCAGGATCAACGCCTAAAATTACTTTGCGACCGGCAGGCGCTGACATGAGTAAATGCTGTAAGTTATTAGCAAAGACGTCAATCGCATCTGCTTCAGCAGTCAGACGTTTTTCTGTCAATAAACGGTGTTCAATATGCGGACGCCATTTGTCTTTCCACAAACTCGTCGCAGCTTCTGTCAAAAATTCTTGACGGGCATCAGGCGCTTTCGTATCAACCTCAAAGTGCTTAATGATTTTTTCGATAAAGGGTGCGTCTTCGCCTTCGATTTTAAGACCTAAGACGTTTTCTTGACGACCACGTAGCATCGCTAATAAACGATGATTTGGCAGACGCGCAAGGCTTTCGCTATGCTCGAAGTAATCTTTAAACTTCTCGCCGACTTCACGTTTTTCTTCACTGGCAACGGCAGATACGATACTCGCCGTCTTGGCAAAGCCACTGCGCAAGTTGTCTAGCAAAGCCAAAGCCTGCGTCCATTCATCAACGATGATGGCTTGTACGCCAGCCAATTGCTTGGTGATATCGCTAAAATCAACTTCGATCTCATTACCACTATCATCGGTAATGCTAGATTGTACTTGATAGTCTGCTAATGCCTCAGTTGGCGTGACTTCTTGCGTCAAGACGGCTTGCGCTGCCACATCAAGACCAGCAGCACGTGCTTTGGCAGCTGGTGAACGACGACGCGGGCGGTATGGCAAGTAAATATCTTCAAGCTCAAGTTTCGACGTCGCATTATCGATACGCGTCTGCAGCTCGTCGGTCAAATTGCCCTGCGTGCTGAGCAGCTCGGTAATTTTGAGGCGACGGGTGGCCATGTCACGCTCATAATTAAGAGACTTCTCAAGCGCACGCAATTGCGCATCGTCAAGATTCTGCGTCTTTTCTTTACGGTAACGGGCAATAAATGGAACGGTCGCGCCTTCATCGTAAAGTTTGACAAACGCATTGACTTGAGCAGTCTTAATGCCAAGCGCGCGAGCAAGCTTGTCGTGAATATTCGCGTGTGTGGTTGCATCCAAAACCTGTGCATTTGTCGAGGTTTGAGATGGCGTTAAGGTATCAGTGCTACTCATAGACGTATCAATCGTTGAGAAATGTAGTTTTGCATTATAGCAAAAGCTGCATGAATAAAAATCCTTTTTATCTTTTCGTTATTTATCGCTAGTTTTACGGCGAAAATCGTCTCATATCATAGGTTCTGTCGCTTTGTTAAACAAACGCATACAGCATTTATCCTGATGGGTGATGCAATTAGTGGTGCAATCTTATACACTAAAGTATCCAAGGCGCAAATATTGGTACGCGCTGACGCATTGAACAATAGTATTCAAATTTATGATGGATTGAGACGGACCTTTACTTTTGACCACTCATTGAATAAAGACAGTTTTTTTGCTCAGGTTTTTTGTATAGTCGATTCAAGATAATTTAGCGAGGAAAGCACGTTAAAATACTATAAATAGTAGACTCAACGAGCCTGACACCGTATTTTTTTTATATCATTTTAACTATATAACCTTTAGCCTTGACTGTTAACGATAATTTCTACTAATAATAATTTTTATAAGAGGATGCCTGTATGTCTGAAAATAACAGCCCTGATACCTTAACTCAACGAATTTTAGTCGTTGATGACGATGCACGCTTGCGCTCTTTATTACAGCGCTTTCTAGAAGACGACGGTTTTGTCGTCCGTACGGCTCATGATGGTAGTCAAATGGATAAGCTGTTGCAGCGTGAGCTTTTCTCGTTGGTGGTACTCGATTTGATGCTGCCAGGCGAAGACGGCATCAGTATCTGTAAGCGTCTACGTGAAGACAATGGTGACATTCCTATCATTATGCTGACAGCCAAAGGTGGTGATGCCGATCGTATCGCTGGTCTAGAAGCGGGCGCAGATGATTATCTGCCAAAACCATTTAATCCAAAAGAGCTATTGGCTCGTATCAAAGCGGTATTACGTCGTCAAAATCGCGAGCTGCCTGGCGCACCAAGCCATCAGCTTGAAGTGGTTGAGTTTGGACCGTGGACGCTTGATTTATCGACACGTACGCTTAAACGTGACGGCAATGTTGTTACCTTAACGACAGGTGAATTTTCGGTGCTAAAAGCACTGGTGCAGCATCCACGTGAGCCATTAACCCGTGACAAGCTGATGAACCTTGCGCGTGGTCGTGAATGGGGTGCGATGGAGCGTTCTATCGACGTACAGGTATCACGTTTGCGTCGTTTGATTGAAGACAACCCTTCACAAGCGCGTTACATCCAAACCGTTTGGGGTGTAGGCTACGTATTCGTTCCTGACGAAGCCGAAGTAGAAACCGTTAAAAGTGAGTAACTTTTGACTATGTGTGTCCTCATTTTGAAAATTTCGATTATCGATTGAATTGAGGACACACGCTAATATCATTTCCATTTAATATAGGCCGTGTTTGATTACTCACAAATACGACCTATATGATGAGTGTCTCTGTGAAAAAACCTATTATTTTTCAAAACATACCCTGCACCTTGGTGACAGGGTTTTTGGGTGCTGGCAAGACCACAGTGATTAATCAGCTGCTTGCTATCAAACCTGCCGATGAGCGCTGGGCATTACTAATCAATGAATTTGGTCGTATTGGTATTGATGGTGCGCTGCTGGCAAGTGCGAAAGATAGTAAGCCTGAGCAAGATAATATTGCGATACGAGAAGTCAGTGGTGGCTGTATTTGTTGTACCAGTCAGCTGCCATTACAAATTGCTATCAGTCGGCTGCTTAGTGAGCATCATCCACAGCGGTTGCTCATCGAACCCACAGGGCTTGCTCATCCACGTGAGCTTATCATGCAGCTCAGTGCACCGCATTGGCAAACAGCGCTCAATATGCAAGCAGTAATAACGGTACTGAGTGGCGTGCAATGGCAGCAAGATAAATATCGTCATTATGACGGTTTTCAAGCGCATGTCCGTGATGCCGATGTGTTGGTCATTAATCGCTATGCTCAATTAAGCGATAGCGAAAAGCAAGCACTGCAACAATGGATAGCCAAGCTCAATGCACAGGTAAAAATTATTTGGGCAGCATCTGAGCATATATCTCATGATACAAATGACTCATCCAATATTCTTTTATCAGAATCAAGCGTGTCAGAGCTGAAAACCCAGCTTACCAAGTCCAGTCAGGTTATCTCGAAACAACGCACAGTCAATATTGTTCACCCTCAAAAATCGACTACTAGCTTGCAACCACAGAGTAATACCCTATCTACCGCTTTGTCATCCGATGTTTTTACAAACAAAGATGATGCGCAGACCGATACAGATATTGAGCTACCTTACCGTTATCATGAGAAACAACAAGAGTTACAGTTGGCGGGTTGGCGACTGCCAGCGCACTACATATTAAAAGCGGATGAGTTACAGAGTTGGTTATTAACGCTACCGAATTGGCAACGTATCAAAGGTGTGGTTCATACGTCTGATGGCTGGCTACAAATCAATTTTACCCCTGACAGCTTAACCACCAGTACGGTCAGCGCACAAGTTGATAGTCGGCTAGAGATTATATTACAGTTGGATGCACATACTAATAACGACAACGATACAGCGGTAGAAAGCGACCGCTCAGAAGGAAAAGATAAAGCAGCATTTTTATCTTCTATAGAGACGCTACCTTCTATCGATTGGGATACCTGCGACCGTGAACTAATGGCACTGGTTATATAGTAATAGACAAAAAAAGGGCAGACATTGCTATATAAAACAGCAATGTCTACCCTTTTTCTTTTTTAACGTAATTGACTGTCTTTGCTACCGCGCCGGTTAAACAACTCAGCGGCTTTCGCCTCTTGTTCAAGTTCTGTCTGACAGCTGACGCAATGCTGAATACCAGGCACTGCTAACCGCCGTGCTTCTGGAATAGGCTTGCCGCATTCATCACACATCTCGGCACTGATGCCAGTTGGCAACGCACGTCGTGCCCGCTCTAATGCATCATTTACCGTTGCATCCATTTGCTCATGCTCAGCACCATCTCTTGACCAACCACCTGCCATAATCCCATCCTATTTATTATCATTAGATATTACAAATCGCTTTAATAACAAATAGATGGGGTTATCTATGATTGATTGCAACCTATTAGGGCGTGCTATCAACCTGAAAGTAAGCGAATAAATACCCTAAATAATGACATTTCCTAGCAAAAAATCACATGGCTAATCTTTTGGCTGTAGCTCAACCACCTGTCCGCGTACCCCGATACTGGCATCACTCATCAAACAGACATAGCCTGCCATGATATCTTCAGGCGTTTTTAAGCTCATAGGACTCTCTCCTGGATAAGCATGCGCACGCATATTGGTACGAGTACCACCAGGATTGACACAGTTAAAACGTAAATTAGTCGTATTCTGCGTCTCTTGGGTAAAGATATCACTCATGCCTTCTACGGCTTGCTTGGACAGCGCATAAGCACCCCAGAACGCGCGAGGATGTGTACCGACCGTGCTAGAGGTGAAAACAATAGAGCCATTCTCAGCATCTTTAAGTAGTGGTAGCAGTGCTTGGGTGAGCATAAACGTCGAGGTAAAATTCACCTTCATAACTTGTGCAAAAGTATCGACATCATACATCTCAAGTGGGGTTAGCTGCCCAAGCATACCCGCATTGTGCAAGATACCATCGAGCTGACCGACTTCTTTATTAATCAACCCCTCTAACTGCTGCATCTCAGCATAGGTTGCTCCTTCTAGATTCATCGGTAGCATGGCAGGCTGTTTGCCACCAAGACTTTCAATCTCATCATAAACATATTCAAGCTTGCTGCTGGTACGTCCCAATAACAGGACTGTCGCTCCATAGCGAGCATAAGTCAGCGCGGCAACGCGGCCGATACCGTCACCTGCCCCCGTGACCAAAATAGTCTTACCATCTAAACAATTATCAGATGGTACAAAGTTGCGAATATCGTTATGAGTTAACGGTTGAGTTAGACTTTGAACGGTTTTTTGGTGGTCTTGCTGGTTAGCCGACTGATTAATATTGTCACTCATGGCATTGCTCACTGCTTATCGTTTAATAGTTGGGATGCTAAGTATTTATCGTATTTCTTTAAAAACACAGAGTGTGGCGGACTCGATTTATAATTTGATTTATAATTTTATTTATAAATAGTCAAATTTACCAGAAGAGAGCAACAGCTTGTTTAATTGCTCAGGCGTATCAGTAATATAATCTGCACCCCATTTCTTTAGGTTTTTTTGATCTTCAGGCGGAATATAACCGTAAGCCGCCAAAATTGTTGGCATACCAGCCGCGTTGCCAGCTTCAATATCACGTATATGATCGCCAACATAAAGCACACAGCCAGCAGCGCCGCGAGGGATTTCAAGTTTTTCTAAAGCCATATACATGGGCTCTGGATCGGGTTTTGAGCGAGACACATCATCAGGACAAACCAAAGCAGAACAGCGCCCGTCTAACTGCATCTTGTCTAGTAACTTCTCTGCCAGATAACGCGGCTTGTTGGTCACAATACCCCATGGCACCCCTTTTTCTTCAAGAGCAGTCAACACGTCTTCTAATTCAGCGAACACACAACTATCGACGCATATCTCAGCTTCATAATCATCTAAAAACTGTTGGCGAAACTCCTGCAAAGCTTCTTCGCTAACCTCAATTTGATCGTTATGACGTAGCATCAACTGTACCATCGCTGAGGCACCAGCAGAAACTTGCTCGCGAATTTCTGTTTCAGGCGGTGCTTGCCAATCATTTTCGCGGCTCATTTTACCGATAATACGGACAAAATCAGCAGCCGTATCGATTAATGTCCCATCGAGATCAAATAAAACCGCTTTTACAAATTGGCTCATAGTGAATGCTCTTAATATAGATAAGGTGTTGAGTGAAATAGTATGGCATGAAAACAACCAAATACGGCATTCAGCTTAAGCCAGTGGCTTGTGTACTGCCATCATGTAATTGACATCGACATTTTGAGCTAACCAATAGCGCTTGGTCAGCGGATTATAATGCAAGCCAATGATATCTTGACGTGTGAATCCAGCATCAATTGCCATTTTGTCTAGCTCAGCTGGCGTGATAAATTTGGCATAATCATGAGTGCCGCGATCGAGCAAGCGCAATACATACTCTGCCCCAACGATGGCAAACAGATATGATTTAGGGTTTCGGTTAATCGTCGATAGCACGCAAACACCGCCTGGTGCCAATAACTCAAAACACGCCTGCACAATCGAGCTGGGATCAGGCACATGTTCGAGCATCTCCATACAAGTCACTACATCAAACTGACCTGCATGAGTTTTGGCTAGTTCTTCTATTGGGATATGCTGATAGCGCAGCGTCTCATGTAAAGCGCTTTGCTCTGCATGCAGCGCTGCCGCTTTTAGGTTTTCGGTACCCAAATCAATCCCTGTCACATCCGCACCGCGACGTGCCATAGACTCTGACAATATACCGCCGCCACAGCCGACATCGAGCACTTTTTTTCCAGCCAAGCCGGTTTCAGCCGTTTTATGAATGTCCGTATCAGCACTGTCATTTTGATAACTGCGCTTGACGTTTTCTTCTATCCAATTTAAACGCAGTGGATTTATTTCATGCAAAGTCGCAAATGCACCCGTCTTGCTCCACCATTCGCTTGCCAACTTATTAAACTTGTCGACTTCGCTAGGATCTACATTAATGGCGGTAGCCGTTGTATCATCAAGACTGCTGTTTGCTTGCTCATTCGAAGAAGGCGAGGAAGATAGAGCTGAGCTCATTGCATTTTTCCTTTATTGTCATTATCGTTATAATCATATACAGTGCACAATTATGTACCTAATATTAGCATGAGAGCGGCAGCTTTGTCGTGAGTACATCGTCACCGATTGTGAATACTCTTAGCAAACGTTCATATTTTCTGTACCATTTTTTTAGAGGATAGATGCCTCAAACAGCTTAGAATCTAAATAATAAAACACTAAAAAAATTCCAAAAAACACGGTGAAATAAGCCTTAAATAATGGCTCACAGCTTTACAACCATTAGTTAAGAATCGGATTCACAAGCAACCATGTTTTACGTTATTATAGTCGATACGTCGCTATAGTTCGATTATACTCGACACTGTCTCGTTTGGGCACTTTAAAAACTTGTGCGCTATACCCAAAACCATACGATACTAAAACATCTCAACAAACCCTAAGTTTTCACACCTCAAGGATAAAGTATGAAACGTGTCATCACACTGACTGGTCTGGCCATGGCCATTGGATTTGCCACTATGGGCGCACAAGCTGCCGACTATGTCGCCGGAAAAGACTATCGCGTGCTAGACAATCCAGAAAAAATCAGCGGTGATGCTATCATTGTTCGTGAGTTTTTTTGGTATGGTTGCCCGCATTGTAACGTTCTTAACCCACATATGGAAAAATGGGCTAAAAACAAAGACAAAGACGTTGCCTTTTTCAAAACGCCAGCAGCGCTTAACCCTGTCTGGGAAGCGAACGCTCGTGGTTTCTATGCCGCTCAGCTGCTAGGGTTTGAAGACAAGACTCATGACGCATTATTTGATGCCATTCACAAAGATGGTAAGAAAATCTTTGACCAATCATCATTAAGCAAATGGTATGCATCGAAAGGCGTTAATGAGAAGAAATTCAATAGCCTTTATAATTCATTCGCCGTTGGTACGAAAATTGGTCGTTCACAAGCAGGTGCTAAGCGTTATCAGCTCTCTGGTGTGCCAGCAGTCGTCGTGCAAGGCAAATACGTTGTAACTGGTGAAAGCGCCACTGTACCTAAAGTCGTTGACTATTTAGTTGACAAAGTGCGTGCTGAAAAGAAATAAGCTAAGCACTAATATAAATTAGGTACCGTTATAAATTAGGGACTAGCATTTATCCACAAGTGTCGTTTGTACCTAAATGCTCTTACCCATAAAAAAGCCAATCACGTGATGATTGGCTTTTTTATTTGCAGACTACTTTAGTTTATAAGTGGAGATATTGTATAAATAAATAGTGGTCAAAGTTATTTAGCCGCTATCATCTTATTACTTTTCTTTTTTCAATTGCGACAAAATAGTGACTTCACGAATATAACTGGCTAAGTCTGCTTTAGACTCTGCCATCAGCTCATCATCTTGGGTATGTTTGGCGTACTCAATCCATAACAGTAATTGATACATACTATTTTGTTCAGATGCTTGGTATTGTTTAACGAACTGCTTAAGCGTCCCTTCATCATTAATATTTAAACGCTCAAACCAACTTTCTATTTTTGAGACTTGTTCTTTAGGGAAAAACGCATCAAATAATGCTTTTACCAATTCGTGGCGGTTTTCTTCACTAATCAGCTTACCAACGCGCTTGGTTTGGCGAATACGAGCATTAGCGCTGGTGATATCGGCCAATGCCATGAGTTCTGCCATAAAATAGTCACTGGCTGGCAGATTTTTGAGCTGCTTTTTCGATAAGCTGGCAAGTGGTATCGACAACTTCTGCAAGCGCTCATGGGCTTTTTTGAGTTCAGTGCGCGAGACGCGCATATCCTGTTCTTTCCAGTCAATCATAAAAGCTTTCCAAAATAATAAATAATAAAATTAACAGGGGCATGTCCTCATTTTAGGAATAGTCATAAAAATGAAGATATGCCCCAGTGTTTACCAATAACTACCAACGATTTTTTTCACGATGTTTCGCCAGCACTTTTATACTTTGCGGCATAACATCGGCAAGACGACGTTGTAAATTATCGGTGATGAATACTGAACGATGCTTGCCACCAGTACAGCCAATAGCCACTGTCACTGTATGGCGGTTATTGTGTAAAAATTCGGGCAACCAACGGGTTAAAAACTTATCTATATCATCAGTCATCTCAGCCACTTCTGGATAGTCGGCAAAGAATGCGGCAACTTCCGTGTCTAGACCTGTCGAAGTACGCAGTTCAGGGTTCCAATGTGGATTCGGCAAAATCCTCACATCAAAGACAAAATCTGCATCAATAGGACTGCCATATTTAAAGCCAAAAGACAGCAGATTAATCACAATCTGATTGTCCACGCCGACATGTTCACGCAAGCTGTCTTTCAGTTGATGAATATTCAAATTGCTGGTATCAATTCTGATATCGGCATGACCTGCGATAGGCTCTAACAGCTCCACTTCTTTTTTAATCGCGGCAGGTAGATTAAAAGCAATGTGCTTGGCATTGTCACTATCGATATCCTGTGACATCAGCGGATGTACGCGGCGTGTCGCATTAAAACGTGCTATCAAAGTGCTTTCTTGCGCGGTCACATACACCACTTTGACCGCATGCGCCCCATATGTTTTCTTTAAGGATGCATGCATCTCTGCAAACTTGGATAGATCCGCTCGCGGTGTTCGAATATCAACACCAAGCGCAATACGACGAATCCCACTTTCATTGACCAATTTATGCGCAGCATCCGGCAATAAGGATAACGGTAAGTTATCAATAGAATAATATCCTAAATCTTCTAAAATATTTAATACTGAGGTTTTACCTGAGCCTGAACGCCCTGATACCACCAGAATACTGAGCTTATCGGTTGCTATTTTACACGCTACCTGCTCAGATTGACTGTTATTTTCACCCTGACTCACATCCATGATTCACCCATTCTAGTCCATTGCATCCTGAAAATTACTATGTCACAACGATTGATCCACCGTCACCAATTGATTGTCTAACAAACGTGCACGTCCTAGCCAAGCAGCGACTAAAATCATCAAATTCTTATTTTCTACATTAAAAGTTACAGTATCATTGGTGAGTGACTCTAACGTATCGGTTTTAATGTCTAAATAATCAATAATGAAGCCAGCATCCGTAATACGCTGATGCGTTTCTGCTAGCGACGACTGAACAGCTTGTTGGCTCTGTTCGCCTCTCTCTAACTGCTTTGCTAAATATTGTAGCGCTTGATGGATAACAGGTGCTACCTCACGTTCAGTCGCACTTAAATATTGGTTACGCGATGAAAGCGCCAAACCATCTGCAGCGCGGACAATAGGTGCCCCTATAATTTCAATGGGATAACTTAAATCACGTACCAATTGCTTAATAATCGCTAATTGTTGATAGTCTTTTTGTCCAAAAACAGAAATATCCGGTTGTACGATATTGAACAGTTTAGAGACGACAATACCAACACCGTCAAAATGCCCAGGACGTGATTGACCACATAATTGAGTGGTAATAGCTCCCGCGAGAACGGAAGTCGGCGGCGGTAAGACTGGGTACATCTCTTCAATACTGGGTGCAAACACATAATCAGTATCGACTAATGCTAGCTTAGCGACATCCTCATCAAGCGTGCGAGGATAACTATCAAAGTCCTCTCCCGCGCCAAATTGAGTAGGGTTAACAAAAATACTAACCACCACGATATCAGCATGTTGCTTGGCTATTTTTACTAATTCAAGATGACCAGCATGCAGATTGCCCATCGTTGGCACTAAAGCGATGCGCTGTGGGCCATCTTGATTGTCATTTTTTTGTCCACTATAAGACTGTAAAGCCGTACGCAATGCGGAGATATGATGATGAATGATTGGCATGGTTAACTATTCTTCTACTGATAATCGTAAAAACTAAAATGTTAGCTAAACTGGTGCTGCTCGGTTGGAAAACTGCCTTCACGTACTGACTGCTGGTAAAGGGCAAATGCGCCTTCGATACTGTGCGCGCTATTACGCTCATCGGTCAAAAAGTCATGAATAAAGCGCGGGACACGGCCGTGTGCCATACCTAGCATGTCATGCATGACCAACACTTGACCATCCGTATCTGCACCAGCACCAATCCCAATAACTGGTACTGCGACGGCTTCCGTCACTACTTTTGCAAGCTCAGCAGGTACGCACTCTAACACTAGCAGCGCAGCACCTGCCGCAACGACTGCTTTCGCATCAGCAAGCAATTTATCAGCCGCTTCGTCACCACGACCTTGGATTTTATAACCACCAAACACATTGACTGATTGCGGTGTTAATCCTAAATGCACACAAGTAGGCGTCCCTGCTTGCGCTAAAGTCGCGATTAAATCGCAAAGCTCACTACCGCCTTCAATTTTAATCACATGCGCGCCCGCCTGCATCAGCTGGCGACTATTGGCAACCGCTTCTGGTAGGGTGACATAGCTCATAAATGGTAGGTCAGCCAAAATCAGTGCGTGTTTATTGCTACGGGCAATATTGGCTGTATGATAAGCCATATCATCGACCGTGACAGGCAACGTAGAATCATGACCTTGCACCACCATACCCAAACTGTCACCGATTAAAATGGTATCAATCTCTGCTTTTTCCATCATGCGTGCAAACATCGAGTCATAGCACGTTAAGCAAGTGAACTTGGTGCCGTCTTTTTTAAACTTTTTTAAAGTAGATAACGTCGTCATATGATCCTCGATTAACCTTTAGTACCTTTTAGCACCTTTAGCTGTCTCTAGCTATTATTCTGATTGTGATCAAAACTTTTAGCAATCGTTTGGTATAGGTGATTCACCTTAAAAGAGGTGAACGTTTTCACTCTTTTATAATAGATTGGCTACAGTAGTTTTAAGCCTGTCCAATCTTTGCTAGGCGGATAGTCATCTATCGACTTGCTAGCAATGATAAGCGCTGGAGCTAACTCTCGCAGTGGTAATAAGACAAAATTACGCTCAAACAATCCAGCGTGCGGTACGGTTAATTGTGGCTCAGTGATTTGCGCCTCACCGTATAGCAAAATATCGACATCCAAACTACGCTCACCCCAACGCCGTATTCGTGCACGCTTAGCCTCTTCTTCTAACTGTTGACAGTAAGCAAGCAACTCAAAAGGCGGCAATATCGTCTCAAACTCAGCGACGGCATTAACAAAATCAGGCTGATCTTGCGGCCCCATAGGCGCTGAAGCATAAAACGAAGAAACACGAACCGCACGTATTTGCTTATGCTCTTGCATCGCTGCGATTGCCTGCTGCAAATGTTCTACTGGTGAACCCAAGTCGTTAGACAAATTGCTACCCAAACCTACGTAGCAGGTTACCCAATTCGCGTTGCCCGTATCGTCAGTAATATTAGACATTGTCAGTACTAGGTTGGCGACGGCGACGTTTCGATGGGACAGGGCCTTTATTGTCATTCATACTACTCGTACCAACATTGCCGTTAGCAGCTTGGCTGGTTTTAGCAGACTTTGCTTCTGTCGTTCTAACTGGTTTTTTAGCGCTTGCAGGTGTCGTAACCTTCGCCACTTTTTTGCGCTCAACCGTTTTTTTAGCCGGAACATCTGTTTTATCAGTAGGCTGGGCTGCTGGCTTAGGTGCTTTTTTTGCATACTTTGCTGCAGCTTTAACGTCGTTGTTAGTCGTTACTTGCGTCTCTGTATTACTAGCAAGATTTATACTCTCTACACTCGGCTGACGACGGCGACGCTTATGCGGTATCGGCTCATTATTCATACTGACGAGCGCTGGCGATCTTGCTACCGAACGAGCCACAGATGAAGGCATAACCTCTGACTGTGTTGCTTTTGGCTGCTGAGCTTGATTTGAGCGATCAGGTTTACTGTCAGCCTTACTATAAGAGTTAGCATCAGAACTGGCATCCTGATTTTTTAGCGCTTTCTCAGCCGATACATTCTTCTGAGCAGGTTTTTTCTGAGCCGCCCCTTGACGACTATCAGGTTTATCACCATTTGATAGCTGCTTCTGCAATGGTGGCACAACTTTTTCATGCTCGATTACAAAGAGTGGTGCAGGCTTGGAATGATGGCGTTTATTTGCCGCTTGGTTGCTGCTATTGGCAAGGGATAGCTGTCGTAACTGAGCAAGCTCATGGCTGTCTTGACTTACTTGCTGCGATTCATAGTACTTGTTGTTATTGCTACCAGATTGTTTAACAGAGTCTGATTGACTGGCAGCGCGGCGACGGCGTGCTGGAATATTTGACGGGTCATTTACCATATTCTGATCATTCCTACCCTGCTCAGCAGTATCATTGGCTTTGCTGTGCTTGGTATTTTTTTGATGAGATATTGAGTGATCGATGCTATTTGACTCTGAATTTTGACGATTACGCCCACGACCACGCTGCGCTTGTTGCCCTTTTTTATAGGCACCGCGACGAATATTTTCATCAAAATCATCAATGACTTGCTGCTGCTCTCGTTCAGACAATGTCTGATAGGTCTGCCACCAATCGCCCATACCATTGGTCGACTCTGATAACGGATGCTCAGCATCACCGCATTGCTCACGCAATAACAAAAAGTCAAAACCTGCGCGAAAGCGTGGATGCTCAGAGAGCTGAACGATTTGTTTGCTACGCGGGGCTGCAAGTCTTGGCTGCAATATCCAGATATCACGGATAAACTGCTCTGCAAATTTAGGAATCGCGGTCTTGATACGTTGACGATCAATCACTTTACCAGCGGCGTGCATTTGCGCTTCAGCAAACGGCATATTGCGCTTCTTGGCTTTTGCCAACTGATGCAGATAGTTTTCCCATAATAGCGCAGCATAAAAGAACGCCGGATTGATACTTTTGCCCGCAGCAATACGTTTGTCAGTATTAATAGCGACTTGATTGACCAGTGCACTTGGCTCAGATGGTGGGTAGATGATTAAGCTATCAATCGCCCCTGACTCAAACAATAGCGGCAATAATGGCACCAGATAACCACCGGTAAACATTTTCTGGGTTTCATCATAGAGACGATGCGGTGATATTTGCTCAAGCAATGCCCAGTTGCCATCATGAAACTGATCGGCTAACTCGTCATCAAACTCAAAACCGAGCTTGGCTTTGAAACGTAAAGCACGCAACAAACGGACTGGATCTTCTTCGATACGCACGGGCGCATGGCCGAGCAGTCGAATGATTTTATTATCAATGTCGTCAAGCGCACCGCAAAAATCATGAATCACACCTTTAAGCGGTTGATAATAAAGCGCATTAATAGAGAAATCGCGACGAGAGAAGTCTTGTTTGATATCACCCCAAACATTATCACGCAGGATCATACCGTCTTGATTGGTATTAGCATCATTGGTTGGTGGACCACGGAAGGTAGCAACCTCAATCAACTCACGGCCTGAATACACGTGCGCCAACTGAAAGCGGCGACCGATAATGCGGCAGCGCTTGCCAAAGACGTCTTTGATCTCATGCGGCTTGGCATCAGTGACAGCGTCAAAGTCTTTTGGACGTAAACCCAATAAGGTATCACGCACGCCGCCACCGACGATATAGGCATCAAACCCAGCTCGGTTTAAGGTGGCAATCACTTCAGTAATGGAATTGGGTAATTCAGATTTATTCAGTTCTAACTGCTTGGCGGCACGCTCGGCCATGCATCTACTCCTCGCCGGTATTCTTTAACCACCCCTGATGAACACAGCGTTTATCAGGCGGATGTACCTGCTAGTTTAACAAATTTTGCGCCTAGTAGGTGTGTTATGACTGATACTTACGTGCTATTTTGTCAATATTGGGGTTAATTAAAGCAAAATACTGCCCTTAATCTTGTACGCGTAAACGTCCTCGATTTTTCTCAACCGTTTTTGCACCAATACCTTTGACCTTTGCTAACTCATCCACTGTCTTAAAATCACCAAACATCTCACGATATAAAATAATCGCTTGGGCTTTGCTGCTGCCGATACCGTTTAATGAAACGAGCTCACCTTCACTAGCACGATTGATATTAATGGTGGCTTGGTCACGTACCTGTATTTTGGCACTTTCTTGCGCCAATAGATATTCATAAGCCCTCTGAGGATTATCAAAACAAGGCGCAGCTTGAACACTGTTCAACATAAAAACCGCCAATATTAGACTGAAAACAGCCATATTGACCAAGCTAACAAACGAGGCCTTATGATAAGCGTTCATGACGATCGTTCATGTTGTTTCGCCGCTTCCCATAACGCATCCATCTCTGTTATATCGCTGTCTTCTAAACGCTTGCCAGCCGCAGCTAACTGCGCTTCAATATAACCAAAGCGTGATTTGAATTTATGCACACACGTTAAGGTGGCTGCTTCTGCATCAAGATTGAGTTTACGCGCCACATTGACCAGCGCAAACATACAATCACCCAGCTCTTTTTCAATATCGCTAATATTGGCTTTGCTTATGTCATATTCAGCAGCATCTTTTGATTTATCTATCAATTCAGCCTTTAACTCGGCAATCTCTTCATCTAGCTTATCAAAAGCTCCGCTAACGCCCTCCCAGTCAAACCCTAACTTTGACGCCTGTTTTTGTACATCTTGCGCTTGCATGAGCGCACTGCCCGCTTTGGTATTGTCTAAACGACGTTTTGGTTTGCCTCGTGCCGCGCGCGCTTGCTGCTCTTCCACTTTAATCTCATCCCAACGAGCTTTTACCGCCGTGTCATCTTCAAGGGTTTCAGCCTCAAACACATGCGGATGACGACGAATGAGCTTTTCTTGTAAAGTGGTGATAACATCACTCATGCCAAAGCGACCTTGCTCCTCATACATCTGACAATGAAACACCACTTGCAGTAGCACATCACCAAGCTCGCCTTTGATATCCTCATCGTCATTACTTTGTACCGCTTCGCCTAGCTCATAAGCTTCTTCGATGGCATACGGAATAAGACTGTGATTGGTTTGTTTTTTATCCCACGGACAATCAACACGTAGCCGTGCCATCAAAGCCAATAAATCGTCTAATTCACCGCTGGCGACAGGCGTTCCTTGCACAGGCTCAGGTAATGTGGTTTGTTTTTTTAGAATACTCATAAAAAGGCTCTTATATTTTTTTTAATCATTGCGTCGAATATTTATCGCCTAACAGAGCGACAGGCATGAGTACGACTCATTTAGCAGTTAGTGTATCATTGAACCTTGATTGGCTTATAATCGTGCTATCTGCTTTATTATTTTATCATTGCCCACGTGCAAGGAATTTTATCATTATGTCTACGTCTGCGACCATTCGTTATCAGCCAGAAACTGCATTTAATCCCATTATTATTGATTCATTTAAAGCTTATGATATTCGTGGCGAGCTTGGGGTAAATCTAAACGAAGCCATTGCTTACCGTATTGGTCGTGCCTTTGCACAGATTTTATTTCAGCGTTATGGTGCGGCGGTTGAGGCTCATGGCAATGATATGGTAAATCTAAAACCTGCCATCGTTATTGGTAGCGATATTCGCCATTCAAGCGAGCAGCTAAAACAAGCGACTATCAAAGGTATGCTAGATGCCGGTATCGACGTGATTGACTTGGGCATGAGCGGTACAGAAGAGGTCTATTTTGCCACCAGTTATTATCAGGCATTGGGTGGTATTGAGGTCACAGCCAGCCATAATCCTATTAACTATAACGGCTTAAAATTGGTTAAGGAACATTCAAAACCAATCAGTGCTGATGATGGTTTGGCAGAGATTCAAGCATTGGCAGAATCTGGGCAATTTACCGCTACTAATACTCTAGGAAAACTGCAATTACTAACTGATAAAAGCGCTTATATCAATCATGTCATGACTTTTATTGATACCGATAAGCTCAAATCGCTTAAATTAGTGATTAACTCAGGCAATGGCAGTGCGGGACCCGTAGTTGACTTATTGATTGAAAAGCTTGCACAAGCTGGTTCGCCAATTGAAGTGATTAAACTGCATCATACACCAGATGGTAGCTTCCCCAATGGCATCCCCAACCCTATGATTGAAGCCAATCGAGTGGCGACTCAGCAAGCTGTTTTGGAAAACAAAGCAGACCTTGGTATTGCCTTTGATGGCGATTTTGACCGCTGCTTTTTATTCGATGAACATGGTGAATTTATTGATGGCAGTTACATCGTCGGCATGCTTGCCCAAGCATTTTTGAATAAGTACCCAAATGAGTCAATCGTCTACGATCCACGGGTCATTTACAATACTGAAGCCGTGATTAAAGAACATAACGGTAAGGCTGTCATCAGTAAATCTGGACATTCATTTATTAAGCAAGTCATGCGTGACTCTGGCGCTGTTTATGGCGGCGAGATGTCTGCGCACCACTATTTCCGTGACTTTTTCTATTGCGATAGCGGCATGATCCCTTGGCTGCTCACCATCGAGCTGTTGTCTGTCACCGGTAAGACTTTATCAGAATTGGTTACTGGCTATATTCAAGCATACCCAAGTTCAGGCGAGCTTAATTTTCGTCTCACCACTCATGATGCGCCAACGATTATTAGCGCTATTGAGGAAAAATTTAGCAGCGAAAATCCGACCAAATCAACCCTTGATGGCTTAAGTCTTAACTTCGGCGAGTGGCGCTTTAATCTGCGAGCCTCCAATACCGAACCACTGATCAGATTAAATATTGAAAGTCATGGCAATGAAGAGTTGTTAGCTATTAAAATTCGAGAGATTCAACAGTGGCTAGCAGCGCAAGGTGCTATACCAGCGTAAATTAATACGACTTAATATGGGTGATTTCGATTAAAAACCAAAAAAAGCTCGCTGATAATTATCAACGAGCTTTTTTGATGACAAAAAAACTGAAATAAAGCTATTTAGACCGACCAATGCCCATATAGTCACCTACCAGATTATCGATCTGCAATCGTGTCAGTGCATTTTGCGCATCAAATACTGGCATCGCGTGTTGATTAAGCTTGGCAATATCTAGTTGATCTTGTGGCGACCAACTAATGATAAAAATCGCCTGTGCGGCACTTAGCTGCTGATAAGGATTATTAATCAATTGCAGTAATGATTGCTGCTGATAAAGCATGGCAAGTTCATCTTGTGCTTTATCGCTATATACCAAAGTACGAATATTATAAGACCATAATAACGCTAGTAATGGATGTATGGCTGAGCCTGAGGTACGTCCTGAGCCTGATTTATAACTACCGCCCCAAATCATCACCGTTTTATTGTCAATAAAACCATCAAAATATTGCCAGAATTTGCGGAATATCAGCTCTTTCTGGTCTTCGTTGATGTGTATGACTGACTGCAGCAGCGGCATATCTAAACTGTGCGTTTGGCTGGACTGCTGTAACTTCGCCAGTTCAGTGGGTAGTGTGTTGCCACCAAAGCCCCAGCCTGCTTGCAGATAACTGCTGCCGACCCGCGCGTCTAACCCCATGATACGACTGACTTGCTTGATATCTACCTGTTGACTGTCCGCCAAGCGTGACATCTCATTCATAAAACTCACTCGCGTCGCCAGCATCGCCATGATACTGCTACGGGCAAACTCTATCGTTGCGATATCAGCGTGATGAGCGGCACGCGCATGCTGCATTAACGGCTTCAATACTTCTAGATGCTGGCTACTGTTGGCTGTTTTTTCACCAAGCAACCACAGTGAGGGATTTAACATTGAGCTATAAGCATCACCATCTTGCAAGAATACAAACGGCACATAGTAGACCCACGCGCGCTGCAAATTTTGCGCCAGTGCTGAGAAAACCCCTAGTTTCTCAATGCCACTTATAATCACGGGTAATGACTGCTGATGGCTGTGGTTGAAGGCAGTAATCCAGCTGGCTTCTACCCATACTGGCTTGATACTGTCTAAAAACAACCAATACAGCGCAACGGTGCTTTGGTCGTCAATCTTACTAATCTCATTGCTCTCATTGATGTGACGACTGTCACTAAAATTTGTCGTTTCATAATATTGTATTAACGTGTCAGCGCTAGCTGGTAATGCTGTACTGATAATAACCTGCTGCTGCTCGTACATCTGCCACAGTGCTTGCAAATGATGCTCAAAGCCGTATTGTTGTATTTGCTGCGTCAATAGCTCAATATCTGCATAAAAATGCACGCGCTGACCGAGACTTGCCAGCACCACGGCGCAAGTAATGGCCTCAATGCTATGACCAATAAGCACACAAACTTGCTTGCTTGCAGTGCTTTGTGATTTAGATTCATGCGTATATTTAGGTGTATTGTCATTTATAGAAACAGCGCTCATGCGTTCACCTTTAATGATTATCGACTTAGTAGCAAAACGATCAAGACAGCTGCTGAATGTGTTTTAACAGCTGGTTAGTGGAGCTGTCAAACTGACTCTCACCTGCTTGCTGCATGGCTTGATGTACGGACTCCGCCATTTGCTTGCCCATCTCGACGCCCCATTGATCAAATGGATTAATATCCCAAATGCTGGCCATGACATAGACTTTATGCTCATAAAGCGCAATCAGCGCTCCCAAACTATGCGGCGTCAGCTCATCGATTAGCAATGTCGTTGACGGCTGATTGCCACGGTAATATTTATATTTATCCGCGGCAGAAGCTACTTGAACCTCAGACTCTTGGAGCGCGGCATTACCAAAAGCTAGCACTCGGCTCTGTGCTAGACAATTAGCCAAAGACAGCTCATGCTGCTGCTGTAATGGCGCATTTTGCGATTGACCACTATAGCGGCGCACACAAGCAATAAAGTCACAAGAGACTTGCTGTGTGCCTTGATGTAGCAACTGATAAAAGGCATGCTGAGCATTAGAGCCAATCTCGCCCCACAGAATCGGACAGGTATCGTAGTCAATATGATCACCGTGCTGGGTGACCGATTTACCATTACTCTCCATCTCAAGCTGGGTTAAGTAGCTTGGTAAATAGTTAAGACGACCATCATAGGGCAATACGGTATGAGCATTCACTTGCAAAAAGGTACTGTTCCAAACAGCAAGCAAACCCAACAATACTGGTAAATTTTCTGCAAAATCTGCTTTGGCAAAATGCTCATCCATACTATGAGCCCCAGCCAATAACGCTTTAAACCCATCTATACCGATACGAATAGCAATAGCAAGACCAATCGCCGACCATAAAGAAAAACGCCCACCAACCCATTCCCAAAGCTGTAGCTGATGCTCAGGATGGATACCCCAAGCACTCATTTTTTCACTATTAGCAGATATACCAATAAAGTGGCGGCGTAGCACACTGTCTTCAGTACCTGCACGCAGCTTGGCAGTGGCAAGCAGCCATGACAATGCTGTCTTAGCATTAGATAACGTATCAACCGTACCAAATGACTTGGACGAGATGATAAACAAGGTCGTTTCAGGATTGAGGTGCTTGAGCAAATTATCAAGCTGAGTACCGTCCATATTAGAGACGAAATGTACTTCAATGTCGGTATCTGCCCACTCATCCAGCGCGGTCGTCGCCATAAGCGGGCCAAGATCAGAGCCACCAACGCCAATATTCACCACATCCGTGATGGCTTTACCAGAAAATCCGCGCCATGTACCACTACGGACACGTTCAGATAAACGTGCTACTTGCGACAAACTATCATGCACATCAGCGACGACATTTTGCCCATCAACGTCTAGTTTGGCAGACTCTGGCAATCGTAGTGCTGTATGCAAGGCAGCACGCTCCTCGCTGGTATTGACCATCGCGCCTTGCATAAGTGCATTAATCCTTGTGGACAATTCACAGCTTTCTGCTAACTGCAACAGACTTGCCAGTACCTGCTCGTCAATACATTGCTTGCTATAGTCCATATATAGCGCGCCAGCTTGCATGCTAAAGCGCGTTGCACGACTGTCATCTTGTGCAAACAAAGCTGCCAGTGACCATGGCTGCTTTGCTAGCGTTTGTAGCTGCTGCCAGTATGTAGAGTTTCGAGCACTGTTATAAGCGCTATTGCCCTTTATCTCAGCCATCAGTTATTCATCTGCTGCTAATTGCTGCTGCGCAAAGTAGATAAACGCCTGCATATATGAGCGCATATCACCTGCATCATAGCTGTCGCCGCGCATGGTCGTGACATTCACGCCGTATTCGCTAATCAAGGCATCAATCGCATCGGTCAGCTGAATTTCACCACCGACCGAGGCTTTGGTATTGGCCAGATAGTCAAAAATGTGATTACTAAAGACATAACGACCAACAACTGCTAATTTTGAGGGTGCATTGGCTAAATCGGGCTTTTCTACAAATCCTGCGACTTTGAAGCTGGCATTACTGTCTGCTTCACCATCTTCCCTGCTCTCCTCACTAAACGCTTCATGCAGTTTGGCAATACCATATTTATGCACATCTTCATCGGCAACATTATCGACCAATATTTGTGAATGATTGTCTTCAGCAAAAGCATCAATCATAAAGGCTAAGTTATCAGCAGCCATATCGCCAGTAAATGGATCAAGCACAACGTCGGGCAATAATACGGCAAAATCATGCTCACCAATAATGGGGCGAGCCGCGAGTACCGCATGACCTAAACCTAACGCCTTGCCTTGACGTATCATCGCAACCGTCACATCGTCTGGTAGCCAGTTTAAGCTATCGGCTAGCTCATCTTTACCTTTATGACGCAGCTGGTTGTCCAGCTCAGCATTGATATCGAAGTAGTTTTCAATCGCGCTCTTTTGTGCATGACCAACCAAGACAATATGCTTAATACCAGCAGCAATTGCCTCTTCAACCACATAGTGAATAGCGGGACGATTACCAAGTGGCAATAGCTCTTTTGGTACAGCTTTAGACAATGGCAACATACGAGTACCAAAGCCTGCAACAGGGATAACGGCGTGGGTGATTTTTTTCATAATTTTTAAACTGTATTAAAAGAGAATAAGATAAAGGTTATATTTTATAAAAACTAAGCTAGATTATAGCCATTCGGATTCATACTTTGCCAACGCCAGCTATCTTGGCACATCTCAGTAATTGATAATTTTGCTTGCCACTCTAACAGGTTTTTCGCTTTATCAGCACTGGCATAGCAACTAGCAATATCTCCAACTCGGCGATCTGTAAATTGATACGGAATTGGTTGTCCATAAACTTTAGAAAATGCTGTTACTAACTCTAATACAGAAGTGCCTTTACCTGTTCCTAAATTAATAGGTAAAAATCCTACTGAATCTCTTTTTCCTGTATTTATTTGACCTTCTAAATAATTCAGCGCAGCAACGTGACCTGTTGCCAAGTCAGTGACATGGATAAAATCACGCACGCCAGTACCATCAGTAGTTGGATAGTCATTACCAAAAATATTAAGTTTGGCAAGCTTACCAACAGCGACTTGCGAGATATAAGGCATCAAATTATTTGGGATATCATTCGGGTCTTCGCCAATCTGCCCTGACAGATGTGCCCCTACTGGATTAAAGTATCTAAGAGATATCAGGTTCCAACTATAATCCGATACAGCAAGATCTTCTAAGATATGCTCGACGGCAAGTTTGCTTTGTCCATAAGGGTTTGTACAAGAACGCGGTGAATTCTCATCGATAGGTAGCGATTCGGGATCACCATAAACAGTCGCAGAGGAAGAAAAAATGAGGTTTTTGACATCATACTCTACCATTACTTCTAGTAAGGTAATCGTACCACTGACGTTGTTATTGTAGTATAGCAATGGCTTGGCGACAGATTCGCCAACCGCTTTTAGTCCAGCGAAGTGAATCACGCCGAAGAAATGATGAGATGAAAATACTTGTTTAAGTGACTCAGCATCGCGAATATCGCCTTCGATAAACTCAATAGGCTGACCAATGAGATTTGAGACACGATTGATTGCTTCACGACTACTATTAGATAAGTTGTCGTAAACTACAATCTCATAACCAGCTTCATGCAGTGCGATACAGGTGTGTGTGCCAATATAGCCCGCACCACCCGTGACTAGTATTTTTTTATTCATAATATCAACCCATTATATCCAAAAGCTATTATTTTTCGAAGTAGGTATTCGTTTTTACTCGTAAATGCAACTATACTGGGAACGATGAAGGATTACCAACGTAAACACCCTAATCATGGATCTCTGATTTTCTACTATCAATCTAAGCCACAATCATATTATGAAATTTAATGCTTATATTCGACCACTATTATCAGGTTATTATAAACATAATCGTCAGCCAAAACAGCGTTTAGCGTTAGTTGTTGGCATGCTGCCATGGCAAGATTTGGTTGGTGATTGGGTGTTTGAGTCATCCCATATTCAAATACAACGGCACTTTGATAAGCGCTACTTTGCTATCTGGCTAAAGCCATTTATAAAACGTGTAAACCCTGTTATTTATATTTGGGGTTATAAAGCGCCTGATTATTTTATTGAGTATATACGCGAGCAAGAGCTTGATATCTTCTTTTTAGAAGATGGTTTTGTCCGTTCAGGACCCGAAGATGAAAGTAATGCGCCACCATTATCTATTGTGATGGATAGTCAAGCACCCTACTTTGATACGACTCGCCCAAATGATCTGACTGATCTCATCGCCAATTTTGATTTTGAGCAGGATGGCTATGATGAGACACTAGCACAAGAGATGCTTGATTATTATGTGTCGCATAGAGTGAGCAAATACAATCATCAATCTTATGTCGATGTTGCACCACTATATGGTACTAAAAATAAAGAACGTATCTTAGTCTTAGGGCAAGTGCCATATGATGACTCGTTGAAATATGGCGGCGGTGACGGTATTACTTTATTAGATGTCGTGAATAAAGCAATTAAAGAAAATCCTGACGCCCAAATCATCGTCAAACCACATCCAATGACGCTAGACAACCCTGACATTGTTAGCACACTTACTAAGCTAGATTGTCTGATCCTTACACAGTCTATTCACTTGGTCGACGCACTAGAGACAATTGATCATGTTTATACGATTACGTCATTAGGTGGCTTTGAAGCTTTATTAAGAGGCAAAAAGGTCACCGTATTAGGCCGACCTTTTTATGAAAGCCTTTGTCAAACAGAGAGCATCAAACATCAGTACTTTCTATTATGCTACTTATATAGTCAAAAAAATCACTGTGTTACGTTGGCATGAATTTTGAGAAATGCAGCAGGATCTTCTATCAATTTAGATTTACCTTGCTCAATCAAAATTTTATCAGCTATTTCACGCAAAGCACCAAAACCACCCTTGGTATCTGTCACTAAATCACATTTAGCTTTTACGTATTCAGGAGCGTCAGCGACAGCCACGGCAACACCACAACTGATGAAAGCCGGTAAATCAATGGTGTCGTCACCAATATATACCGTATTGGCTTTGATAGTATTTGCACGTTGAATGATCTCTTGACAAGCCATTTCTTTATTTTTAATACCTAGCATAAAAATATCGATACCCAAGTCAGAGATTCTCTTCCTCAAAGGTTTAGAGTCTTTACCTGATAGTACAGCTACTTGAATACCTGCCTGTTGCAATAGCTTGATACCCAAACCATCACGTACATGAAAGCGCTTCATACATTCACCATGTTCATCATAGTAAATACCACCATCTGTTAATACGCCATCAATATCAGTAATAACAAGTTCGATATTGGAGAGTAAAGACTTTTCACTCGCTGGCTGCTTACCTTGAAGAATAGCGATTACCTTTTGAAGGTCCTCAGGAGTATCTACACCAGGCCCTGTCTTCATTACTTCAAATGCATAAATATCTATGTCACTGTCTAATAATCTTAACTGTTCTAATTGCTCTGCTGATTCGATATTAGATTCAGGCAATTGCGCATATCGTTCTAGAACAGACTTTCGATAAGCATATACACCAACGTGCTGCTTATAATTAATTTGTACATCGTTGTTTCGAATAAAAGGTATCGGAGAACGACTAAAATAACACGCACGACCGCTATGTGATGTGACCACTTTAACAGTATTGGAATCTTTAGCCTGCTGTGCGCTGATAGAGTGATAAATCGTTCCAACTTCAATTGACTCATCGCTACGCATGGCGTTAATCAACATTTCAATATCATCAGAACGTACTAAGGGTTCATCACCTTGTAAATTGATATATAAATCAGCGTCTACCTTACTCATAACTTCCACGAGCCTATCAGTACCTGAAATATGAGTTGAAGCAGTCAGTATTCCTTCACCGCCAAAATTTACAACTGTCTCAAGTATCCTCTCATCATCTGTTGCTACTATTACTTCAGCATTTTTGACTGATTGAGCTTTCTCATATACATGCTGAATCATCGGTTTACCCAAAATATCAGCAAGTGGCTTACCAGGAAACCGTGAAGACGCATAACGTGCAGGGATAATAATAGCAACAGAGTCCATCTAATACACCTTTATATATTTACTGAATATCAATGCTTGGTAATGACTTAATTAAATCATCTACCTGCTTCATCTGTTGTAAAAATGGCTCTAATTTATCTAGCGGCAATGCACTTGGTCCATCGCATTTAGCTTCACTAGGATTGGGGTGCGCCTCTAAGAACAGTCCTGCAAGTCCGGCAGCCATACCTGAACGAGCCAACTCTATAATTTGATCTCTACGACCTCCTGATGCATCACTACCTGAGCTTCTGGTTTGTAGTGCGTGCGTCACATCAAAGATAATAGGCGCATTATTACTAATGCGCTTCATTACGCCTAATCCCAACATATCGACGACCAGATTATCGTAACCAAAACAGCTACCACGTTCACAAAGCATGAGTTTATCATTACCCATTTCATGAAACTTATTGATAATATTTTTCATCTGCTCTGGGCTTAGAAACTGTGGTTTTTTAATATTAATCGGACGACCAGTCTCTGCTAAGGCTTTAACCAAATCAGTTTGACGCGCCAAAAATGCGGGCAGTTGTAAAATATCAATAACTTCAGCAGCTGGCTGACACTGAGCTATTTCATGTACATCTGAAATAATCGGCACACCAAAGGTTTCTTTTACTTCTTGTAAAATCTTCAACCCTTCATCTAATCCTGGCCCACGGAAAGAATGGATCGAAGATCTATTGGCTTTATCGAAGCTGGCTTTAAATACATAAGGTATGCCAAGCTTTTGAGTAATCTCTACGTAAGCCTCACATGTTTTTAGAGCAAGATCTCTTGATTCAATAACGTTGATACCGCCAAACAGTACAAAAGGCAGGTCATTGCCAACGCTAATTTCTTCAGTAATTTTCATTGATATTCCTCAATACTATAATCATTAGTCGTATGTGTTTATTTAATTAATACCAGCTTGCACTAAATCACGTAAAGCAAGCACGCCTACCAGCTTATCACTATTAAAAACTATAAGCTGGTTCACCTTCTTTTGTCTCATAATATTGAGTGCTTCAGATGCCTTCATTTCAGGTGAAGCGGTAATAGGTGTGGTTTTCATAACACTAGCAATTGGTTGGCTCATATCTTGGTTTATCGTGAGCAGTCGACGTATATCGCCATCTGTCAAAACTCCATAGTTATTTTCACCATCTACTACAACCGTCATGCCCAATCTTTTTTCTGTGATTTCAAACAAAGCATCTATAATACTAGTGTCACCAGTAACAACAGGAACTTCATCACCAGACTTCATGATATCAGACACATCAGTTAATAGTTTCTTACCAAGAGAACCAGCAGGATGAGATAAGGCAAAATCATCAGACTTAAAGCCGCGTGCTTCTAACAATACAATAGCAAGTGCATCACCTAACACCATAGTGGCTGTGGTACTAGAGGTAGGAGCTAGACCCATTGGACAAGCCTCTTCAAAGTCACCAAGCGTCAAAGCTACGTCTGCTTCTTGAGCTAATCGACCTGATAAATTTTTAGTGATGCTTATTAAAGGTAAGTCTAGTTTCTTAATGACTGGTAATAAAACATTGATTTCATCACTATTGCCAGAATTAGATATGGCTAAGACGACGTCACCTTTTACGATCATCCCAAGGTCGCCATGACCAGCTTCACCAGGATGCACAAAAAACGCTGGTGTGCCAGTAGATGCCATCGTTGCAGCTATTTTACGTCCAACAAGACCTGACTTGCCCATACCAGTTATAATTAGACGTCCTTGGCAATCAATTATAAGTTTGCATACTTTATCAAACTCAATGTAATTAATGCTATTAAGCATAGTTAGTATCGCTTTCATTTCAATATCAATTACTTTTTTAAGTATAAGTCTATTTGACAAATAAAACTCCTAAATTTAGTTAAATTTAAATAAAGTACCATTAGATGAAATAATACTTTATAAAATATCTGTAAACCTCAAAACTTATATCCCAGATAAACAATACATCATTTCCATGTAATGTTGGCTTTGGCAGTCTCTACTCCATATTAGTAATCATTCCAAGACATGTGACTACTAATTGACTATATAGGTATGAAAATTATAAATGAAGGTAAATGAATCATTAAAAAATATGGTAAAAGTAGAAGACGACAATGCCTTCAGGTCAATATTGATGGTGCTACTAATACGAGATAAACAAGATTCGTTGCTATTTGATCGTTATTATGGTGAATTCAGAATACAATTCATATCATGAAAATTCTAGGTAAATTATTCTCCATACATCCTTGGCATAGAAATTTTCCTTTGCGCACTTTTTCTCAATGCAATTTAGATCAGGACTGTAAGGGGTTAGCCAGAGAATACGATGACTATATCTATTAAATATTTTTTAAATACGTTTATTTTTATGAAAGTATACGTTATCCATAAAAATCACGCATTTGACTTTAAGACTTGAAATTAAAGTGTGCTTACACCATTAATAGAATACATGACAATTAATATTGGTCTCAAAGTAATTAAGCGCAACCAGCATCTTTTTATAGAGATGAGCGATGACGTTAGCTCTTATCTTCGCTTGTCAGTTATAGTGATTGATACAAGACTTTCCTATCGGGGCATAAGAGTAAGGACAAATAATTTCAGCCTCAAAGCCGCTTTTGTCTATATGCAAAATTGAATAGCCTGGCTGTATAAATCTATAAAGCTTACTTTGATACATTGATATAGTTAGATAAGCTAATAGATTTTAATCAAGTTTTTCAACAAAACCATTTTAAACTAGTCATAACACCTCATTTTAAAAAATAGATATTTTTTATTCTAAATACTATAATTTATATATACTATTTACCTCCTTAATTATTTTATTTTTTATTTTCTTTCTATTGATAGCAATATATGTCCAAAAGTAAAAGAAAAACCTCTCATAGTACTCAATAAATAAGTTTAGATCCAAAAAATCAATACAATCTAAATCAGAAATATACTCTATTTGATAGGTAATCTGACTATATTCAGACTTACCAAAACTAATTATTGGTTTCTTTGCTAAAATAGCATCCCATCCAACAGAAGAGTTGCATAAAATCACAAAAGTACAAACTTGAATTAATACATTTGTTGGCTCACTTGCAATGAATACATTTTTTTTCTTAATATTTTCTAAATAATTTGATATCTCAATATCTGAACAATTTGGATGCCTTGTTATTACAATATTAAAATTAGTGTCTTTGAATTTTTCTATAGATAGTTCAAGCATCTCTATAATTTTGAAATTACTCAATTTTTGAACTGAATCAGCAGGTATTTGAAGAGCTATCAAAATAAACTTATTATATTTCTTTAAAACCTCATTTCGGTTTATTTCAGGAAGCCAATTTAACTTAAACTCATTAAATAATTTACTTGCTACCCATGCATCAACAGTTTCTAGATTTTTTAAAACATCAGAGTTGCAAAACTCTAACCAACCAGAATAACCACCTCTATCCACTAAAAAATATCTCGACTTATGTGTTGTTTTTAAATGTAAAAATCTTTCATTAGGCCTACTGTACTTATGCTGATCAATAATAAATATTCTTTCATTTTTCTGGTATGGATAATAAAGGCTAGGGCCTGGCATAGAATATTGAGGCGCTAAGCTTATGTCGATATTTAACCCTTCTTTAACAGATTTTACAATATTTAAAGGGTATGGTAAGTTATTTATGTTATAGCTATTTACTGTATCGAAATTATTCCAGATATGAGAAGGTATTCTAAATATTAATGTATTCTTATTTTTTTTTATAGGTACTCCAGAAACAATCCCAGTAACACTTTCTGAAAAAGAATCTAGGTCAAGATCTAAAATATTCAATACAGATGAAAACTTTTGAATTACCAGCATTCCATCTATATTTCCGTTATGAGTAGTTTTTAATTTTAATAGATCGATAGCTTCCTTGAAAAGAAAAGATCGCAATAAACAATTAAAGTAGTTCTTAAAAACAGCTTCTTCTTTAATTAATAACGATTTAAAAACAAGATCATTCTTTAAATTTACTAAGTACTTAACTCCGTTTCTAATATAAAGTATATTCCCTGACATTTCTGCAAGTGTAACTATATTCATAACAACTATTGGCAAGTTGCGTTTAGGAAGAATAGATAGCTTTTCAAATAAAAAAGCAGGAAGTTGCTCTCTATATTGGTTGTTAAACATTTTACGAGTAAACAAACTATAGATGGACAGGTCGTCTGGAGAGACAGTATTACACAATGCTATAGCTGCTTGTATTTCACCAGCTGATATTAGTTTCTTTATATAAAAATCACTCATTAGATTCTGCCTTATATACATTACTCTTAATAAGTATAATTATTTAAAAAATATAATATAGATTTACGAATAATATTTTGCTAAAAGTAAATCAGCTAATCCGACTGTTTTCTAGCAATATTCATATCTATGTTTGTTACCATTTTTCTATATTTTAATTAAGTTTTATTGCGCTAATATATTATCTTATACAAAAAAATCACTAAGTTCATAATTAAGGTCCAAAATTAATTACTCCCATATAATTTTAGCTGGCAAATACTTTTTAATATTTTTCTCACTAATCAAATACTCCAACTGTTCTATAGCTCTATAGATATCGTTGAAAACCATATCGTCAAATTGCTTGATATCATATTCCCACCACTTAATCTTCAGAAGCTTATCAATAACTTGTTCATCAAATCTATATATATTTAATGTGCTTGGCCGGAATTCCTCCAACTATCTCGTACGGTTTAACATCTTTGTTAACTACAGATCGGCTTGCTATTATAGCCCCATCTGCAATTGTAACACCTCTACGTATGAAAACACCTTCACCAATCCACACATCGTTACCAATCATAATTTTTGAAGCATCCGGAGTTAAACTTTTAACCAGCTTTGAGTTTTCAATAATATCAGCTTTAAACTTTCTATAAAAACCACCAATGTCTTCTCGATCTTTAAAGTATTTAGTTGAATAAAATATCGGTGAAGTTGAAAGGAAGTTGATTGGATGCTCTGACTCACCAATAACTGAATTTCTAGCAATAGAACAGAATCTTCCTATAGTTGATACGTTCATAAGTAGTGCATTTTCACCGATATATGAAAAAGCTTTCATTTCATCAATATCATAATAACCTCTACCCAACCATACATTAGGTTCAAAAATCATTTTTTTTCTGGGAGCGAATTTTGTATTCGCTGTATCAATAACATCTACGCCTTGAGAAATTAACCTCATGAAAGGATTTCCGCTCATAAAATACCTCTAAAGTTGTACTATTAACATCCTATAAAACCCTTTAACTATGAAAAATTGTCATTACTATCAGCAATTAAAGGATTATCAGGACGCTAAATATTAAAATATTACTACACAGGATGAAGAAAGCTTACTTATTTACTCCCAAAAACCTTCCAATAAAAATCAGCAAGTGGTTTTTGCGAGTCTCTAAAAAAACTTTCTCTATCTTTTAGGTATTTGTTGTACTTTTTATCCCCAGCTGTTTTTTTGAGAACTTTATTTTCTATGCTTTTTAGTCGCGCTATACCTCTATTAGTTTTATTCAGAGGAAACTCTGTAAGGCTAAGATTGTTCTTAATGACTTTATTCTTATTTACTGCATTTATATAGTCTTTAATGACGTTTTGACCTTGTAGCCATACTCCATTCACTTTATCGATCTGGTTTTCCATTGGTAGAATTACTTTACCTCCTCCTGAACCATAAGCGTCCTCGAAAACGATACCGCATAATATTGCAGCATCTCTATAGCTTGGTTGGTGAAAATACTTCTGTAAAGTTCTTAATGATTTATTAGACTCTATATCAATATCTTTCAATTTATATTTAAATATCCTAGTGAATTCGTCAATAAAATCTAAAGCAGAATTTTGAATCGAGTTTATTAAAACAACTCTTTTGCTTTCACCTTCTAGCTTCTGCATATAAATCGCTTCTAAATCGCCAGTTATTGAACTTGTAAATTTAATGAAGCTCGTATCTGAAGCGCTAAATAAGGTTTCATACAAAGGTACATGTCGACAAAATGGATGAAATGTATCATGCCTATCTACAAACTCTGCCAAATACGCAGATGAACCTAATCCATTTTCTTTTAGTCTAGTCCGAGCTTGTCTGAACGTCATCAAATAATATCCTCCGATATTATTTTGACCAGTTAACTTGGCTAGTGATTCCTGCATAGTGCCTGCATAACCTATATCGACTATAGCTTTCACTCTATTACTATTAAATCCTGAAAGTTCAAGATATCTATTATATAATTCTCTCTCTTCAAAAGAGTTATTAAATATCAATTTAGACAAATCTCTCATGAGTTCTTTCAGTAATAATTGATCATTATGACTAACTGTACTATCCAAAGTTAAACCATAACTTGATAAGATTTCCTCGTTGATCATTGAACTCTTTAGTCCAAACCTATGATCTAGAAGTATACCTAATTTGGTTTTTTGAAAATCCACTTCAAGTAAATCGTAAATCCCCTCTAAACTATCAATCTTTGCGACATTTACAGCTCTTCTAGAGCATAATAAATAATGAGATCTAGGTGCATCTTTGTAAAATGAAGACATAATATCATATGCTGATTTCATTACTTTACCATCTCTAGATAAGAAATATAAATCTTCTACCTTGTCTACAATAGCAGTTTCTATAAGCCATTTAGTATATCCTAATAGGAGAGGTCCAAATCCACTATAACCTAAAAGCGCTGCATTCCCATTGAAAAAAGTTTTTCGATGATGGGTATTATAGGGGTTTCCATAGTACTTTTCAGCAATCAAAGATAGAACACTATTCCAGTCATTGCTATGCCGCTGACTATCTCGTTCCCAAACGCTTTTATAAAAATCACTTTGTTCAAATTTTTCAAACGCCTTAGGGAGGTGAAACGGTTTAATACCTTTCTCTTTTGCTTTTATTACATCAGCTTTTAAGTTATCCCCAACGTGCAGAATGCTTTTATCTTGATAATCATTTAAAACAAAATCAAACAACTTTCCACTATGTTTTTTCTCTTTATACTCAGATGACAAATAAAGCTTATCGTAAACATTAATTCCATTTTTACTTAAAAGTATTTCGATAAAATCTTTAGTCAAATACATATCAGAAATTAGTATAATCTTCTTATTTAAAGCTAACGCTTCACAATATGCTAAATATCCAGAGCTTCTAAATCTTATAAGCTCTAGTTCATAATCCATCTCTAAGGCCATTATCTTTTCAGCCAACTCAATACGTATACCACTTAGCTCGGTAAACCATCCATATATTTCTGCTAGAGTTGTCTCACCTTCACTTCTTTCAATTGATTTTTCAAAAGCTATTTTTTCAGCCTGTTGCCTTAGAAGCTTATAACTGAACTTATGCTCACCTACTATTTCCATTACCTCTTTTTGCATAAAATCAAAGAGATCAGAGGGCTTTTTGAAAGGCCGACATAATAATGTATCAAATATATCGAAAGATATAATTTCATGTTTTTTAATCTGAACTGAAAGTTCTTTAGTATGCTCTTCTACTTGAAACAAGCTACTTATGTTAGATTTATTAAAACCTTTCATAAGTGCATCAATACGGGAGTTTTTGACTAAATAACTGTTTACATCTATCTCTCCCTCGTCTTTATTAATAATACCCGTCTGACTAAAACTCTTTATAAAATTTTCAAATAATTCGGGATCCTTTATTTCGGAATCGAGAAGATTCGTCTCTTTAATTAACTTTACTATCTTAGCATCCCTATTAAATTCTTTGCCAAGGTTCTGGATAAAGCTCTCTAAATTTAGATTCGTACATAGATTTGAAACATGGCTTTCTCCAATTGTTAGAAGAGGCTTTTCCCAAAGTGCTGCTTGATAGGCTAATGCACTTGAAATAACTATAGCGCCGTCTATCTCTGGTACTATGAACTGTGAAACATTCGGTATCAGTTCAAAGTCGCTTATATATATAAAATTAGAAAACTTTGACTCTAAAAAAGCTATATTCGATTGATTTAAAACTCCTGAAGATGTATCTAATGATTTGTAACTAGTTACCAATATCCCTATATCATCAGGAGTAGCTTCAAGAATTTTAACTAATAAATCAAATTGATTATTTGCATAACCAGAAATAACATTATCTACTGTAAAATAACCATCTACTTGCAATGGAAAAAGTATAACTTTATTGAACTGGCTTTTTATAATTTTTATAGACCTAGATATAGGAGATGTTACAGTTAGAATTGGTCTTAAATACTCTCTATATCGATCCAACGAAATACTTGATGTTGACAAAGGCTCTTCAGATAGTTCGGAACTACTTAATAACTTTGTATTAAATGTTATAAAGTTTGGATATGGTGGACGTGAAAACACTCCTGGATGACAATATAGAACTTTTACTTCAGGATATACACTCTTAAAGTACTCTACTTCTGATTCCCATGAAATAATTATATCAGGTACAAATCCATTTAAACTTTTCAAGATAAGCTCATAGAATTTATCTTTTTCCGAAAAATCTTTATTATTGTCTTGTAATGTAGATAACCTTTTATATTCCTCCTTACAATTAGTCCATTCAATCATCTCAACTGGAATAATACTATCGCTATCAATAAGCTCATTACTATCTTTTGCAGCTTTAATTACCACGTCACTAGCCAACAGGGAAGTATTATGCCCCATTAGTTTCAAAGATAATAACTGAGGATTAAGAGAGTTTCTAAGAGTCTTGTACCTAAATAACGGGTTATGACGATGTTCTAATGCTGGTTCAAGAAAAAAAAGTATATTTAACATAGTGCTTCCCTAATCGAAACAAAGTTATTGGATTGAAAGTATATATTCTCTCATGACAAATTCATTTTACATAGTTTAACAGTCATAGCATGCCCTATTAAACCATTTTCAATAAGCTATCTAGGAAGAGTAGAAATACGGTTGATCGCTTCACGGCTACTATTGGATAGGTTATCGTATACAACAATATCATAGCCTGCTTCATGCAATGCTATACAAGTATGAGAACCAATATATCCAGCACCGCCAGTAACTAATATTTTATTTTTCATAAAATTTTCAGGCATAAAAAAGACACCCCATTGTAGGGGTGTCTTATCAGTAATTCAATAGAGTTTCGGTAGTTAGCGGGCTTTTGCCTATCCTACCAACCAGTAACTTCTTTTAGCTTATCGCCAAGTTTAGATGGGTCACGTGTGTACGCGATACCAGCATCTTCAAACGCTTTGAATTTCTCTTCAGCAGTACCTTGACCACCAGAGATGATAGCGCCAGCATGGCCCATACGCTTGCCTTCTGGAGCAGTAACACCAGCGATATAACCAACGACTGGCTTAGTTACATGGTCTTTGATATAAGCAGCCGCTTCTTCTTCAGCAGTACCACCGATCTCACCGATTAGGATGATAGCTTCAGTTTGTGGATCAGCTTCGAACAGTTTCAATGCGTCAATTTGGTTCATACCAGGGATAGGATCACCACCGATACCGATACAAGTTGACTGACCAAAACCAAGCTTAGTGGTCTGAGCAACCGCTTCATAAGTCAATGTACCAGAGCGTGAGATGATACCCACTTTACCTGGCAAATGGATATGACCTGGCATGATACCAATTTTGCACTGACCTGGCGTGATAACACCTGGGCAGTTAGGACCAACCATGCGTACGCCTTCAGCTTCTTCGATATAACGTTTTGCTTTTAGCATGTCTAAAGTAGGCACGCCTTCAGTAATAACGATAATCAATTTAACACCAGCATCTACCGCTTCAACGATAGAATCTAGTACAAATGGTGCTGGTACATAGATAACAGACGCGTCAGCTTGAGTAGCTTCCATGGCCTCGCTCATCGTGTTGAATACTGGTAGGCCTAAATGCGTTTGACCGCCTTTACCTGGTGTTACGCCGCCGACGACTTTAGTACCGTATTCGATCGCTTGCTCAGAGTGGAACGTACCATTTTTACCAGTAAAACCTTGTACCAATACTTTGGTATCTTTATCGATTAATACACTCATTATTTATTCCTTGTATTCGGTTGTCTTGTGATAGCGACGCTTAACACCATTTTTATTCAATGTTAATGGTAAATTTTTATATAAGAGCAGCTATCACGCGTTGACTACTATGCTTTGGTATTTATTGCTAAATACCAATCATTAAAGACTTAAGCTTTAACCGCATCGACAATTTTTTGAGCGGCATCTGCTAGGCCTTGAGCTGTAGTCAGCTTAAGACCAGACTCTTCTAGAATTTGTAAGCCTTTTTCAGCATTATTACCTTCTAGACGTACAACCACAGGTACTTGTACATCGACTTCTTTAACAGCAGCGATAATCGCTTCTGCAATCATGTCACAACGTACGATACCACCGAAGATGTTGATTAGAACACCTTCAACGCTGCTGTCTTCAAGAATAATCTTGAACGCTTCAACAACGCGATCTTTAGTTGCACCGCCGCCAACGTCCAAGAAGTTAGCAGGCTTGCCGCCATACAATTTGATGATGTCCATCGTTGCCATTGCAAGACCAGCACCGTTAACCATACAACCGATGTTACCTTCTAGGGCAACATAGTTTAGGTCAAACTCAGCAGCTTTAAGCTCACGCTCGTTTTCTTGCGTTTTGTCTTGTAGTGCTGCAATTTTAGGCAGACGATATAGGGCGTTTGAATCGATACCAATTTTGCCATCAACACAAACGATTTCGCCATTTTCACGAACGGCTAATGGGTTAATTTCCATTAGCGCAAAGTCGTTTTCAACAAATGCTTTATAAGCACCAGTCATCAATTTAACGAACTGGTTGATTTGCTTGCCTTCTAGACCAAGTTTGAACGCAACATCGCGCGCTTGGAAAGGCATTAGACCAACTAAAGGATCAACATGTACTTTAAAGATTTTTTCTGGTGTCTCGTTTGCGACTTCTTCGATATCAACGCCGCCTTCAGTTGATGCCATGAAAGTCACACGACGAGTCGCACGATCAACGACTGCACCAAGATATAGCTCAGTTTGTACTGGATACATATCTTCTGCAACCAATACGAAGTTAACTGGTTGGCCATCAGCGTCAGTTTGGAAAGTAACCAAATTGGTACCGATAAGCTCTTCAGTTACTTGCTTAGCTTCTTCACGAGTTTTAACCAGCTTTACGCCACCCGCTTTACCGCGACCACCAGCATGTACTTGCGCTTTAATAACCGCAATGTCTGTTGGCGTTTTATCAAAAGCAGCAGCAGCTTCGTCGCCGTTATAGGCAATAATGCCTTCTTGAATCGGCAAACCATAGCTTTTTAATAGCTCTTTTGCTTGATACTCATGTAAATTCATTGATTGTATCCTTTATTTTTTACAATTAATAAAAAGTGAAAAAAGTGCGCGTATATACATATTAGACAGGCATATGGCGCACTCATGACCGTGGTGGAAGCCATAGCAACCCCACCGCGATCAGGTTATAAGTTGGTACTGATCAAAATAACGACTTATTTCTTACGCTTTTTACGCTGAATGGCGTGAATAGCACGGCCATCAGCAGACAGAGCAGCTTCATGCACGGCTTCTGAAATGGTTGGATGAGCAAAAGTCATCAATTGCAAATCTTCGATACTAGAGACAAATTCCATCGCAATCATACCTTGATGGACGATATCACCAGCACCAGCAGAGATAGCATGCATACCTAATAGGCGATCTGTTTTAGCATCAGCCACGACTTTAATAGAGCCTTCTGCTTCGCTTTGAGCCAATGCACGACCGTTCGCTGCTAGGTTGAATGAACCTGTTTTGACCTCAAAACCAGCGGCTTCAGCTTCTTGCTCAGTCAAACCAACCCATGCGATTTCTGGATGGGTATAGATGACGTTGATGATCGTGTCATAATTAACTTGGGCTTTTTCGCCATGAATACGCTCAACAGCCATCATGCCTTCTTCCATCGCTTTATGCGCAAGCATTGGACCGCGAACCAAATCACCGATGGCATAAACACCATCAAGATTGGTTTTACATTGATCATTCACATCAATAAGACCGCGTTCAGTCAACTGAATACCGCTGTCATCACCAAGTAATTTTTCAGAGTAAGCACGGCGACCGACACAAACGATGAGTTTATCAAAGCTTTCTTCAGATGACTCGCCTTTGCTTTCGCTAGTAACGACAACTTGATCACCTTGTACTTCAGCATTGGTAACTTTGGTATCAACACGGATATCAAGACCTTGCTTCTTCAGTATTTTGCCCGCTTCTTTAGCGATGTCTTTATCAGCGGCAGCTAAGAAACTTGGCAATGCTTCATAAACAACTACTTCACTACCTAGACGACGCCATACTGAACCAAGCTCAAGACCGATAACACCCGCACCAATAACGCCTAAACGTTTAGGCACTTCGGTGAAATCAAGGGCGCCAGTAGAGTCAACGATACGATCGCCATCAGTTTTAGCAACGGGGATATCGATCGGCACAGAACCTGCCGCAAGAATCACGTTCTTAGCTGTGATGGTCGTTTCTGCTTCATCTGCAAGGGCGGTAAACTTAACTTTTTTATCAGCGCCTTTGCCGTCAACCAACGTACCCCAGCCTTGTAGCCAGTCAACGCCATTGCCTTTTAATAGTGCAGCAACGCCACCCGTCAATTGCTTAACGATGCCTTCTTTACGCGCAATCATTTGCTCGACATCGATAGCAACATCACCGGTGCTGATACCATGTTCAGCAAGGTCATGCTTAGTCGCTTCATAACGATGTGAGCTATCAAGTAACGCTTTTGATGGGATGCAACCTACGTTCAAGCAAGTGCCGCCAAGTGCTGGCTCGCCTTTATAAACACGCTTTTCGATACAAGCAACGCTCATACCTAACTGACCTGCACGGATAGCGGCTTCATAACCACCAGGACCGCCGCCGATGACGACTAAATCATAATTGTCTTTCATAGTACGTTCCTATTTCTAATTATCGTTCTAATTGTAAGTATCATTCAAACTGAGGATTATCTCATTAATATATAAGCATATTTTTGACTCAACATGATTCTACTTTATGGTAAATACACCACATCAGCGAAGCATTCTTATATATTAATAAACAACTAGTACCACTATTTAGACTAAAGTTAAAAAGCTTGTATCAGCGGTTGCCAATACAAGCTTAAAAGCTTACAGGTCTAATAGCAACATGGCTGGATCTTCAACCAATTCTTTAATGGTAACTAAGAACTGTACCGCTTCTTTACCATCAATCATACGATGGTCATAAGAGAGGGCAAGATACATCATTGGCAAGATTTCAACTTTACCATCAACTGCCATTGGGCGGTCGTTGATAGCGTGCATGCCTAGGATAGCCGTTTGTGGTGGGTTCAAAATAGGCGTTGACATCAATGAACCAAATACGCCACCATTTGAAATCGTGAAAGTACCGCCAGTCATGTCGTCTAGGCCAAGTTTACCTTTTTGAGCCAAACCACCAAGCTCACGAATACGGCTTTCAACATCCGCCATGCTCATGCGATCGGTATCACGCAATACTGGAACAACCAGACCACGATCAGATGATACAGCAACGCCGATATCGTAGAAACCATGATAAACAATGTCATCACCGTCTAGTGACGCGTTTACGGCTGGGAAGCGTTTAAGTGCTTCGGTTGCCGCTTTCACGAACAATGACATGAAGCCTAAACGTACGCCATGACGCTTCTCAAACTGGTCTTTATACTTAGCACGCATGTCCATCAACGGCTTCATATTAACTTCGTTGAACGTCGTCAACATCGCTGTTTCTTGAGAAGCTGCTAACAAACGATTTGCAACTGTCTTACGAAGACGTGTCATTGGCACGCGTTTTTCAGTACGCTCACCCATTGATTCAGCCACTGGACGGCCGCTGTCAGACTTGATGCTGCTATCTGCTTTCAATGTTGGGTTAGCCATATCCGTTTTGGTCACACGACCGCCGCGACCACTACCTTCCACTTCTTTAGGATCTACGCCAGACTCTTTTGCTGCTTTACGAACTGCTGGGCTTTGATCTTTATGATCCGCTTCGTCTTTTTTATCTGTTGCTTGTACTGGCGCGCCACCATCTGCGGCTTGCTTCGCTTGTACTGGCGCTGCTGGTTGATCTGGATCTACCGCAGGAGCACTATCTGCACTGGCGCTAGCACCGGCTTCGAATTGACCGATGACTTCGTCAGACAACACGGTATCATCAACCTGTTTAACAATTTTGGTCACAACACCGTCGTCAGGCGCCACAACTTCTAATACGACTTTATCAGTTTCGATTTCAGCTAATAAGTCATCACGACTCACTTGTTGACCTTCAGTGACATGCCACTCAACGATAGTACCGTCGGCAACTGATTCTGGAAAAACGGGGGCTTTGATATCAGCCATCGATATACTCCTTAGATTTGGATATTTATATATTGTTAAGTCGTGATAAACAGTCAGTACTGCATTAGATAATATTACCTAAATTGTATTAAATTATACTGACTGTTATCGCCTGATTCATTTATCTTCTATAGTCTTCTGATTAAACAATCTGTTACTTAGCCAACTCATCGACACTGACACCAAGACCACCAGCTATTAACGCTTGCTGCTGCTGAGCATGCAGTTTTGGTGAACCTGTTGCAGGTGCTGCACTCGCAGGACGTGCCACTGGTTCCATGACTTTCGCCTTGGTTGGGTGTGGTACGACGATACGGAACATATGCGGTGCTAAATAATACCAAGCGCCTTGGTTAAGCGGCTCTTCTTGCGTCCAGACGATCTCAGCCAAGTTGCTGTATTTTTCAATTTCAGCCATTAAACGCTGCTCTGGTAATGGATAGAGCTGTTCAATACGAACAATAGCAACATGCTCTAGACCTAAGGCACGGCGCTGCTCAAGCAAATCGTAATAAACCTTACCACCACAAAGCACCATACGAGTGACTTTGTCAGCGTTTTGATTGTCAATCTCTGGCAATACCGTCTCAAACTTACCATTCGCCAGCTCTTCAAGATTAGAAGTTGCCAACTTATGACGTAACAAGCTCTTCGGTGACATAACAATCAATGGCTTGCGAATTGGGCGAACCGCTTGACGACGTAGCGCATGATAGATCTGGGCAGGTGTCGTTGGCGTAATCACTTGCATATTGTCTTCAGCACATAGCTGTAAGAAACGTTCAAGACGTGCAGATGAATGCTCAGGACCTTGACCTTCAAAACCATGCGGTAACAACATAGTTAGACCACAAATGCGCTGCCACTTGGTTTCACCACTTGAGATAAACTGGTCAATCACCACCTGTGCGCCGTTGACGAAGTCACCAAACTGCGCTTCCCAAACGATCAAGGCATTTGGTACTGTCGTTGCATAACCATATTCGAATGCAAGTACCGCTTCTTCTGATAACAATGAGTTATAAGTAGCAAAGCGGGCTTGGGTTTCACTAATATGAGCCAATGGCACATACATGCTGCCATCATCCATATTGTAAATTTCGCTATGACGATGTGAGAAAGTACCACGACCAACATCTTCACCAGTAATACGTACCAATACTTCATCGTTATCGACTAGTGATGCGTATGCCAATGTTTCAGCTGCACCCCAGTTCAACGGCTCTTCGCCTGTTTGCATGGCTAAGCGCTGCTCAACCACTTTTTGTACTTGGCGTTGTAACTTATAGCCTTCGGGCATTTCCGCCATACGACGTCCATAACCTTTTAGAGTCTCGATGTCGACACTGGTATCCCAATCATCTACCAATTCGTGACCTAAATAAGGTTTCCAATCAACAAATAGCTGCTCGTTAGGTTCTTGAACCAGCGAGTTGGCAACGTAATCACCACGGTCTAAAGATTCACGATAGTCATCTTCATACTGTTTTTCTTCTTCAGCACTTAAGACGCCCTCAGCAATAAGCTTCTGTGCATAGATAGTACGAGTCGTTGGTAACTTCTTAATAACGGCATACATGAGTGGTTGAGTCGCTGATGGCTCATCGGCTTCATTGTGACCGTTACGGCGATAGCAGAACAGATCGATAATGATGTCTTTATCAAACTCATGACGATAATCTAATGCTAACTGTGCGGCAAATACCACCGACTCAGGATCATCACCGTTCACATGTAGAATAGGTGCATGTACCATTTTTGCAACGTCAGTACAGTATTCAGTCGAACGCACATCTTCTTGACGGCTCGTCGTGAAACCGACTTGGTTATTGATCACAATATGTACTGTACCACCAGTGCTATAAGCACGGGTTTGTGACATTTGGAACGTTTCTTGAACCACACCTTGACCAGCAAACGCCGCATCACCATGAATAACGATTGGCAATACTGAGTTACCATCAGTATGTTCCATTAAAGGCTCGTCATTACGGCGAACTTGACGTGCGCGTACAGAGCCTTGCAATACTGGCGCGACAATCTCAAGATGTGATGGGTTAAATGCTAAAGCCAAATGCGCTTCACCGCCTGGCGTCATCACGTTTGATGAAAAACCATTATGGTATTTAACGTCACCTGAGCCTTTTTCTGGCTGTACTTTACCATCAAACTCGTCGAACAAGTCCGCAGGGTTTTTACCTAAGATATTGACCAGTAGGTTTAGGCGACCACGGTGAGCCATACCAATGACCATCTCTTTAGTGCCATAGCCGCCTGCACGTTGGATGATTTCATTGATAGCAGGGATAAAGCTTTCGCCGCCCTCTAGTCCGAAACGCTTAACGCCCGTATATTTACGTGCTAAGTATTTTTCTAGACCTTCAGCTGCTGTTAGGCGCTCAAGAATAGATAAGCGCTTTTCTTTATCAAACTTGATGTAACCTAAGTTGGTTTCTAGATACTTTTCCATCCAGCGTTTTTCAGTACTGGTGGTAACGTGCATGTATTCAGTACCAATGTAACGGCAGTAAACACGTTCCATAATTTCGATGATTTCACGTAAAGGCGCTTCGTCTTTACCGATATTTAAATCATTGGTAGGAAATACGGTATCAAGATCAGCTTCTGAAAGATTATGATAAGCAAGGGTCAAATCTTCCACTTCTGCACGTGGATGTAGATTTAATGGATCAAGCTTGGCACGGCGATGACCACGGCGACGGTAAGCTGAAATTAGCTGTTGTACACCCATTTGTTTAGGGTTGGCACAGTCGGCTAAGCCTGCACTTTGATCAGGCGCTTGAGTGCTGGCTTTGTTGGCAGTTTGGTTGCGAGCAAGCAACAAAAACTGTTCCTTAATAGCGTTATGCTGTGCATCGTTTGGCGATTTGTATTGTTCAAAATACGTTTGCCAATCGGTATCAACGCTATCAGGATCGTTTAGGTACTGCTCATAAAGAGCTTCTATATAGCTGGCGTTGTCAGCAGCCAGTTCTGTATGTCCTAGGCTTGCGGCTTCTTTAGTTATACTATTCATAATAATCGTCTATTTGATAGATAAATGAATGGAATCGTGCTTATTATTGTGTAATCTGTTGTATGTGAGACATCTAAATACTTAATGCTATAAAAACTCAATCGTATTCTGTTCAGTACTGATTTATGAACCACACTTATTACTATAAAAGAAGTACGCTTATCTGTACTTTTGCTTATGACAGACAGTGATGCTAAATAGTGATAATAAGTGCCATTACAATACCTATATTAAAAATATAATTATTTGTGAACGTCCAGTTTTGTTATCTGACTCGTCTCACAACATTAATTTATATATACTGAAGTTAGTCATAACCAATTCATCAAAGATAAACGATCGATGAATTATTGACGCCTTCAGCTGGCCTATTATTTGGCTATCCTCGCTGGAACGTCTGGTTATTTCCAAGCTATCATTACTTTTTTTATGGCAAACATACGTTGCTGTATAGAGTAGCATGACAGCGTTTCGCGCCATAGTTTGTTTATTCAATACTAACTATTTAGGTAATGAATATCTACTATCATTTTGAGTGCATTATTCATTCTACTACTTGTTTTGAATACTTATTTATCATTAAGTTAAACATTAACGACTGATAATGGTTCGTCAAAACGACTAATTATTAAAATAATGCGCTATTCTAACATTTAACGTGGTGAATATCTCTGGCTGAATACTTTTTTCTAACACCAATTATTTGACATACTCCCGCCACTTTCGACAAGCTCAAGTGTGGGATTCTAAAAGAAAAAGCTCTTAGGTGACTTTCTCACGAAGGTCACAAGCTTTCTGTTTCATCGGGCGACCTTTACCGCGTCCTCCCTCCACAGACAAAACGGCATGTCCTACCGTAAGAATATTACGAGCTGCATTAACATCAGCATTCGCAATATAACCACATTCAACGCACTCAAATTTTGCTTGGGTGCGTCTATTTTCTTTGGCAACATGCTTGCACTCAAAACAGGTTTGGCTAGTAAATCTTGGGTTTACTAGCCAAACCCTGATCAAGAATTGATTTATTCAATCCTGATTTGGCTCTGACATTGCGACCTTTGTTTTCAAGCGTACCACTTGCTGATTTCGACATATTAGCTACTTTCAAATCCTCACAGACAATCATGGCGTGGTTTTTGCTGATGTCAGTGGTGATCTTATGCAAGTAGTCATGGCGAATATTGGCGATATGATGGTGAAGCTTTTGGATTTTACGGTTTTGCTTTTTCCAATTATTACTAAATAAGACCTTGCGGCTTAATTGGCGCTGTAGCCTTGCTATCTTGACTTGATTGGCTTTGAAGCTATTTTTGGGCTGAATAATATCAGCGTTTGAGGTAGTGATAAAATTAGTAATCCCTAAATCAATACCAATGGCGGTTTTGGACGGATGGGTCGGTGTTTCAACCTCACGCTCCGTACCGAAAGACACGTACCAATGGCCGGATTTCTTACTGATGGTGATATTCTTTATGACACCTATGATCTCTTGAGATTTTTTAAACTTCACCAAGCCAATACCATTCGGTAATTTGACGCGATTGCCCTTAACGCGGCAATATTTATCAAACTGAACCAAGCGGATTGAATCTCGACCATCTGATTTACGTTTAAAACGCGGCATGAGTGGGCGTAGTTGGATTTCAGTGCCGTCGGCAAGCTTGAGGCATTTAGTTTTTCTAGGTTTTCTGTTATTTTCTTTCAGCCTTGCATGAACTTTAGGGTCAAAAAAGCGCGACCAAGCAGAAGCGAGATCACGAACTTTCTGTTGTAAAGATACCGCATTGGAGCTTGTTTTTAAGAATGCAAAATCAGGATTGGCTTTAATATCCATGATTTTATTAACCAAATTCGTTGCATTAATAAACTCATTCTTAACAAACATCTCAAACGATATGGCCAGCATTTGATTCCAAACAAAGCGCGCAGAACCAACAAGGTTATTTAAGATAACCTCTTGCTCTACGTTAGGCTCAAGCCTAAACTTATACGCTTTACTGATTTTCATAACACCAATTCGTTTTCGTCTGACATGTTATCAATACTAAAGATTAACACGATTTATTTCAGTAACTAATCTGTATAAAAATATAAGGCGGTGTTCTAAAAAGTATGGTGACGAAAAAATTTAATACGAAGTCTATGCTAATTTCTCTGATTCCATAGAGCTTTCAAGGCTTCAAAATTGTTCAAATTTTAGTCAACATATTTTTTGACACACCACCGAATATAATAAATACTAAGCGACATTCCCCTCCGCCCTAATGTCGGGTGGAGTCCTATTTCGCTTTTTTGATAGATTGCTGACGTATATATCATGCCTTCTTACATACAACCAACGTATTGATAGCCCAGCCTTACCTTTAACCATGTCGAATAATCGTCTCTATAAGCCCTATCTGACACTGAAAGACAATCAAAGAATCTCAGATATATTGCTCATAAAAAACACCACCTAATGATTAGGTGGTGTCTTTCGTACGCTATCTGCAAAAAAACCAGACAATTATAAACGATTAACCTGCTTGGTCAATGAGCATATTACGTAAATGACCAATTGCTTTGGTTGGATTTAAACCTTTTGGACAAACTGATACACAGTTCATGATACCGCGGCAACGGAATAGGCTAAATGGATCATCTAAGCGCGCCAAACGTGCTTGCGTATCACCATCACGGCTATCAGCCACGAAGCGATAAGCATGCAGTAGTGCTGATGGACCTAAGAATTTATCAGGGTTCCACCAGAACGATGGGCAGCTGGTTGAACAGCATGCGCATAGAATACATTCGTACAAACCGTTTAGCTTTTCGCGTTGCTCAGGTGACTGCAAACGCTCAGTTGGCGGCGCTGGCTGGTCATTGATCAAGTACGGATGTACTTTCTCATATTGCTCATAGAATTGGTTCATATCAACAACCAAATCGCGAACAACAGGTAGACCTGGTAATGGACGAACCGTGACTTTTTCTGGCAGAGTGTTCATGTTAATGAGACACGCTAGGCCATTTTTGCCATTGATGTTCATGCCATCAGAGCCACAAATACCTTCACGGCAAGAGCGACGGAAGGTCAGTGTTTCGTCTTCCTTTTTCAGGCGTAATAACACGTCAAGCAACATACGATCTGAGTCTAGCAACTCAATCGTATACGTTTGCATGCGCGGCGCTGCGTCCAGATCAGGATCGTAGCGATAGATTTCGATGGTGCGAGTACCTCGGCTCATAATGCTAAACTCCACACGTAGGTGATGGCGGGCATACAAAGGTTGCAGCATATCAGCGCTATTGATTAGCCCATATTGACAGTAATTATCAAATATCAACTAATCATATTGTCACGCTGGCATGAGCATGTAGCTGGCGGTCACCTTTTAATAAATGAATAAAAAATAAAACGTTTACGCTGTTCGTATCGCTAAATTGCGCAGTCTAAAATTAGTAGACGCGAACTTTCGGTTCGATATAATCAACCGTTAGTGGTACCTTACGAACTGGCTTATAAATGATGCGATTGCCTTCAGAATACCATAAGGTATGCTTCATCCACTCGTGGTCATTACGGCCATTTGGTGCGTAATCATCATCTTCTGGACGGTCATAGTCAGACACACTATGAGCACCGCGGCTTTCGTGACGCATTGCCGCTGATACCATCGTCGCTTTGGCCACTTCATACAAGTTAGCCACTTCGAATGCTTCAATGCGCGCTGTGTTAAATACTTGTGATTTATCGGCTAAATGGATTTTTTCAATCTTGTCACCAAGCGCTAAAATCTTCTCAACGCCTTCGTCCATCATCGCTTGCGTACGGAACACACTCGCATGCGCTTGCATGGTCGCACGAATCTCGTCAGCCACGTCTTGGGCATTATAGCCTTCAGTCGACTGTTGCAGCTTGTCTAAACGACCGACCGTATAATCTAGCACGCGTGGATCTAAAGGCTTATAGTTATGATCGGCATGATGGAATTCATCAACGATATGCTTACCAGCAGCACGACCAAATACCAATAGATCAAGCAAAGAGTTGGTACCTAAGCGGTTGGCACCGTGAACACTGACACAAGCACATTCGCCGATAGCATAAAGACCTTTAACCACGTTGCCTTTTGCATATAGACCGTCTTCATCCGTACCTGCTTCTAGATCAGGCTTAATGACTTGACCATGAATAGTGGTTGGAATACCGCCCATCATATAGTGAATAGTTGGAATAACGGGAATTGGCTCTTTGGTGATATCAACGTTAGCGAAGTTTTTACCAATCTCAAATACCGATGGCAAACGCTTCATGATGGTTTCTACACCCAAATGGGTCATATCCATTACGATATGGTCAGAGTTTGGACCACAGCCGCGACCTTCTTTGATCTCTTGATCCATAGAACGAGAAACCAAATCACGTGGTGCCAAATCTTTCACGGTTGGCGCGTAACGCTCCATGAACGCTTCGCCATCTTTGTTACGTAAGATTGCGCCTTCACCGCGGCACCCTTCAGTTAACAATACGCCTGCACCATGAACGCCCGTTGGGTGGAACTGCCAAAACTCCATGTCTTGTAATGGAATACCAGCACGAACTGCCATGCCAATACCGTCACCAGTATTGATATAAGCGTTAGTAGAAGCAGCAAAGATACGACCTGCACCACCTGTCGCTAGGACAGTAATCGGTGATTGGAATACGGCAACCGTACCTGTCTCTTGCTCAAGCGCGATAACACCGTTGATATTACCCGCTTCGTCTTTAATCAAATCAAGCGCAATCCACTCGATAAAGAACTCAGTGCCTTGCTGCAAATTCTTCTGATATAACGTATGTAATAGCGCGTGACCCGTACGGTCAGCTGCAGCACACGCACGTTGTACGGCTTTTTCGCCATAGTTTGAGGTATGACCACCGAACGGACGCTGATAAATCGTGCCGTCTTCGTTACGGTCAAACGGCATGCCCATGTGCTCAAGCTCATAGACGACTTTAGGCGCTTCACGGCACATGTATTCAATCGCGTCTTGGTCACCCAACCAATCTGACCCTTTAACGGTGTCATAAAAGTGAAAATGCCAGTTATCGTTGCTCATGTTGCCCAAACTTGCGCCGATACCGCCCTGAGCCGCAACCGTGTGCGAACGGGTTGGGAATACTTTGGTCAAAACGGCAACTTTCATGCCTGCTTCTGCCAAATGTAGTGAAGCACGCATACCTGAGCCACCGCCACCAACGATGACTGCATCGTAGTTTAGCGTCTTAATATTACTAATGGTATTATCTTGTCTAGTTGCCATTACGGTTTTCCTAATGCCTATTAATGCTTAGAAGTAAATAAAAAGGCTGTCTCAAAATCATCCTATTGCTGGACAAAACACTTTATTGTCTTGCCACTATTTGCAATTATAAAAGTAGATGACGCTCACAACCTTTAACCACCTAATTTGCATATCTATCGTTATATTGGGTTCGTTCACTGACTAAACCATAGCGCACCTATTATATAAGTGACTGGCTAAGTCAATGATGTCCAACGCTATGATGGGCTATGACTATTTTTGGCTACTAACGGATGACTTTGACGTTTGCTAGTCACGTCCGTTATTTTTACAGATAAATCAAGTTACAGATAAATCAAGTTACAGATAAATAAATATTATCAATACATAGTCTGTTCAATATAATATGGATACAAGGAAGGCATGTCACCAGAACTACAAATAGTAGACTAAGCGAGCCTGACACCGTATCCAGATTATAGGGGATTGGCTATCGTTAAACAGCAACCACACCGAAACCAGTACCCCAAAAAATCATAATGCCCCAAAATAGAAACACTAAAATAGCGATAATCATCAATGACTGTAGCACTAAGCGTAGACCTGCTGCGCTTGAGCCCAATTTGCCCGTGGTAATATAGTCGGTGAACACGGTCCACATACCAACCCAAGCATGACCAGCTAGGGCAAGTACCGCCACCAAGCTAAATAGGCGCATAGGCAAACTGGTCATGAATGATGACCATTCAAGATAAGTAACATCGCCGTGCGTCAAAAAGAAGCCCAGCAGTACCACACTATAAACGGCTAAAACGACAGCGCTAATACGCTGGATAATCCAATCGCGTGAGCCTGAACCTGTCAGACCAGTCGCACTTTTGATTCCTGAATCATTTTTTATCATTAGAACATCACCCATACAAATGACGCGACAATTAGAATCGCTGCAATCACAAAACTAACCATAGACGCAGTGCGACCAGATTTTAGCTCTTCGTTCATGCCCATATTAGCGAATAAGTGCTTAATACCCATCACAAAGTGATAAGCAATCGCAGCAACAAATATCCATGCTAAGAAGCGCACAAGTACATTGTCAAATACGGTTGCAAAGCTCTCAGGCGAAGCCAATGAGTTCTGTAGTAACCACAGCATGACAGGAATCAATAAAAATAAAATAATGCCAGAGATACGATGCAAGATAGAGGCGATCGCAATCGGTGAGCGATTAACGCTAATCACTTGGCTTAAAGGCAGATCAATAGGTCGGTTGCTTTTCACAGCGGGCATCCTTTTTGCGGTTATACTCCTGTATCTGCTATCAACGCTTGATATCACTGATGTCGATTAAGCATTGAGCAACACACGAGACGAATAAAGTAAGGAAGAGCTAGCTGACTTCGTTTAGTTTGCGCTAAATATGAAGAAAGGATCGTGCGGTACAAGGTATTGATAAACTGTTTAATATCGCTCGTCAAATCGACAGGTCTATAAAACAACCCGTCTATTATACAACAAAGAAAATAAACATGAGTAAGATCGATTAACTAGTCTATTTTTACTGGTCATATCAATAAAAACAACGCTACTCCGTCATCGATATCAATACAGCCCTTTTACTAATGACTTAAAAATAGAACAGTTAACAAAAGCATTCAAACCATGGATTACAGATATTGTTTATCAAAACGCTGGTGCGTCGTTGCTCTGGTGCTACTCAGCCATAACCGAGTATGAATAGAAAAACGACACTACATCATGACCACTTATCAATTCGCACAAAGCGAGTGCCAGTTAAGTTCCTACAATTATAAAATGACTGGGCGATAATTACAAATTTATCCCCTAAGTAGTAAAAGGCAAACGCTGGGTTAACAAATAAATAGACAGTGGTCATACGTATTTGCCAAAATTACTCAATTTTGAGGAGATTTATGCCAAACTCAATTCGTCTACTACGCATACTCTGTCTGTTTTTAACCCGAATATTAATAAAACCTGCTACATTATTATCGTAAAATTCTTTAAGAATTATGCGGATAATGTAGCTGTACTTACTGTCATAAAAACAAGCTTTCTAAGCAAAATAACCAATCAGACATATTTTGATACAAAAATTACAGTGAATAAACACGACTAAACCGTGCCAATTGGTGCTATTGATGGTAAAAGTCTTTTCAAATCATAAGTAATTACTGCTAATATACCCTGCGTATTAAATGAGTTAAATGCATTTTTATGATTTGACTAACGATAGACCGAGGGTATGCGTCTGTCGTAATTTTATTCTAACAAGCTAAAACCAATGGAGAGCAATTTATGGCTGACACTAATGCCAAACTAACCGTCAATGGTAAAGAATACGAGTTTCCTATTATCGAAGGTACTTTAGGGCGTCCAGTTCTAGATATTGCTGCTCTACAAGAATCAGGATTTTGGTCTTATGACCCTGGTTTTAAAGTAACCGCTCCTGTTGAATCAAAGATTACTTATATTGATGGCGGTAAAGGTGAGCTACTACACCGCGGCTACCCTATCGATCAATTGGCAAACAATGCTGAATATTTAGAAGTGGCTTATGCCTTGATTCATGGCGACTTGCCGAACGCTGAGCAAAAAGCAGATTTCTTTGAAAAAATCCGTAAGCATACGGGTGTTCATGATCAGTTGCGCAAGTTCTTTGAAGGCTTCCGCCGTGACGCACATCCAATGGCCATTATGGTTGGTGTCGTTGGTGCTTTATCCGCGTTTTATCATGAAGCATTAGACGTCAGTAACGAAGAGCATCGTGAAATCACGGCTATCCGTCTAATCGCTAAAATGCCAACGCTTGCTGCGATGAGTTATAAATACTCGCAAGGCGAACCGTTCATGTACCCACGCAATGACTTTAGCTATGCTGAAAACTTCTTATACATGATGTTTGCCACGCCTGCTGATGTTGATTACCAAACCAATGACGTCATCACTCGCGCCATGGACAAAATCTTTACTTTGCATGCTGACCACGAGCAAAACGCGTCAACGTCTACGGTACGTCTAGCTGGTTCTACTGGCGCAAACCCTTATGCGTGTATCGCTGCTGGTATCGCCGCCCTTTGGGGACCATCACATGGCGGCGCGAACGAAGCTGTGCTTGAGATGTTAGATGAGATCGGTTCAGTTGAAAATGTGCCTGAATTCATGGAAAAAGTGAAGAGCCGTGAAGTGAAACTGATGGGCTTTGGTCATCGCGTTTATAAAAACTTTGATCCACGCGCACAAGTAATGAAAGAAACTTGTGACGAAGTATTAGGCGCATTGGGCATCAATGATCCTAAGCTTGAGCTTGCCATGGCACTTGAGAAAATCGCTTTAGAAGACCCGTTCTTCGTTGAGCGTAACTTGTATCCAAACGTTGATTTTTACTCGGGCATTATCCTTAAAGCCATCGGTATCCCAACGTCAATGTTTACCGTTATCTTCTCATTGGCTCGTACTTCTGGTTGGATCAGCCATTGGTTAGAGATGCACAGCACACCGTTCAAAATCGGTCGTCCACGTCAGTTATACACGGGTGAAACGCATCGCGACTTCGTTAAAGTTGAAGACCGTAAATAGTCACTTATATTTTAGTTTTTAGAACCATAAAAAATCCCGCCATCGTGCGGGATTTTTTATGGTTCTTGTTTTATCATCAAA
>NZ_JBQSXK010000017.1:0-59898 GCF_052378115.1 Psychrobacter sp. AOP30-A2-5 | reverse complement strand
CTGCTTATGCAGAAGGGGGTTTTTCTTTGCGTGGGAGATTAATTTTTATTGGAACATAAAATGTTAATATGTGTTTATGATATTGTAGTTAAATTAATATAATTTTATCAAGATGTTGTGAACTATTAGAGTATTTAATTATGAACTGGGTTATTGCAAACAAAGATTGGTTATTTAGTGGAGCGGCTGTCGCTTTACCTCTCTCGGTAATAGGGTGGTTTTTCTTTAATCGAAAAAATAAACAGGTTCAAAAAGGCGGTGATAATTCAACAAATATACAAGTTGGAGGAAGTTTAAATATAGGAAATAAAAAAAATGATGAATAGGCAGAACCAACAAGCAGGTGATAACTCTAATAACCTTCAATCCAAAGAAATGACTGTTAATATACTAGGTATAGATGAAAAGCGAGCTCGTGAGGTTTTTCAAGAAATGAATTTACAGTTGAAAGATAAGTACTCTGAAGAGGCAATGAAAATCGCTCAAATTAGAATTGATGAGTTTGAGAATAGACTGATGCCTAAGATGGAAGATTTAGAAGGTGCTTTAGAAGTATTTGCAGATCCAAGCTTTCAATTATTACTTGTCGAAGCTCAAAAAACAGCTGCTGCTACCGAAAGACCCGTTGACTATGAACTTCTTTCCGAATTGTTAGTACATAGATTCCAAAAGAGAAAAAATAGAGTAGCACGTGCAGGAATCAGCCGTGCTGTAAAAATTGTAGATGAAATAGACGATGATGCCTTACTTGGATTAACGGTGTTCCATAGCATAAATAGTTTCTTACCACTAACAGGAGATATATTTCAAGGGTTAGATGTTTTAAATGAACTATTCGGGAAAGTTTTATATGGAAGTTTACCTTTGGGTAGAGATTGGCTAGATCATTTAGATATATTAGACGCTGTGCGTTTGAGTCCAATTGGTACCTTAAAGAAAATAGAGGATTATTACCCTGAGCAATTATATGGATATGTAGATGTAGGGATAAAGAAAAACTCTGAAAATTTTGATAGAGCAATGAGTATTATTGAAGCAAATAAATTACCTAAAGATATTATAATTGAGCATGCTCTGAACCCTGAATTTGTAAGAGTACCTATTTCAAATAGACAGCATATTGAATCTCTTGTCTTAACAAAACAGCTTTTTCAGCAAGGGTTTTTTATTCCTAAGTCTATAGCTTTATCAGATAGTCAGAAAAAAGCAATCAATACGATATATGATCTTTATTCGCAAGATATAAATATTAAGAATGAAAATACTCGATTATTTATAGAACACTGGGATGAAAGAGCTAATTTAAATACTCTTAAGAAGTGGTGGAATAGTATAAATATAGGTGCTGAAGTTACTTCTGTAGGAAGAGTACTAGCTCATTCCAATGCACAAAGATGCGATAAAAACCTTCCATATCTTGATTAAAATATATTTTAAACAGTAACATTCACACTGTTTTATAGTTTATAAAGGACAAGCTATGACGACATCAAAAGTGACCTACCAAGGCGATTTGCGTACCACCGCCATTCATTTGCAGTCAAATAATGAAATCATTACTGATGCACCGACTGATAATCACGGCAAAGGCGAAGCATTTTCGCCGACTGATTTATTGGCGACTAGCTTAGCCAGTTGTATGTTGACGATTATCGGTATCAAAGCTCGTGATATGGATATCGATATTGCAGGCACTACAGCTGAAGTGACCAAAATAATGGCTGCTGATCCAAGACGAGTCAGTGAAGTACATGTTGTTATTACTTTTAATCAACCATTAGATGATAAAACGCAAAAGATATTCTATAACACCGCGCTTACTTGTCCAGTTGCGAAAAGTATCCATCCTGATATCATTCAAAAAGTGACTATTCATTCCAGAAGCCATTAATTCTAAGAGCTTTTAATTCTAAGAACTACTGATTCCAAGAATTGTTAATTCCAAAAACCAGTGACCTTTATAAGGATGGTTGAGATGGCTAGCAAAACCTTACTTATTGTTGCGCATGCGCCATCACCTAATACTAAGAAGTTGGCGCAAGCGGCTTATGATGGTGCCAATCATCCTGATATAGATATCAATGTCATAATCAAATCTCCCCAAGATACCCAGCCTGAAGATGTATTGGCAGCTGACGCGCTATTATTAGGGACGACTGAGAACTTGGCTTATATGGCAGGACTGACCAAAGACTTTTTTGATCGCTGTTATTATCGGGCGTTAGAGAAGAAGCAGGGCATGCCGTTTGCGGTATATATTCGAGCTGGGCATGATGGGACAGGTACTAAGCTTGCGCTCAAAACCATTACCACAGGACTGCGCTGGTCATGGGTGCAAGAGGCGCTGATTTTACAAGGTGATTGGCAAGAAATCTTTACTGATCAAGTCGAAGAGCTAGCGATGACACTGGCAGCTGGGGTAGAAGCGGGTATTTATTAGTTTTTTCGACGCTTTGCTTGTCGCCATTATTAATATCAAAGCTACAGTAATGAAGATATATAAGGATATTAGCAGTGTTGAATGATGATTTAGATAATAGCCAATAGATTGCTCCTACTGGAATAGCATTTTCTCAAGCGTGTGAAAATAATAAGCAGCCGATTCTAGAATTTTTACAGCAAGAGTTGCAAGGTTCTATTCATGTGTTAGAGGTTGGGTCAGGTACGGGTCAGCATAGTGTGTATTTTGCCCCTAGATTGACTCATTTAACATGGCAGACCAGTGATATGTTGGCTAATCACGCCACCATCAATGCTTGGCATGCTGCCTATCCTGCCCCTAATTTATATACACCGCTTACTTTTGATGTATCGTGTGATTCAGTGCCAATGAAAAATGCGGTCGATATACCGTATGATGCGGTATTTACCGCCAATACCTTGCATATCATGTCGTGGTCTTTAGTGGCTAAATTATTCCAATTGGTCGGTGATATGCTACCCTTAAATGGTAAGTTCATCATTTATGGACCCTTTAACGAAAATGGCAGTTATAGCAGCGCAAGCAATCGTCAGTTTGACCATAGCTTGCGCCAGCGCGATGCTAACAGCGGCATCCGTCATTTAGAAGACGTTATAGATTTGGCAAATACACATCATTTAACGTTAAATAAGCGTTATGAGATGCCATCTAACAATCAAATATTAGTATTTGAAAAACTCTATTAACGTAAAAAGCTGAGTTGGTTCACTGTGATAACACTATGAATCAACTCAGCTTTATGTAAGTTCCAATCAGTAAAGATCAACCTATTTATAAATACTAACCTGTATTGCGTAGCCCTGCTGCCAAAGCGTTGATACTACGAATTAATGCATCTTCGACAGCAGGTCTATCGTCATTTTCCAGATTGTCATTGTCAGTGTTATCGGATTGGCGCATACGCTTGAGTAGCTCAATCTGGATGTAGTTAATGGGATCTAAATAGGCGTTACGCCATTCCAATGAATGAGCCAAGTCTTGTTGGTTTGAGAGTAAAGACGCCTGCTCTAGCAAGGAGTTGAGACCTGCGTGCGTCAGTTCATGCTCATCAATCACTGCCTGCATGACTTGCTCACGTAAGCTTTCGTCTTTACACAGTTGACTGTATGCACGGGCGATATTCATCTCGGATTTGGTAAAAGCCATTTCAATATTACTGATAAAGACATTGAAAAATGGCCAGTTTTTATTCATCTCCTTCATTAACGCTTCGTCTTTTTTGACGCTATCTAAAGCACTGCCCACGCCATACCAAGCGGGAAGGGTAAAGCGCGCCAATGACCAGCCAAATACCCATGGTATCGCCCGAATCGTCGATTTGCTCGGCAGTCCTTTTTTACGGTGAGCAGGACGCGAGCCAATATTGAGCAATGAAATCTCTTGTACTGGTGTGGCCTCAGAATAAAACTGATAGAAGCCCTCTGTATTATCCGTCAGCTCTCGATATTGCTGTTCGCCTGCATCTGCCAAATCAGCAAACAACGCTTCATAGCTATCTAGCTGTTTGGGTTGTTCGACAAATCGTGACGAGCTGGCTTTTAGCGCTCCCGTGATTCCCATGGTTAATTCAAACACGGCAGTATCTGGATTGGCATACTTGGCGTAAAGTACTTCGCCTTGTTCAGTGAACTTGATCTGTCCATGTAAAGTGCCAGCAGGCTGAGCAGCGATGGCTTGATGGGTTGAGCCACCACCACGACTGACGGAACCACCACGACCATGGAACAGGCGGGTGGTGATACCATATTGATTGGCGATATCGGTGATGGTTTGCTGGGCACTATATAACTGCCAAGCGGAGGTAATAATGCCGCCATCTTTAGAGGAATCTGAGTAGCCAAGCATAATCTCTTGAATGTTTCCTGAGTGCTCAAGTAAATCACGATATAGCCGATTGTCCAACACCATTGGCATAATTTTATCGATATTTTTTAAATCTTCGATGGTTTCAAACAGTGGCGCAACTGGTAGGGCAGAAAATAAATGCCCGTTCTTATCAATACCCGATAAACCTGCAAAACGCATCAGTAGCAGCACTTCTAATAGCTGACTGGCGTTATTGGTCATCGAAATTACATAGCTACCAAAAGTATCGTCGCCGACCAGTTTACGCAGTTTAGCGACAGAATTCATCAGAGCAAGCTGTTCGTGTGTTTGCGCGCTTAAGTTGTCGGTATAAATCAGCGGTGCACCTGGCTTTTCTAGCAAACGCGTTAGCCATTCTTGCCGCTCTGTTTCGCTGAGAGTGTGATAGTCGGGCAGATTCGAGGCGCTAGCAAAAATATCTGCAATGACTTCGCCGTGATAACCTGAATCTTGGCGAATATCTAGCGAGGCTAAATGGAATCCACAGGTTTTGACTAGGCGAATGGTATCAAGCAGTAAGCCTTCGCCATGCGCTTTGTCATGAGTATTGACACTTTTGCGAATAAGGCGTAAATCATCTAGCAAGGCCGTCGGTGTTGAGTAAGCCTCTTTTGCAGCCTCCTCATCTGTGCCTTGGCTTTGGATATGCTGGTTGGTCGCTTTTATTTTAGCCAGAATAATGGACAGCAGTCTTCGGTACGGCTCATTATTGTAATCATCAGGATTGTAGCAAAAGACTTTTTGATCGAGTGTGTTGTAGTCTTTGATACGGGTATAAATCTCTGGCGCGATATCGACGATAGTATCGCTATGAATCAGCTCACGACGCAATTTTCTGATCAACACTTGGTAATGGCGTAGCACGGTATTAGCATGCATCAATACCGCCATTTCAGTGGTTTCATGGGTGACGAATGGATTGCCATCTCTATCGCCGCCAATCCAAGAGCCAAAACTGACAAAGGCGGGTAAAGGGTAGTTGATTAACTCAGGATAGATATCGACGATAGCGTCTTTTATATTACGATATACTTTGGGAATGGCAGTGAATAAGCTGGCATCAAAATAGTGTAAGCCGTTGTTTATTTCATCATAAACCAAAGGTTTTCGGCTGCGAACTTCGTCTGACGACCACAGCAAGTCAATGGTTTCTGCTGTCTTTTGCTTAGCTTGCATAAAGGCTAGGCTGCCTTCGGGATAGTCGCTCATGGCATCGGTATGCTCATAGAGGGTTTGCAAGATATTCATGGTGGTGCGTCTACGGGCTTCGGTAGGATGAGCCGTAAAAACAGGAATAAATTTAAGGTGATCAATAAGCTCTTTGATTTGCGCAGGTTCGATTTGCCGCTCACGGCATTCTAACAAGGTGCGGCGAAAGGATCCTTCCCAGCTTTGATTGGACTGAGCACGCATAGTACGGCGTTGCTCACGCAGATAGTTTTCTTCAGTTAAATTGGCAAGGAAAAAGTAAATAGAGAATGCGCGAATGACGTTTTTTAAGGTTTGATTGTCTAATGAGGCAATAAGATCGATCAGCTGCTGTTTGTGTGCTGGATTATGCTCGCGGCGCTCCTGAATAAAGCCCTTGCGCAATGTTTCGATAGTACGTAGGGTATCCTCCCCAGATTGGCGAGAAATGGCCTCACCTAAAAATGCGCCTAACAATCTAACACGCGCACGCAATACGTCGTTCTTCAATAACATAATTGGCTTCCTTGGCTTTTAATCGACTCATTTATCAATGAGATAGGCTGGTTAATAATTAAGGGTCGCTGTTCTTATAGGATATGAATTAAAGTTATTTATATTCATTTGCTAAAAAATCCAAATAGCGTTTCCACGAGCGCTCATCGGCACGTGCATCATATCTATCACTGCCGAACACGCTAAAGGCATGTGGTGCACCACTATATGTCACCATCTCATGCGGTACTTTTGCTGCTTCTAATGTCTTACCCAAAGTTGCGAAGCTCTCTAGAGAGACAGATTCATCAGCAGAGCCATGGAATACTAAGATTTCTCCAGTTGTCTTGTCATAACTTTGACCTGTTGGAATATCGAAGGCACCATGGAAGGGTACAAATGCTTTTTGCTCAAATCCTGAGCGCGCCAGCTCCAGAGCAACGGTACCGCCAAAACAATATCCCATGGTAGTGCCTTTACGCACATCATTACCTTGTAGTCTTCCAGCATTCAACGCACCTTGAAGTATGCGGCGCATTTTATTGCGATTATCGTATAATTCCCCAGTTAAGCGTTTGTTTTCTTCAATAGAAGTAGGACGAACGCCTTGCCCGAACATGTCTGCCGCCAATACGTTGTAGCCCTCCGTGGCTAACATGTCAGCACGTTTGCGCTCATAGTCTGTCAATCCATCCCAATCATGAATGAGTAGGATAAAAGGCGCATTAGCTTTGTCGGCTTTGGCGTAATAGCCTTCGTATGCTTGATCATCCACGGTATAGGTAATATTTTTGGTTGTAATGGCGGCAGCTGTTTGGCTGAAAGTCAGTGCCATTAGTCCGATTGACGCACCCATTAGCAATGAGTGATAAGGTTTTTTGGACGTAGTCTTTGAAGTTGATAACATGGTATGTCGCCTTATAATCGTATAAAAAAGATAAATAGTTGGCTAAAACCATGCCCATTTTATTTATCAACTGTTTTAATGCTTCCTAAGAGCATACCTTAAAAAATCACTACATGACAAGAATCTATCGTCAACGTTGAGGCTCTGTTTAAATACGCTGAAATTACGGCTTTATCACGGCTGCAAACTTTAACCAAATATCAACAAGGAGTGCCATGAATTAGTCATATTTTTTGGCTAATATTAAAGACAGCTCTATACAAAAGTTCTAAAGAAATAGAGCCTACTTTTAATTACTAGCTAGGATGCATAATGAAAAATAATATTGATCATACTGACCCCGCTAAAGATATGAATACGGAACGTGGCAATGGCGGTGAGACTCACCAGCGCGCAGGGGATGACACCAAAGTATTGACGACCCAACAAGGTGTCATCATCTCTGACAATCAAAACTCTCTAAAAGCAGGCGCACGTGGGCCAACCTTATTAGAGGACTTTGTGTTACGAGAAAAAATCCATCATTTTGACCATGAGCGTATTCCTGAGCGTATTGTTCATGCGCGTGGTAGTGCTGCTCACGGTTATTTTGAACTCACTGAGTCGCTCGAAAAATACACCACGGCGAAAATTTTGACTGAAACAGGTAAACAGACGCCTTTATTTACCCGTTTTTCTACGGTTGCAGGTAACAAAGGCTCAAAAGATACGCCACGTGATGTGCGTGGTTTTGCTGTGAAGATTTATACCGAAGAAGGTAATTGGGACATCGTGGGTAACAACATGCCAATTTTCTTTATTCAAGATGCGATGAAGTTTCCAGACCTCATTCATGCGGTCAAACCAGAGCCGGATCGTGGATTTCCGCAAGCTGCTTCGGCGCATGACACCTTTTGGGACTTTGTGTCATTAAGTCCTGAGACCATGCATAATTTAATTTGGCTGATGAGTGATCGTGCACTACCACGCAGTTTACGCATGATGGAAGGCTTTGGTATTCACAGCTATCGTTTAATCAACAAAGAAGGCAAGAGTACCTTTGTCCGTTTCCATTGGAAACCTGTACTCGGTGTACAGTCAACCACGTGGGATGAGGCGGTAAAAATCTCAGGCGCTGACCCTGATTATCATCGCCGTGATTTGTTTGAAGCCATTAATAATGGCGACTATCCTGAATGGGAGTTTGGCGTCCAGTTATTTACTGAAGAAGAGGCTGATAAATTCCCGTTTGATCATCTAGATGCCACCAAGCTGATTCCAGAAGAGATGGTGCCAGTGAAAGTCGTGGGTAAAATGGTGCTGAACCGTTATCCCGATAATTTCTTTGCAGAAACGGAGCAAGTGGCGTTCTGTCCATCGCATCTGCCACCAGGTATCGACTTCAGTAACGATCCATTATTACAAGGTCGTTTGTTCAGTTATCTAGACACGCAATTATCACGTTTAGGTTCGCCTAATTTTGCCCAAATTCCAATCAACGCGCCGAAATGTCCGTTTGCCAATAATCAGCAAGATGGTCATATGCAGATGCAAGTACCTAAGACTCGTGTGCTCTATGAACCACAAAGTTTAGACCCAACCAGACCACGTGAAAGCGCCAAGCGTGGCTTTGAATCGTTCCACGAACAGTTGGATGATGGTGTGAAAGGTCGCGTGCGTGCAGAAAGTTTTGCCGATCACTATAGTCAGCCGCGGATGTTCTATCGTAGCCAGACGCCAGCTGAGCAAGCGCACATTGCCTCTGCTTATGCCTTTGAGTTAGGTAAAGTAGATACGGCGCATGTACGTACTCGTATGCTGAGTCATCTACCGCATATCGATGAAGACTTGGCAAATCGTGTGGCAAAAGCGCTAGGTATGGAACTGCCAGAGCCTGCTGATGCCGCTGCTCCTGTACAGGATATGGCGACATCGAAAGCAGTACAAACGATTGGTCTAACGCCTAAGAGTTTAAAAGGCCGTTTGATTGGTATCTTGGTCGCAGAAGGCTCAAAGCATAGTGAAATCAAAAAGTTCGAAGAGGCGGCAAAAGCGCAGGGTGCTAGCGTGAAAATCGTTGCGCCCAATAAGGAAGTTGTCTTAGATGACGACACTCGCATACAAGCAGATGAGCGTCTCGCTGGCGGCCCTTCAGTGATGTTTGACGCGGTCGTTAGTATCATTATGCCAGAGCAAGCTAAGAAGCTAGCAAAAGACAGCTCAGCATTAGATTGGTTCAACGATGCGTATGGTCATTGCAAAGCCATTGCTTATTGCGGGGCGACCGATGAGTTTATCTTAAGTAAGCTACCTATTGAAAAAGATGCCTTTGTCACGCCACTGGCTGAATTGGATACTTTTATTGAGAATGCCAAATCTCGTCTGTGGGAACGTGAGCCAAAGGTTCGTGATTTGGCGTAGTTTTTTTTAGACCTTTAATAAAGAACTCAGCCATTGTGCTGGGTTTTTTATTGAATTTTTAAAGCTAATTTCAGAGTGCTTGGTAGCGCCCAAATATTTGAAAATAGAATAAAAACTCAATGTGTATTTTAGTTGTTTTTTTGTTAAATAAAGTTTAAATTATCTAACAATACTATTCGTCCGGAATTTTTATCGTGAAAATACTTAATAAGAATTTATCACTTAGTTTGTTGATTCTACTGACAGGCAGTCTAGTAGGTTGTGGCGGATCAAGTGGCAGCGATAATGCTACTTCTAACGAACAGATAAATACTGAAAAACCGAAACCCGAAAAACCCAAGCCAGAAACTTCAAAACCCAGGCCTGAAATACCGAAACCTGAAGCAGTAGAGCTAAAAGATACTTTGACCCTACCTTCATTACCTCTCAATAATAAGCCATTAGATATCGAAGCTAATAATGACGGATTGAATGACCTTAAAACAGGAATATTTGATATTGACATTGGTCGCTACGAGGATAATAACCCGCAGGGTTATAGCTGTACGGACAAGAATCGAACATATTGTACTTTTGTTAAACAGTACAAGCTGGACGAAAGTTTAAATAAAGTTGTTGAACGCCATTGGATGTATGAGCCTGCATTAAAGCAATGGCTCTCAGTCAGTGATGGTATTACGGAAGACTTTTTTTATAATAGATACTTTACTGGAGATACTCTAAGCTACAATGGCAAATGGGGCAGCCGCGACGAACTTACGTTTCCTGATTATAGAAGTGATTTCAAGGTAGGCGCGGGTAAGCTGATTTTTGATAAAGGCAGCTCAAAATATGACGTTATTATTAAAGCGGTAGGTCTTCCGGGCGGGGCTAAAAGATACAATATCGACTTTATTTTAACGCAAGGTGAGGTAATAACGCTTGAAGATGTGGATTTTTTCTCAGGAAATAATCAATCAGGAGATGCCAACAAGTATTCAACATTAAAAGCGTATCGTGACGCTCACTCAAAAATTGAAGATTTGGTTTGTGCGCTTAAATTGAGTAACAGTGGACTGGTCTTTAACAAAGACACTCTTGGTGCTACTTTGTATAATATACAACCAGTTTGTACTTATGCCATCAATTATAATGTTTCACCTCAAATACTAGAAGAAGGCGTCAAAACAGTAGCTGGGAAAAAAGTAATTTATCTAAATAACCCCACTGATATGTCATTAGAGGCCTCTAAAAATACCAGTGAGCAGCAGTATCTGATGGCAATTGCATTGGGTAGTGATGGAGTTGCTCAAATGGGCCGAGCATATCAACCAGGGTTTGGCTACTCTTTAGAAACCCAGATTTATGATAGAAAAGGGATTTATCAGTATATGGAAATCACCAGTGACGATAAAGAGGCATTGGTTTTACCATTCTAATTTAAAAACAGCATGAATTAATAGGCAGTAAAAACTCAAATAAAAACCTAACATTAATGTTAGGTTTTTGCTTTTTAGCCAATGATGATTAAGCCAAAAAAAGAGTTAAGAAGCAAACCTATTTCAGACAAAAGCTCATCTCAAAAAAATAGCCACAAGCGTTCACTCAAAGTCATTACAAGTTGAATGGTGGGCGTTATACTAAATCCTATTAAGGCGCGTTAAAAGCGTCTCCTATAGTAGGGATACTATAACAGTGAGCAATCATGTAGCAGGGAACGCAAATGAGTTTATGTGAAATTGTACGTTTAGAAGGATATATCCAAAGTACTTATCTTGCGGTATATCCAGATAAAATCATGCTGCTGGACGGTGGTTGCCGCCCTGATGTAGCGATGGTATTAGATTATATTAGAACGAGGTTACAGCGACCAATCAGCGATCTAAAAGTCGTCGTGGTGACCCATATGCATCCTGATCATGCAGGCGGCGCTCATCAATTCAGAAAAGAGACGGGCTGTATCATTGTTTCGGCAGAAAAAAAGCGTCAATGGTATAGCGGTATCGGTGGGCATGCCATGCATTTTGTGGATATAAATCTTGCGCATTATGTGGCGAGACGTCAAGGTCGCTCCCTTAAAAATCTGTATTATCCTGCCCATCTTACGCCTGATATGACCGTTAAAGATGGGGATAGTGTGCCGAAATTTGATGAATGGCAAGTACTGGAAACACCCGGACATACAGATCGTGACTTGTCTCTATTTCATGTACCAAGTCGGCAAGTCTATACGGCCGATCTCATTATCAAACTGCGTCATAAGTTTGTGGCGCCTTTTCCTATTTATGATCCTAAAGTCTATATTCAGTCACTACAAAGAATAAAGGCGTTAAAACCTTCTATGGTTATGATGGCACATGGGCGTGAGCTAGCAATCGACGCAGAAACGTTTGATATGCTGATTACGCAAGCACCTAAGCATCCACGGACGATCAAAGACACGATTAAGCATAAGCTACTGTGGCGAAAAGACACTGACTTCACTATTTTTAAACGAAACCGTAAAAAATAAAGTGAAATTTTAAGCAAAAAAAAGCCCAGTCATTATTAATATAATGACTGGGCTTTCTAAATATGGTGGGCCGACCGCGACTCGAACGCGGGACCAATTGATTAAAAGTCAACTGCTCTACCAACTGAGCTATCGGCCCTGAAGAGTGTATAAAAAAGCATGGCTTTTTTTAACTCTGCAAGTGAATTTACAACTTCGTAAATTCGGTGAAGTTTTCTAAAGGAAAGCTTCTTAAACTTTGTTACTTATTATGCCAATACCTGATAGGGCAATGTACATAACAAGCATAATACTAAATATGGTGGGCCGACCGCGACTCGAACGCGGGACCAATTGATTAAAAGTCAACTGCTCTACCAACTGAGCTATCGGCCCTGAGCGAAGATAAAATGAAATATTACTTCATCTGAGTACAAGAGAGTTTACATTTTCGTAAATTCTAAAAACTCTATACCTTTACTAGGTTTATATCTACTACAAGATAAGTTTCCTTGAAGGCAAACTTATTAAAACTAGACATCTAAAAAATGTCTTTAAACTTAATTTTTAATATTAGGTAAATCAACATTAAAAGAGGCATTAAGTTTGTTTCAACGTTTAAAGAATTTCTATCCCTAAACGTGAGAGCACATTATATACACTATCAGGACAATTACAACCCCGTAATATAAAAAAAGTGCAATTAATGCGAAAAAATGCGTTTTTTTATATAATTTGGCTTATTGGTGGCTGTTTCATGGCAGTAAATGCCTATTTAAAACGTCAGTCGCGACGTTTTAGTCCCTAGACAGTGCTTCAACAGGATCTAATTTAGCAGCATTACGCGCTGGCAAGAATCCAAATACGACACCAATCAGTGTTGAACATATAAATGCAGCAATGATAGAGGTTGGTGAGTAAATCACTTTAAAGCTATCACCAGCAAAATTATTAATGATTTCACCAATAGCAAAGGCCAGTCCAATACCTAATAAGCCGCCCAAAATACAGACGAGTACGGCTTCTATCAAAAACTGCTGCATGATATCGTTTTGACGAGCCCCAACTGCCATACGTACACCAATTTCATTAGTGCGTTCCGTGACCGATACTAGCATAATATTCATCACACCAATACCACCAACGATCAATGAGATAACAGCAACCGATGAGATGAGCAGTGTCATAGTACCTGTCGTTGATTCAATGGTCTGACGAATAGAATCTGAGTTAATAATATTAAAATCATCTTTACCATGGCGACCTTCTATTATATCGGAAATAGCTGACTCAGCTACACTAGATGAGACACTATCATCTAACAGTGCTATAAAACTATCAATATTTGCACTACCAGTTATACGTGACATCACAGTGGTATAAGGCATATATATGACAGGTGTCGTGCTACTTGGTCCAAAGCCACCGTCGCTTGCCTCAAGGACGCCAACCACGCGTCCAGGCACACTACCGATGAGTATGACTTCTCCGATAGGGTTATCTATATCTGCAAAAAAAGCACTCTTGGCATTGTCATCGATAATAATATCTTGACTGCGAAGGTCGATACTTTGCGAATCGAAACCTTGACCTAATGCCAGCGTCTCACCAGTGACCTCTAGATAATACTCACCAACACCATTGATGGTCGAGTCTTCCTGCACGCTGCGATAGCGTACACTAGAGCTGGTATTGACTTGAGGGCTCACATTGATAACATACGGTTGACTGCTGACCGCTTCTGCATCTTCTGGTGTGAGGTTGTCGTCATTATATTTACGTCGCGGGTCGCCTCTAGGGTAGCCGTCATTGACGGTGATGGTATTGGTTCCTAGCGAGCTAATATTTGCGAGAATTTGCTGCTGAGAGCCTTGACCAAGACCAACGATAGACACAACCGCAGCGATACCGATGATAATGCCTAACATGGTCAGCAAGGTGCGCATCTTGTGTGCACGCATGGCAAGTAAGGACATTTTAAAAGCTTCGAGCAAACGATCCACAAAACTGCCAAAGGCACTTTTACGATGTCCACCGAGGATAGATTCTGGGTGTTGAGTTGTCGGTTTATAATGCTCAGTTTTGTAATCTGCAATGACGTAACCATCTTTTAACTCAATAACTCGTTCGGCTTGGGCAGCAAGTTTGGGATCATGAGTGACCATGATAATGGTATGACCTTTAGCATTTAGATCATGTAAGATCGCCATCACGTCTTCGCCAGATTTGCTATCTAGTGCACCAGTTGGCTCATCTGCTAAGATAACATCGCCACCATTCATCAGGGCACGAGCAACAGAAACACGCTGCTGTTGGCCGCCTGAGAGCTGGCTAGGACGATTATTTACTTTTTCACCAAGACCTAGATCAGTCAAGAGCTTTTCTGCGCGATTGATTCGTGCCTCAGTGTTCATACCAGCATATACGGCAGGGACGGCAACGTTATCTTTAGCGCTAATGTCACCAAGCAGGTGGTAGCGCTGAAAGATAAAGCCAAAATGCTCTCGGCGTAACTCAGCCAATTCATCTGCCTCTAGCTTGTTTGCTGATTGGCCATAAATCTTATAGTCACCTGCTGTCGCCTGATCTAAGCAACCCAAGATATTCATTAGTGTAGACTTACCAGAGCCAGATTGCCCGATAATCGCGACCATTTCACCTTGATTAATCGTTAAATTAACCTCGTGCAATACGCGAATGGTTTGCTCTCCGGCAGCAAACTCTCGAATAATACCCGACAGCTCCATAATTGGCTTGTCAGCGGTAGCTGCAGTATTGATATTATTCGGTGATTTGGTTTCTATCGAAGCACTAGTGCTGTCAGTCGGCTGTTTAGTAGATTGAGATATAGTCATAGCAATGTCTTTAATCAAAGATAGTGAGTGTCGTGAGAAAAGGGCTAAGTTGCTCAAGCCCTTTTATCGTTAACATAGTCAAAGAATTAATTACATCCTTGGAGTACCAGGTATACGAGTACCACCACCACCACGGTTACCTGGAGCTTTGGCACTAGCTTCGCCGATGATGACTTGCTCACCTTCTTCCAATCCGCTTAAAATTTGCGCATTTACTCGGTTATCAATGCCCACTTCTACTGTGCGAGGTTCTACTGTGCCGTCATCATTTAGTACGCGTACAACCTTGCTGGTTTTTGCTTGACCTTCAGTTTGATTTCTCGCGGGTCTTTCTTGTATGGCTGCTGATGGTACAAGTAGGGTATCTTTGGCTTGATCGATGATGATATAAATCTGGGCGGTCATATCAATACGAAATAATCGCTCAGGGTTAGCTACTTCTACGTAGCCAACATAGTAGATTGCAGAATCGGTTGAGCTGGTCTTGCTAATTTCCTCGGGTGCCGGCTCAATAGCTGTCAGTGTCGCATCATACTGCTTGTCTGGATTACCGATGATATTAAAGTAGGCGGGCATACCAGCATTGACATTGATAACATCGGCTTCGGAGATTTGTGCGTTGATTCTAACAGTAGACAAATCTGCTAAAGTTACGATGGTCGGGGCTGTTTGATTGGCATTGACCGTCGTGCCTTGCTCTGTGGTCACTGAGACGACAGTACCTGATATTGGCGCGCGAATCGTTGTATAGCTAAGGTCTTCTTGAGCCGTTGCGACATTGGTTTGAGACTTTCGTAATGCTGCTTGTTGGCTATTGATGTTTGCAGTGGCTGTTGCAATGGCGGCTTGTGCTGTATCAATAGCAGCGCGGGCATTGGCTACTGATGCCTGAGCGGTAGCAACCTTTGTCGCTTGCGTATCATAATCCTGCTGCGATATCGCATCGATAGCCAGTAAGCCTTGCAAGCGCGCAAAGTCAGACTGTGCTTGTTTGAGCTCAGACTGACGGCTGGCAAGATCGGCATAGGCACTTTTTAGACTCGCTTGTTTGCTTAACGATTCTGCTTGCGCACTTTGTAGCGCGGCTTCACTTTGCTCAAGACTGGCTTGTTCATTGCTCAGGCTGTTCTTCTGAGTCACTTGATCAATCTGTGCAATCAAATCGCCTTGTTTCACCTCGTCACCCACTTCTACATAGAGGTTTGTGACCTCACCAGAAACCTGTGCACCGACATCGACGGTATTAAGTGCTTTAACTTTACCTGATGCCATGACATTGTTTTCGATATCACCAACCTCAACAGGTGCGGTTAAATAACTGGGTTTTTCTTCCTCTGGTTTTAAAAAAGTATAGGCCAAAGCCCCTAATGCTACGATGATTAAGGCGATGACACCCCATTTGATAGCAGACTTTTTGCTTATTTTGCGCATAACAACAATCCAGTCACAATGAAATCAAGTGTACATATAGTAGAGGCTTGAAGTCCAAAAGGGAATGGTAATTAGTTTAAGAAAGGTTAAGAAGTTCAGCAGTAGAGATAAGGCAGACTATATTATGGAAATAATAAACAAAGGAAGAATGTAATGTTAAACCATCAGCAAATTCAAAAAATAATTAACGATTATAGTAAAAAGATAGGGCTAAATATTGATGATGTTATTTTAAGAGATATGCCTTCTGGATTTGGTGAGCCACACTTGGAGATAAGCGGTGGCTATTACCACTATGTAATATGTGAGCGCGGTAGTGAGTTATCTAGAGAATCTTTTTTAGATGTAGACGATTTCATTTATGAGTTTTTTGAGATGGTAACGTCTAGGGTAGCAGGCGAGTATGAGCAAGAGAATAGTGTCATGAGTGAAGATCAAAGAGTTATACGCTTTAATAAGCAAATTGAACTTATGACGCAGCTAAATCATGAATGGGGTAGAAAAAAAGAAGCAGATATAACAGAAACTTTAAAAAAATTTCCTTATTCAGTTAATAACAGAACTTACGATAAGAAAACTTGGTTAAATAAGTTATTGAATTTTTTCAACCAATCAAACGGCAAACAGCCGCTTACCTGATAACTCAAGCGCTGCCTGCAATAATAACTCCCACGCTGGCTGACGCACGAGTCCTTTGATGGCTTGGTCACATTTATAAAGCAGGGCAGGCCATTCAGCCGTTTGAGTTTTTGACTGGCGACGGCAAGCTTGCTGGTACAACCCTTGTTTGCTACGCCAAATACCAAGCGCTTGCGGATCTTGCCCATCCATCAATTGCATAATTTGCCGCATGTCTTTACTAATCGCCCATAATACCAAGGTGGTTGGCTCGTCGGTGGCTTTCAGCTGAAACATGATTTTGGCGACTTGCGTGCTGTTACCGGCAAGCATGGCATCCGATAAATCAAAGACGCTAAATTGTGCATCACTGACCAACGCGGCTTGTAGATCCTTAATGTCTAAGGCAACATTGTTTGGAAGTTGTGTAGAGTGATCAGCCTGATGATTAGCCTCAATATTCTTAGCGACTAGCTGCGGCGCAAATAAATAGGAGAGCCGCCATAAGGTCTGATAAGCGCTTAGCAGATGGTGCTCAGTATGCGACATAAGCAGCTGCCACGCCTCTTGCGATAGCCGTAAACCAAACTGCTGAGCTTGTATTTGCAGTAGCTGCTGTCGTTGCTGCTCATTATATAAATTGCAATCAATGACATGACCATATTGAGCAAATGGCGTAAACCACTTGCTGCTTTGCGCTCGTTTGTCTTGCTTGGGCGTGAGCCATAATAAACTATGACTGTGCGTCCCTGTTTGAGCTTCAACGGCAAAGTGCTCAAGCTCAGTGATGACCGCCTTGTCAGGCTTATGGTTACCCGTCACGATGAGTGCACTGGCATCATCAAATAAAGACTGGCTACCAAGCTCTGACAATACTTCTTGCCAGCTCTTGACTGATATCAGCTCAATACGCTTAATCGCGTAATTCTGCGCGCGCCAATGTGGTCGCAGGGCATCGATGAGCCATTGACTGAGTAGTGGCTCATCACCATGCGCCAGCCACAAGCCCGCGACTGCAACGGAAGGCTGTAGTAGCTTTGGGTAGGCTTGTATAAAGGTATCTTGCATAGGGTAATAAGTACACAGATTGATGAAAATAAACGTGGAATGTGTTGCGCATTATAAACTATGGGTTTGGCACCACCACCGCGATCGATGTTGAGCCATTACCGCTTTGCACAGATTGTCTGACTCCAGAAGAGCTGACCTTTGGTAGGGAGATGGCGACATATTGATCAGTAATTCGGCGTGCCAAACTGTCATAGAGCCAGTCACGAATTTGATCGCCTTGCTGATCATCAGTGCTTACCGATGCTTCATTATATTGATAGCTACGCTCGACTTGGATAGGGTTGCTTAGCGTAATTGGTTTGCCATTTTCCATGGTCTGATAGCTGACATCTGCTGAAAGTACCAAGCGGATCTCTGTCAGTACACCGACCAGCTCATAACGCTTAAAACGGACGTTATTGATGGTGATAGCGGCAATAGGTTCAGCATTTGCTTGTTTGTTATTGTTCGCAACATCAGCTGCTGTCATGTTGTCAATGACCTCAACACCTAAAGTTTTTAGGCGTCTTGTCAATGGCAGCTTAAGCGGAAATGAGGTGCGATTGTCTTCGAGAATCACGGCTGTTTTGGCGACATCAAGCAGCATCGGCGCATCATAGCCACGCAGTTGAAAGCCGCAGCCACTAATAGCTGCCGTTGCACTTAGTAGCGTAAACATTGGCAGGGCAGTTAGAAAAGCCGCCGCCAGTTTTTGTCCGTTTGATTTTTTGGCAAAAGCGTCTTTTTTGCTTAAGCTGGCTTTGGGTGACTGACCTGCTCGATATTTATACGACATAATCGCTATCCTAATATTATGAAAAGGCTCAGACTAATCATTAAACTAATAAAAAGTACTGAGCCTAAAAAATCTAGCCTACCACCACGATGTTTACCAGCTTATTAGGGACGACGATTTCTTTTTTGATGTCGCCAGTCAAGAATTTTGCCACACTTTCCATTGAGCGTGCTTGTGCTTTTAGCTGTTCTGGATCGCTATTTGGGGCTACGTCCATTTTACCGCGCATTTTACCATTGACCTGTACCACCATCGTGATCATATCTTGTACCAGAGCATTTTTATCAACTTCTGGATAATTCAAGGTAATGGTATCTAAACCCAATTGCTCAAGTAAATGTTCACCAATGTGCGGCGCATATACGGATAGCATAATCAGCAGATCCGTCAATGCCTCATGCTGTACCTGTAGGTCTTGCTTGCTATTGGCCTTAAAACCAGTCAGCTCGTTGGTAAGCTCCATCAAACTTGATACAGGTGTGTTCAATGCCAAACGATCACCCAAATCACTATCAATTTTAGCAATGGTTTCATGGGTTTTACGGCGTAAGTTTTTGGCTTCTTTGCTTAAGCCATCAGTGCTCAAAGCTTCATTGTTCAGCGTCTCGATACTTAGGTTCGCGGCAGTAAGCGCTTGCATGTGTTCAGTAGCAATACGCCATACTTTTTTGACGAAGTTATAAGGGCCTTTGAGCGCATCATCTGACCATTCTAGCGTTTGATCCGCAGGTGCGGTGAAAAGCGTATAGAGGCGAACGGTATCAGCGCCATATTTATCGATGGTAATTTGCGGATCGACACCGTTATTTTTTGACTTAGACATTTTCTCGATTTTGCCAATGGTCACCGGCTGCCCATCAGATTTTAAGATGGCTTTAATCGGTTGACCACGTTCGTCATAGTCGATATCAATGTCTTCTGCAAAATAGTAGGTGGTACTGCCATCCGCATTTAGGCGATAGAATGTCCCTGCCAATACCATGCCTTGCGTCATCAAATTAGCAAACGGCTCATTTCCTGACACCAAGTCTTCATCACGCATCAGTTTATGGAAGAAGCGTGCATAAAGTAGATGCATCACCGCGTGCTCAACACCGCCGATGTATTGATCGACAGGCAGCCACTTATTGGCGGCAGATTTGTTGACCATGCTTTGCGCATCATTTGGGCTTGCAAAGCGTGCATAGTACCAGCTTGACTCCACAAAGGTGTCAAAGGTATCGGTTTCGCGCTCGGCAGGATTACCGCATTTAGGACACGTCGTATTGACAAACTCTGGAATATTTTTTAACGGATTTCCGCGACCATCAGGAACGACATCCGTTGGCAAGACAACGGGCAAATCTTGCTCTTCGACAGGTACGGTGCCGCAATGCTCACAGTTAACCATTGGGATAGGACAGCCCCAATAACGCTGGCGAGAAACACCCCAATCACGGAGACGGTATTGGATTTTTTTCTTAGCAAGCTCTTGTGGTTCTAGTTTGGTCAGCATCGCTTCAAATGCTTGCTCAAAGTCTAACCCATCAAATTCACCTGAATTGACCAAAGTATTGCGTTCGGTATAAGCACGATTAATCTCAGTATCGTTTGCCTTTGCATCTGCTTCTAACGCATCGAAATAGCCGACAGGGATATCGATGACTTGTTTGATGGGTAAGCTGTATTTAATCGCAAACTCATAATCACGCTCATCATGAGCAGGGACAGCCATCACCGCGCCTGAGCCGTAGCTCATGAGTACATAGTTGGCAACCCATACTGGCACTTCTTCGCCAGTGAGTGGGTGCGTGACCGTAAGACCAGTAGCCATGCCGATTTTTTCAGCTTTAGCTAGGTCTGCTTCTGCAACTGAGCCTTTTTTGCAAAGCGCACAGAATTGCGCAATCGCTTCATCATGCTCAGCCGCATACTGCGCTAGCGGATGTTCGGCCGCGACTGCCACATAAGTCACACCCATCAAAGTATCAGGGCGAGTAGTGAACACATCTAAGGTATTGGTCTCGCCAGCAAGCTCATAAGGGAAGTGTACTTCCATGCCTGCGCTACGACCAATCCAGTTGCGCTGCATGGTCAATACTTCTGATGGCCAGTGACCTTCTAACTGATCCAAATCATCGAGCAATTCGTCAGCATAATCGGTGATATTAAAGTAATACATTGGGATGTCGCGCTTTTCGACCGCAGCGCCACTACGCCAGCCTTTACCATCGATGACTTGCTCGTTGGCTAAGACGGTATTATCAACAGGATCCCAGTTGACTGTTGACAGTTTTTTGTAGACCAAGCCTTTTTTGTATAGCTGTAAAAACAACCACTGTTCCCACTGATAATACTCAGGGCTGCAAGTAGCAAATTCACGTGACCAGTCAATAGACAAACCCAGTAGTTTAAGCTGCGCGCGCATGCTGTCAATATTGGCAAACGTCCATTTGGCAGGTGGAGTTTGGTTAGCAATCGCCGCGTTTTCTGCTGGCAAGCCAAAGCCATCCCAGCCCATAGGCTGCATGACTTCATAGCCCTTGAGGCGATAGTAGCGGCTCAGTACATCAGAAATCGTATAGTTACGCACGTGACCCATATGCAGCTTACCGCTTGGGTAAGGGAACATCGACAGCATATAGCGACTTGGCTTATCGCTTGGCTCATTGCTCACTTCAAAGCGTTTATCAGTTGCCCATTTGGCTTGCTGCGCCGCTTCTATCGCTTGTGGGTTATAATGATTATTTTCAGCTTGGTCAGATGTCACAGTATTGCTCATAGTTGGCTCGAGATTGAATATTTTGATAAGAAATTAGATACGCTAGAATAGCGCAAATCGGCAAAAAATGCGATGGGGCAGCGCAATAATAGAGCAGTATTAAATACTATATAAACACTTATGGACTTACAGTAAGGCTAGGCATGCAAAAACTAAAAAAAGGGCAAGTATTAACATATCCTATTGATTTGTATTTATCAAACAAACACATATTATTAATTTTGGCTTTGGGGTTGTTGATTTTTCCGCTGTATTATTACTGCGTACCTATAATGCAAGAGGAGGGCGGTTGGGTTGCCGTCATAATCTTGTTGTTACTTATAATACTTATCGTTTTAGGAGTAATAGTGTCATTACTGGCTTTACTTAGCGGTAAACCTGCCTTACAGATCAGTACGAATGGACTAACCATTTTGCAAGTTCTACGCAAGTCAAAACAAAAATCTGTGTTGTGGCGTGATGTTGAGTGTATAGATATAAGTTATCAGGTTTATGGTAGAACAGAGACTTGGGCATTGGTTATTCAACCAAAACAAGGTAAGGTCATACAGTATCCGTTAAAAACTATGAGGTACAAAGATACGCTACTCAATGAGATGGAGATTTATCATATTGTTAAACTCGCTTTTGAAGGAAAGCCTGCCATACATTATCAGTCGATTGAAATGGAAAGAATAAAGCTGATTACTAAAAAAACCAAATGGCTATTATTAATTATTTTTATACTGTTATCGCTCGTTTATTTTTTTCAGTAAATAAGCATTTAATTTATATTTGACGTTGAGGAGTCTCTATGACCATCACTATTTACGGTATCAAATCGTGCAGCACCATGAAAAAAGCCTTTACCAAACTAGACGAGCTCGGTGTCAGCTATGAATTTCATGATTATAAAAAACAAGGTATCGATAAAGATAGCGTTCAGCGTTGGGTAGCTAAATTAGGCATCGATAAAGTGCTTAATAAACGCGGTACGACATGGCGTAAGCTAGAAGATGCTCAAAAGCAAGCGGCTGATGCTAGTCTAGATAACGCCATTGATTTGCTCGTAGAAAATACCAGTATGATTAAGCGTCCGATAGTTGAAGGTGAGCTGACTGATAAAAATAGGATTATACTACTATGCGGTTATGATGAAGCTGAGTTTGATAAAGTTTTTTCGTAAAAGAATACGGCTACCATCAATAAAGCCCGAGCTAAGAACCTCTTAGCTCGGGCTTTATAACACCTAAAATAAACCAAATCACACTTGCGAGCCATATAAGCAAGACGTAAAAGCGAATTTGTTCAGCATTCCAATCTAGTGCAAACCAATTAATGAGGAAAAATGACTTCCACCCTTCTATCCATTTTGCGCCACCATAGCCAATAATCCACCAGCAATATAGGCTTTCTAAGATAAAAAGCAGACACCAAAGCCATAATGCCATGATTTACTCCTGCTACTCGGCCAATGATGAACCTAAATCACGACTGATTAATGTACCAACCCCTTCATTGGTAAAAATCTCTAACAGTGTGGCATGAGGCACGCGACCATCGACGATCACCGCGCTTTTTACACCGCTACGTACCGCATCAAGTGCACATTGGATTTTGGGAATCATGCCGCCTGAGATAGTGCCGTCTTCAATGAGGCTGTCGACTTTCTTTGGTGTGAGTCCAGTCACGACTTCGCCGTCACGACCCAGCACACCTTTGATATTGGTTAGAAGCATGAGCTTTTCAGCTTGTAAGAATTCGGCTACTTTACCTGCAACCAAGTCGGCATTGATATTGTACGTATTGCCTTCGCTATCGACCCCAAGTGGCGCGATGACGGGAATAAAGTCAGAGGCAATGAGCATGTTAATCACGTCTTTATTGACACTGACCACATCACCGACAAACCCTAAATCTACGGGCACAGCAATCCCATCTGCGCCAATTTTTTCCATCATCAGTTTTTTGGCTAGGATTAAATTGGCATCTTTACCCGTCAAACCGATAGCGCGGCCACCGTGCTTGTTGATTAAGCTAACAATAGATTTGTTGACACTACCACCCAAAACCATCTCGACAATATCCATGGTGCTTTTATCGGTGACGCGCATCCCATCGATACGGTCTGACTGACGCCCCAACTCTTTTAACAAATTATCCACTTGTGGACCACCGCCATGCACGACCACGGGATGAATGCCAACGGTTTTTAACAAGACGATGTCGCGGGCAAATGAGCTTTCAAGCGCAGGATCCGTCATCGCATTGCCGCCGTATTTGACCACGATAAGCTTATCGACAAAGCGCTGGATATAAGGCAGCGCTGTGGTCAATACTTCAGCAGTGTTTTTGGCATCATCTAAATTAAGCGTCATTATAAACTCCTAAGTTATGGTATTAAAAAATCATATTTTTATGTGACAGCAACTACTTTGACGGTAACTGTTTTGATCAAAACTATTCGGCAGGAATAGCGACAATTTGTTCCGCTAGTTTTTTATCAAATGGGCGACATAAAGCGGCAAATTTTGCTTGGATGTCGCGTAAGTCTTCTATGCTATCACCAGCAAAGCGTGCGGTAAGATTGTGACTGGTGTTTGATTGGCGGAGCACCCCAAAACCATGGTCGAAATCCAAACGCACGCCATCAATACAGCTCAGCTTCGTCCCCACTGGCAATAAGCATTTGGCTTGCTTGGACGTCATATATTGCCGACTCATCGAACAACGGCAAAGCGATGGCTGGCTAGTAGCTATCCAATGATCACCAGAATCTTCTGCCACGGTCGCTTCCACGAGCTGGCGTAAATACTGACAAAATTTGGTCAGCTGTACGACGAGAGCATCGTCTTTTCTAAGGGTTTTAGGCATCGGCAAATAATGATCCGCCGTACTGACCATAGCAGGCAATTGCTCTGTAATATCAGTCAGAGATTTTTTACCGTGAGCATCGTAAGCCGCTAGCCAATGCAGCAATCGCAAGGCCGCGTACATGGCGTCATCATAAATAATAAAGCGGCTATCGTTAAATATGAAATGCCCTGACAATTCACCTGCAAAGACGATTTGACCAGCAGACTGCTGCATCTGTCGGCGCATAAAGCTGCTGCCCGTTTTACTGAGCACAGGTGTTGCGCCAAGCTCAGACAAGAGTTTCGGTAGATGATGGGAGCATTTAATATCAAAAAGGATTTGAGAGGGCAGTTGTGAATGGCCTCGGCCTTTAGAACACAGCGATTCGGGGTGTTCGGTCAGTGCTACTTGCGCTAATAAATATAGCAAGTGATCGGGCGTGACAACTTTACCGCTATTATCGACGATCATTAAGCGATCGCCATCGCCATCAAAAGCGATACCTATATCTGCTTGATGTTGACGCACACTTCGCTGTAATTGTTTAAGACGGTGTGGTTCAGTGGGATCAGGATTGCCAGAGGGAAAACTGCCATCTGCGGTGTCATTAATCATGATGACCTGCTGGCAAAAATGCTCAAATAAACGCTGGGCGATATTACTGGTCGCGCCATGCATGCAGTCTATGACCACCACCACATCAAGGGTGCCAGATGGTTGTTGGTTATCTTTGAGAAGTGGTTTATTACAGGGATGGATTTGCTTAAAGACTTGAGCGATAGCCTCAATATAAGTCGTCGCGACTTGTGCATCAGATAAATTGAAAGGTTGATTACAAATAGATTTAGCAGTTGTATTTTTCAGCGTATTTTGAGCATCAACCTGTGCTTGAGCGTGATTGAGGTGGCAAGCATAGGTAGACCGTGTTTTTTGCCAAAGCAACTGAATCTCTGCATGGCTCGGAGATTGATGGTTGACCAACCATTTAATACCTAAAATGTCTTTAGCAGAATGACTGGCGGTAACGATGATGCCATGACCAGAATATTGCTCTGCCCAAAAAACCATCATGGGGGTAGTAATTAACCCCAGCTGGATAACTTGTAAGCCATATTCAGTCAGTATATTAGCCAATCTCTGAGCGATAATATTACTACCGAGACGCACATCATAACCAAGCACAATGACGGTTCTTTTGCGGTCGATACTTGGTTTTGGTAGGCAGACCTTGACAGGAGCTGCGGTTGAGTTGCAATCTGCGGCACTATAAAGCTGAGCAAATGCCTTGCCCAATGCTTGAATAAAGTCAGTGGTAAAATGCTGGCGTGAACCACGAATATCATAAGCACGAAATAAGCATTGCTGCGCAGCAAAAGACGGCATCGCTTACTCTCCTTATGGCGTGATTCACGTGATGGTGATTTTGTGATGACTAAAGTACAATTAAAATGGCAAATCAGTAATGATAACTAATTACTGGCGGCCTGAATGTCCAAAGCCGCCTGCACCACGTGCACTGGTATCACTAAACTCTGATACCACTTCAAACTCAGGGCGGGCAACGGGTACGACGACATATTGTGCCATACGTTCCGCAGGATTCAACACAAAGTCTTCATTACTACGATTCCAAATACTGACCATCAGCTCACCTTGATAATCGGCATCAATCAAGCCAACCAAATTACCCAAGACGATACCGTGCTTATGACCGAGACCTGAGCGCGGTAAAATCATTCCTGCAAAGTTAGGATCTTGGATATAAACCGCCAAACCAGTACCAATTAAATGCGTGGCACCTGCTTTAATCGTCAATGGCTCATCAATACAAGCGCGCAAGTCGATACCAGCGCTGCCATCAGTGGCGCGTGTCGGTAACGAGAACGCTTTATCTTCAGTAATTTTGGGGTTTAATACTTTAACTTGTACAGCTTGCATAACGCACTCACTTAACGGTTGGATAGTTTCTAAATAATATTGTTTCTAAATAAGATAATTTCTAAATAATATTGCTTCTAAATAATATTGTTTGAACGTTGGCTATGTGATTATAGTATCAACACACTTGCCAAACCCAAGAATGACATAAAGCCGACGATATCTGTCACGGTGGTTAAAATAACCGAGGCGGATAGGGCAGGGTCAATATTCATGCGTTTTAGGAGCAGTGGAATACTAATGCCCGAAACGTTAGCAGCAGTCATATTAATGGCAATGGCAAAACCAATGACGGCGCTAATTTTAATGTCATGAAACCATAATTGGGCAATAATCGCCATGATTATCGCCCATATGATACCGTTTATCGCACCAACCCACAGCTCTTTATTTAATAACCACAAACGGTTGGAACCACCGATTTGACCCATCGCCATACCACGAATAACCACTGTCAGAGTTTGTGACCCAGCAATACCGCCCATACTCGCGACCACAGGCATGAGTATCGCTAGCGCCACCACTTTTGCCAGTACCGCCTCGAACTGACCAATCACAGCGGCAGCCAATAAGGCGGTACACAGGTTAATACCTAGCCAAATACTGCGGCTTTTAGCACTGGTTAAAATAGGCGCAAACAGCTCTTCATCTTGGCTGACACCCGCGAGGTTTTTCATGGTGCTATCAACATCATCTTGGATAATTTCCATGATGTCCTCGCCATTTAACTGACCGACCAACTCACCATGGCTATTAATAACGGGGGCAAAACGAATGTCCTCTGAGCGGAAAATCGCTGCGGCATCTTGGATGTCTAAGCGATCATTAATGGTGATGGCGTTATCAATCAATTCTGAGACTAAGGTAGTTTGATCATGTTTAATCAAATCGACCAGACTGAGCAGCCCGAGTAATTGTTGGCTTTGATCGACGACCAGCAGCTCTTGGCTTTCATCATCGAGCAAATCGTCATTTTCTCGTAGCCAGTTCTGTACTTCTGCAAGGGTGATATCATCCCTGATCTGAATGAGGTCAGGATCCATGTAACGCCCGACTTCCCAGTCAGCATAGGTATCGAGCTTATTGACCTGCACTCGGATGTCTTCATCCAAGGTTGCCATCACTGAGGTACGCACACTTTCGGTGACGGTGTCTAAAATCTCAGAGATGTCTTGCGCATCAAGGTCTTGGGTAAATAAGGAAATATCTTTCGATGAAACGTTTTCTAACAGCGGCTGGCGTGTATCAAACTCTAACTCGGCAAGTACTTCGCCTTTGATGTTTTCTGGTACTTGTGCCCAAATCAATAAGCGATTTTGGCTAGGGAACGATTCTAATAGGCTCGCAATCTCATATTTGGACTGCTTTTCTAAAAACTCAGTAATCGCCTCGTATGCCTTGTCAGCAACCAAACTTTGCAGGTATAAAAGCTTATATTCGCCGCTATACTCTGCCGGATTATAATCTCCCTGTAGCGTAGATGGTCTTTCCTGATCAGGCATAGGGGTAGGCATAAAGGTTCCAAAGTTTTTAGAAAGTATAAATAATAACAAACACTAAAATGTCGAATAAGTGCTAATTTCTCATGTCGCTAACTGGTGATGCTCTCAAGCGTTGAGCCTAACGCTAACGATTACCCAATAAAGCGCGAATATTAGCCAAGTATTCATCAGCAACAGCTTCTGGGTCTTTAGTCGCTTTTTTCTTTTTCGCCTTGGCTGGCCAGTCGATATGCTCTTCTGGTAACTCATCTAAAAAGCGCGATTCAGAAGTGACACGCATCTGACCGCCCGCACGGCGCTGAGTCGCTAGTGTCAATGTCAGCTCTCGACGCGCACGAGTAATGCCGACATACATCAAGCGCCGTTCTTCTTCGACCGTCTCGCTTAGGATAGAATTGCGGTGCGGTAGCATTTCTTCCTCAAGCCCCATGATATACACAAAATCAAATTCCAAACCTTTTGCTGCATGCAAGGTCATCAAGTTAACCTTGTTGGTGTTTTCTTCTTCTTGCTGTTGCTCGAGCATATCCAGCAACACCAGCTTACGAATGATAGTATCAATGGTGCGATCTTCGTCTTCTTCGGCGCGATTAATCAGCGATTGAATACTAGTGTAGAGCATATCAATATTATCGATACGGTTTTTTTCTTGTTGCGGCGTTTTGGCGTCGCTACGCACAAAGTCGATATAACCCGTTTCATCAATCATTTGGCGGACGATAGGCACAGGGTCAGGATGCTGATCGAGCTCACGCGTATAATGTTCAATAAACTCACCGAACTCCTTTATCGTACCATAAGCCTTCGACGGTAAAACATGCGCGAGCCCTGCATGCGTACAAGAAGCGAGTAGCGAGATGCTATGCTCTTGTGAAAATAAGCCTAACTTCTCTAGCGTTGCTGGCCCCATTCCACGCTTAGGCGTATTGATAATACGTAAAAACGCACTGTCGTCTTCAGGGTTCAGAATCAAACGTAGATAGCCCATGATGTCTTTGATTTCACTACGCGCAAAGAACGACTGACCACCCGACAACTTATAGGGCACTTGCAGTTGACGCAACTGCGCCTCTAGCATGCGCGCCTGAAAGTTACTGCGATAAAGAACGGCATATTGCTCCCACTCATTACCGAAACGCAGTTTATGAGTGACAATCTCTTTTGCCACACGCTCAGACTCATCATCATCATTACGACAGTTAATAATGCGAATTTTTTCGCCTTGACCTTTATCTGACCAGAGTTTCTTTTCAAATAAATGCTCGTTATTGGTAATAACAGCGTTGGCAGAGGTCAAAATACGCGTGGTCGAGCGATAGTTTTGCTCAAGCATGACGATTTTGAGTTTTGGGAAATCTTCTTTGAGTAGCGCCATGTTTTCCGGTTTTGCACCGCGCCACGCATAGATAGATTGATCGTCATCGCCAACGACGGTAAAACGCCCTTGCGGTCCGACTAAGTATTTAATCATCTCATACTGGGCGGTGTTGGTATCTTGATATTCATCGACGAGTAAGTAACGAATACGGTTTTGCCATTTATCGCGCAGCTCTCTGTTTTCACGTAATATCTTGGTCGGAAGGACAATCAAATCATCGAAATCAACGGCGTTATAAGCACGCAAATTGCGCTCATATAAGGCATAGAGGGTCGCAAAAATCATGTCTTCTGGATCGTCTAAGGTTTCCATCGCCTTATCCGGTTCAATCAGATCGTTTTTCCAGTCAGAAATCATTTTAATGGCTTTGCCGACCAATTCACGACTTTCAGCGCCGCTTAAATTATCACGCATCATCAGCTCCATCAGCAAACGCTTACTGTCGTCACTGTCCATGATGGAGAAGTTACCCTTGAGTGGTGTATGAATCAGCTCATAGCGCAAAAACTGTAGCCCAAATTGGTGAAAGGTAGACACCGTCAGCCCGCGAGTTTTTTCACTCGGCAGCAATTTACTGACACGGGCTTTCATCTCGCGCGCCGCTTTATTGGTAAAGGTCACCGCGGTGATACGCTCGGCTGGCATGTTGCATTCTTCGATTAGATAGGCAATCTTGCGGGTAATCACCGATGTCTTACCGGAGCCGGCACCTGCTAGCACAAGCAATGGACCGGATACGTAGAGCATCGCTTCTTGTTGTTTGGGATTAAGTTGACTCATAAGGTGACCTGTAAGACAAAAGCAAAAAGAAAGCAAAAAAGGCGAGTGTTGATATCAAGCGTTGCTCAGTGAGATAAAAACAGCACGTATGAGGCAGATCGATAGCGCAAAATGGCAACATAGCATTATAGTTGGTTGCATCATCTCAATATCAAAACATAGCGTCGATAAGGTTAATCAACCTATCCGCTAATCACGCTCATGACCATTAATATTTTGTGACAATTAATCAAGAGAGCCATCGTTAAAACAGCCGCTGATACTACCATGCAATTAGGCGGGTTATTATAAAGCAAAAACTGTCACATTGGGGAGGAGTTCAAGGATCGGCACCCAGTAAAAAAGCGTTAATTTTTCGTGACTTATACTATATATACTAGCGTCCATTCAAAAATGTGGATTTGGGCTTAATATAAGGTAACGTCTATATCATAATTCATGGCAAAAAAAACATGTTTCTTTCACCTATAAAGTGACCGTTCAATACAGTTAAAAACTAGCTTTTAGGCACTGATATGCGTATAGTACGTAAATAATTTATGCCAGTTGTCTCGTCATTGTTGACCACGTGTAATGAGCTATTAAATCAATTAAATAAACTATCGAATATGATATTGATTTAATACGTTGATCTTACGTTGTTAGAAGATGCGTTAGGCGACCAGCCTTTCTCCGTTATACATCGGAGTATCTATAGTTGGTCATGTCTGACATCGTCGTCAATAAGCTTGATAATTGGTTATTACCAGCACAGTATCTATATGAGCCATTGAGTTATTAAGACCCAATGGCAGTTACTTTGTGTTTTCGTCTGCGTTATGCCAGTCGCTATTACCACTCTATAGTTTGTGAGTATGCGCGCTGCGCTTGACACTCGATTGGGTGAGGAGCACGTATTATCATGTCTGCTTTTAATTGGTCAGCCATTGCTTTTATCTTAGCCGCCATTGGGCTAGTGGTCTTTATGCTGGTTGTGCCGCGTTTGCTTGGCGGTCGCTCTCAGGGCTCACAAAAAGAAGAAGTATTTGAAGCGGGTGTTGTCGGAGCTGGCAACGCCCGTATTCGTTTGTCTGCCAAATTCTATTTGGTGGCAATCTTCTTCGTTATCTTTGATTTAGAAGCACTATATTTGTACGCTTATGCTGTTTCAGTACGTGAAGCAGGCTGGCTGGGCTTTGCCGCTGCCGCGATATTCATTACCATCTTGATTATAGGCTTGGTATACGAGCTCAGTCTGGGTGCGATGAATTGGGCACCATCGGACAAGCGCCGCAAGCAACCACGTCTATATGCAGCTCCAGCAGGTTTTAATTTGGCAGATATTACGCAGTTTGATGGCGTCGATGAGCTGATGGTCGATCCAACTGGCAAGATACCAGCCCAGTCTTCAGGGCAGATTAATGTCTCGAACAATATCGAGACCAACCGTCGTCACTTGCAAAATATCGATCATATTAATACTACTGGTAATGTGACTTCCATGGATTTTGCTACATCTGCGCAACAAGACAAAGTCAAACGCTAATTGCTTTTGACGGTCTTGTGGCACATTACTGCAAAATGGTCGCTTATTAATAATAGAAGTTAAGGCGATAGTGAAAGCAAGATGATTGCTGCGCTTCGCCTAATATAAAGGTTGTATGTTATGAAATACACATTAACAAAAGCCAACCCTGATGCAGATGTCTATCCTGCACAGACCAGTCAAACGGTCAATGATCCAATCGAAGACGAAGTGAATAAAAACGTCTTTATGGGTCGTCTCGAAGACCTCGTCCATTCAACAGCAAACTGGGGGCGCAAGCACTCACTTTGGCCATTTAACTTTGGTACCTCTTGCTGTTATGTCGAATATGCCACCACCCTAACCGCCGTTCATGATTTGTCACGTTTTGGTGCCGAAGTCATTCGCGCGTCGCCCCGTCAGGCGGATGTGATGATCGTTGCTGGTACTTGTTTTGTCAAAATGGCACCGGTTATTCAGCGCCTGTATGAGCAAATGCTTGAGCCAAAATGGGTTATCTCGATGGGCGCCTGTGCCAACTCTGGCGGTATGTATGATATCTATTCGGTCGTGCAAGGCGTGGATAAAATTATCCCTGTTGATGTCTATGTGCCCGGTTGTCCGCCGCGTCCAGAAGCGTTGATCCAAGGCTTGATGTTGCTGCAAGAGTCGATTACTAAAGAGCGTCGCCCGCTAGGTATTCATGTCAATGATCAGGGTATTTATCAGCCACAAATGACGCCTGAGCGTGACCGTAAGCAAGCAGATCGTATCGCTGTGAAAAACTTGCGTAGCCCAGACAGTATTTAATCAGCGAGCCTGTAGCCAAACTGCATGTGATAAACAGCATTTAGGCATAAATTATTTGGCTATATCATGTTTTAGTTTGGCTCAATCATACACAATCCGTAAAAGTGCTCAGTACGCATATATTCATCGTAGTTCGCTTATGTTTAGCGTAGTTCAGTTATGATTAACATGGTTCAGTTATGATTAATGTAGCTCGGTTAGGCTCAACATAGCTCAATGATGATTAATGAAGGAATACATCATTCATGGTCACGGTAGTCGAAAACATAGATCCTAACATTAAGCCTGTTCCAGCGGTTATCACCGAGCTGGAGCAGAAGTATGCCGGTAAGTTTGTCGTGCAGCACACTGTGGATGAGATTCCAACGGTTTGGGTGGCACGTGCTGATTTGCTGGATATTCTTCTATACCTGCGTAAATTACCCCAGCCATACGTCATGCTATTTGACTTGTCAGCGATAGATGAGCGTCTGCGTCAGCATCGCCAAGGGTTGCCTGACAGTGACTTTACAGTGTTTTATCACCTAATGTCGCTTGAGCGTAATAGTGATGTGCGTATTAAAGTCGCGCTGAGTGAAGACGATGTCAATGTACCGAGCGCTACGCAGATTTGGCCAAATGCCAACTGGTACGAGCGTGAAGTGTGGGACATGTTCGGTATTGTCTTTACCGGTCATCCGCATTTGACCCGTATTCTATTACCAAAATACTGGGAAGGTCATCCACTGCGTAAAGAGTATCATGCGCGTGCAACGGAATTTACCCCGTACTTCTTGAACACTGCCAAGCAGCAATACGAGCAAGAAAACTTGCGTTTTGTCCCAGAAGAGTGGGGCATGAAGCGTTCAGGTCGTGATGAAGACTTTATGTTCTTGAACATCGGTCCTAACCATCCTTCTGCTCACGGTGCATTCCGTTTAGTACTACAGCTTGATGGTGAAGAAGTCGTCGATTGTATCCCTGATATCGGCTATCACCATCGCGGCGCAGAGAAGATGGCTGAGCGTCAAACTTGGCATTCATTTATTCCTTATACCGACCGTATCGATTACCTCGGTGGCGTGATGAATGAGCTGCCGTACATCATGTCGGTTGAAAAGCTTGCTGGAATTACGATTCCACCGCGCGCTGAAACCATTCGCGTGATGATGAGCGAGTTTTTTCGTATTACCAATAACTTACTGTTTGTTGGTACGTTTATTCAGGATGCGGGCGGCATGACCCCGGTATTCTATATGTTTACCGATCGCCAAAAAGCCTATGACGTCATCGAAGCCGTGACTGGCTATCGTATGCATCCTGCTTGGTTCCGTATCGGCGGTACGGCTGCTGATCTGCCACGTGGCTGGCAGCGTCTGGTTCGCGAATTCTTGGATTGGATGCCAAAACGCTTGGACGAATATGTCAAAGCGGCATTGCAAAATAGCGTGCTCAAAGGTCGTACCCAAGGTGTTGCGCAGTATAATGCTAAGCAAGCACTTGCTTGGGGCGTGACGGGCGCTGGTCTGCGAGCGACAGGCGTTGATTTTGATCTGCGTAAAGCGCGTCCATACATGGGCTATGAGAATTACGATTTTGAAGTGCCAGTGGGTTACAACGGTGACGCTTATGATCGCTGTATGGTCAAGGTCGAAGAGATGCGTCAGTCGTTACGTATCATTCGCCAGTGTATGGACAATATGCCACAAGGCCCTTATAAAGCCGATCATCCACTCGCTGTACCACCGCCAAAAGACCGTACCTTAAACGATATTGAAACCTTGATTAATCACTTTATCTCAGTATCTTGGGGTCCTGTGATGCCAGCGGGCGAGTGTACGACAATTGTAGAAGCGACCAAAGGTTTGAACAGCTATTACATCACCTCAGATAAGGCGACGATGAGCTATCGTACCCGTATCCGTACGCCGACGTTTGCACATTTACAGCAGATGCCATCGGTGATTAATGGTTCGCTCGTTTCTGATGCCATCATGTATTTGGCATCGATTGATATCGTAATGGCCGACTGTGATCGTTAGTACCGTGATCGCTAATACTTTAGTCTAATGCTTTGATCAGAAAATTATCGTTATTAAAGAAATACGTTTATCAATATATCATTGCCAAATGGCACACCAAAATGCTGATATCTTGCCATGTAGCGACACTCATAAGACTGTCGTTATTAGCTGATAAAGCGTGATGAGTGAGGACAGATAGAAGACTATGAAAATTGTTTCCGACAAAATGCCAAAAGTAGATGTGGCAAGCATCCTCACTAGCGAGGAAATTGCGGCTATTCATGAGTTTATGCACCATTACCCACAAGCGCGTGCTGCTTCGCTCGATGCGCTAAAGATTGTGCAAAAGCGCAACGGCTGGGTCGATGACGCACAAGTGAATGCCATTGCCAATATTCTAGACATTCCGATGTCAGATATGGACGGAGTCGCCACTTTCTTTAACCGTATTTATCGTCAGCCTGTCGGTCGCCACGTCATCCTTATTTGTGATTCAGTGGCTTGTTTCTTGACAGGCTATGAAGCCTTGTCTGCTGAGATCAGATCGCAGCTGGGTATTGAGTATGGTCAGACGACGGCTGATGGTCGCTTTACGCTATTGCCAATTTGCTGCTTAGGTAACTGTGACAAAGGCCCTGCTGTGTTGATTGACGAAGACACCTATGGTCCAGTACAGCCCGAAGAAGTCACGCAATTATTGGAGCTATACGCATGAGATTAACGCTTTCAGAGCAGATTGCTCAACGTAGTCAAGGCAAAGCACCTAGCCAGCTCAATGAGCAGCGCATTCCAATTTATGGTGATAAAGCCACAGCGACTAGCGAAACCAAACCGTTAACATGGCGTCTAGCACATCATGATGCCGTACTAGATTTGACCACCTATGAGTCGTTAAAAGGCTTTGATGGCTTAAAGCAAGCTTTGAGTCAATCGCCTAAAGAAGTCGGGAATATGATCAAAGCTGCCAACGTCAGAGGTCGCGGCGGTGCAGGTTTTAATGCTGGTTTGAAGTGGACATTCATGTCACCACCAGATGGTTTACCTCGTTATCTCATCTGTAATGCTGATGAAATGGAGCCGGGTACCTTTAAAGATCGTCTATTGATGGAGCGTCTACCGTTTCAGCTGATTGAAGGTATGTTGATTACCGCACATGCGATTGGTGCGACTGACGGTTATATCTTTATCCGTGGTGAATATATCTTAGCCGCCCAGCGTCTGGTCACTGCCATCGAAGAATGCTTGGCTAACAATCTCATGGGCAAGAACATTCTAGGCTCAGATTTTAGTTTTAATCTGCATGTGCATACTGGCGCTGGACGTTATATTTGCGGTGAAGAAACCGCATTGATTAATTGCTTAGAAGGTCGCCGTGCTAATCCACGTACCAAGCCACCTTTCCCGCAAATTTCTGGTGCATGGGGTCGTCCAACCGTCGTCAACAACGTTGAAACCTTGTGTAACATGCCAGCCATCCTAAACCATGGTGTTGAATGGTATCAGTCATTATCTAACATCAAAGGCAAGAGCCAGACACCGGGTACCAAACTGTTTGGCTGCTCAGGTTTAGTCAATGACCCAGGTCTGTGGGAGTTACCGTTTGGTTATACGGCACGCGAAATCATTGAAGATTTAGCGGGTGGTATGCAAGATGGTAAAACCCTCAAAGCTTGGCTACCGGGCGGTGCCTCTACTGACTTTTTAACCACTGAGCATTTAGATGTGGTGGTGGATTTTGACACCATTCAAAAAGCAGGTAGCCGTATGGGTACTGGGCTAATTATGGTCGTTGATGAAGCACAAGATATGGTGCCACTCGTTCGTAATCTCGAGATTTTCTTCCAACGCGAATCCTGCGGTTGGTGTACGCCATGCCGTGACGGTCTGCCTTGGGGTGTCAAATTGCTTACCGCTATCAATGATGGTGAAGGGCAAGTCGGCGATGTCGAAAAACTAGAAGGCCTCACGCGTGACTTATGGATTGGTAAAACTTTCTGTGCACATGCGCCAGGTGCGATGGAACCACTGATGAGTGCGATTAAATATTTCCGTCCAGAGTTTGATCAAAAAATCGCGCAGGCGGTTGGTGTCGATGTCATTGATGCGGCAGCCAATCAACAGCCAGAAGTGAAATAAGGAGAGCGGCATGGCAGTCATACATATTGATGGAACCACTGTCGAAGTAGATAGCGCAGATAACTTGCTACAAGCCTGCTTATCACTCGGCATTGATGTGCCGTATTTTTGTTATCACCCAGCCCTTGGCTCAGTAGGGTCGTGCCGTCAGTGCGCGGTCAAGCAATTCCAAAATAAAGAAGACATGGAAGCAGGTCGCGGCCGTCTTGTGATGTCATGTATGGTCGCTCCGGGCGATGACATGTATATCTCTGTCACTGACGATGAAGCCAAAGCATTCCGCAAGTCGATGGTTGAGCTACTGATGACCAACCATCCACATGACTGTCCAACTTGTGAAGAGGGCGGACATTGCCATCTGCAAGACATGACGTATATGTCAGGTCATAGCCGTCGTCGTTATCGCTTTACCAAACGCACCCATCATAACCAAGAGCTTGGCCCATTCATCGCGCATGAGATGAACCGCTGTATCGCTTGCTATCGCTGTGTCCGTTTTTATAAAGACTATGCGGGCGGCGAAGATTTGGGTGTTTACGGCTCAAACAACCGCGTTTACTTTGGTCGTGACAAAGATGGTCAGTTCGAAAGCGAATTCTCAGGTAACTTAACGGAAGTATGCCCAACGGGTGTATTTACCGATAAAACGCATTCAGAGCGCTACAACCGTAAGTGGGACATGCAGTATGCACCAAGCATTTGCCATGGTTGCTCAGCAGGTTGTAATATCTCACCGGGTGAGCGTTATGGTGAATTGCGCCGTATCGAAAACCGCTACAACGGTGAAGTGAACCGCTATTTCTTATGTGACCGTGGTCGCTTTGGTTACGGCTATGTCAATCGTGACGATCGTCCAACCCAAGCGCTTGAGCGTATCAACGATAAGCATGTCAAAATCAATATTGACTATGCACTTGATGAAACCATCAAACGACTCAAAGACAAAAAAGTCATTGGTATTGGCTCACCTCGTGCCAGTTTAGAAACCAACTTTGCACTAAAAAATCTGGTTGGCTTTGATAAGTTTTCAACAGGTCTCAATCATCAGCAGCAAGCATTGGTTAATAAATGCATCGAAGTATTGAGTACTGATGGCATTTATAACCCAAGCATGACTGATATCGAAAGTTATGATGCGGTGTTGGTATTGGGTGAAGATATCACCCAAACTTCATCACGTGTCGCGTTGTCAGTACGCCAAGCGGCAAAAAACGAAGGCCTGAAAATGGCAGCGGCGCTACAAACGCAGCCGTGGCTTGCCGAGCCTGTTAAACGTATTGCTCAAGATGCGCTAAGCCCAGTCTATGTCATCGACGTGGTACAGACTAAGCTAGAAGACATCAGTAAAGTCAGTGTCGTAGCAACGCCTGAAGATATCACTAAGCTTGGCTTTAAAGTGGCTGATGAAATTGCCAATTTCGCTGATGATTTCGCAGAAATCGCAGATCCACAAGCAGCTGAGCAAGATGTCGATACTGCTACTAGTACTAATGCCAGTACTGAGACTGACGGTATGCAAGCATTAGCGAAGCAAATCGCTTATGACTTGATTCAAGCGGATAAGCCACTGGTCATCTCGGGTAGCAGCTTATCGTCTACCGTATTGATCGAAGCAGCGGCGCAGATTACTCAAGCATTGACCCAAAAACGCTCAGCCATTAAAGCGACTGAGCAGCAGCAAGTGGACACGTATAATGCTCAAGTCCATGATGAGCAAGCGCAAATAGAAGATAAAGAGCTATCCGCTAAACCAAACAAACCTGAAACCGGTGTTGATACAGAAACGCAAGACAATGTAGAACGCGTTCCTGCTAAAAAACTTGAGCTGAAAGAAGTAAACAATAAATATCAGGCACAAGCAGGTATTTACCTAACGGTTACCGATGCCAACAGCATGGGTGTTTGCATGCTTGGCGGTCAATCAGTCGAAGAGCTACTGGCCACTGATTTTGATGTGGTGATTGTTGCCGAAAATCAGCTAACAGATGCCATCGATGCCAGTAAGTTGACTCAACTATTAGCCGATAAGACTGTCATTGCCTTAGATCACCAGCTGCTTGATTGGCATAAAGATGTCGATATCGTATTGCCAGCAGCAAGCTTTGCTGAAGCGGATGGTACGTTGATATCGGCTGAAGGTCGTGCACAGCGCTTCTTCCAAGTTTACGACAACGAATACTACCATCCAATGAGCAGTATTAAAGAGGGCTGGCGCTGGTTACATGCCGTGCATAGCAGCATCGGGGGTCGTGATGTTGATTGGACGCAGCTAGATGACGTTATCAATGCATTGATCGTAACGCATCCTAAGCTTGCTGGTATTAAAAATGCTGCTCCTGATGCCGATTACCGTATGACAGGTCTTAAGATTGCACGTCAGCCGCGCCGTTATTCAGGTCGTACTGCTATGCGCGCGCCAATCTCAGTGCACGAGCCAATGCAGCCGAAAGATTTGGACACTGGTCTGACCTTTTCAATGGAAGGTTATAGCGGTAAAGAAACACCAAGCTCGATGATTCCTTTTGCCAATGCGGCAGGTTGGAACTCACCGCAAGCGTGGAACAAATACCAAGACAAGGTCGGCGGTTATCTGAAAAATGGTGATCCAGGTGTGCGCATGTTCGATCAGCTAGCACGTTTAGAAACACGTCAATATGTTGCACCAGATGCTATATCTGTGACGACGACGGATATGCAGCAAGGACAAGCCAAACTGGTGCCTATCCATAATATTTATGCCAGCTCTATGATGGCGTCACGTAGCCCAGTGGTTGCGAAGCAACTGCCTGTTGCTGCATGGCGTATCGGGATGGATGATGCTAAGGACTGGAACATCGCTAATGGCGATTACTTAGCGATTGAAATCGATAAGCAACAAATCACCTTGCCAGTACAGATTGTCGGTTATTTAGCAGAAGGCTGTATCGGTTACCCAGTTGGGCAGGTGAGTATCATTCATCCATCAATGCCAGCGTCGGTTCGCAAAGTGGATGCACCAGTGACGATGATGGGTAGCATGGCTAACGATATGATGAACAATAACGATGCTGCGCAAATGAACACAGCACCGACCACCACACAGGAGGTGTAATATGCAAGTTACCCGTATTATCCCTGATGTGCCAAGCTTCTTGGCTGGTAGCATGAGCTTTGATGCTTGGTCCATTTTATTTATGGTCGGGCAATCACTAGTCATCTTCTTGGTCGTGGTTATGGTTGCCGCTATGATGATTGTCTATGAGCGCCGCATGCTAGCTTTATGGCAGGATCGTTACGGTCCAAACCGCGTCGGACCCTTTGGTTCGTTGCAGCTAGTCGCGGATATGCTCAAAATCTTCTTTAAAGAAGATTGGACGCCAAACTTTACCGATAAGTTTATGTTTACGTTGGCACCTGCGGTCGCGATGTTCACTGCACTGGCCTCATTTGCCATTATTCCTATTTCGCCAACGCTTGGTGTTGCTGACTGGGATATCGGTATTCTGTTCTTCTTTGCGATGGCAGGTATTGCCGTTTATGCAGTGATGTTCGGTGGTTGGGCGTCTGCCAATAAATTCTCGCTACTGGGTGGTTTGCGCTCTGCTGCACAAACGATCAGTTATGAAGTCTTCTTGGGCTTATCACTGATGGGCGTAGTCGCATTGACAGGCTCATTTAACTTGCGCGCCATTGTTGAGGCGCAAATCGACGGCTGGTATATCATTCCGCAGTTTTTTGGCTTTTTGACCTTTGTCGTTGCTGGTGTTGCCGTTACCCATAGACATCCATTTGATCAGCCAGAAGCAGAGCAAGAGCTGGCTGAAGGCTATCATGTCGAATATTCTGGCATGAAGTTCGGTATGTTCTTTATTGGCGAATATGTCAACGTTGTACTGATTTCTGCCTTGATGACGTGCTTATTCTTTGGTGGTTGGCTTGCACCTTTTAATTTAGATATTCCATTTATTCCACCAGCTTTTTGGTTCATGATTAAAACGCTGTTCTTTATGACCATGTTTATTTTGGCTCGAGGCTCACTCATGCGTCCGCGTTATGATCAAGTGATGAACTTTGGCTGGAAAGTTTGTCTGCCAGTAACGCTGATTAATCTGTTGGTTACTGCTGCGGTCATTTTGATCTTTTCCCCAACGTTGTAATCATTACTAGTAGCCATCACTAGCCATCATTGATGAACTAGGGTAAAGCTGATAAGGATAATAATCCCATGTTTACTACCATAAAAAAGACCGTCATTGGACTATTTACCATTGTCCGCAGCATGTGGATGGTCAATAGTCATGCGCTCAGACCGCGTGACACCATCCTTTATCCTGAGGTGCCGGTACCTGTGCCGCCGCGTTTTCGTGGACGTATTGTTCTAACGCGTGACCCTGATGGAGACGAGCGCTGTGTGGCTTGTAACTTGTGTGCGGTGGCATGCCCGGTAGGGTGTATCTCCTTACAAAAAGCGGAACGTGAAGACGGTCGTTGGTATCCAGAGTTTTTTCGAATTAACTTTTCGCGCTGTATTTTTTGTGGCTTGTGTGAAGAGGCGTGTCCAACGACAGCCATTCAAATGACGCCTGACTTTGAGTTGGGTGAATATAAGCGCCAAGACTTGGTCTACGAAAAAGAGCATTTGCTCATTTCAGGGCCGGGTAAATATCCTGATTATAACTATTATCGTGTGACGGGTATGGCGGTAGCGGACAAACCAAAAGGCGCAGCACAAAACGAAGCTGCACCGATTGATCTAAGGAGCTTGCTACCATGATGAATATTTTGAACCATCCTGAACTGGCGGGGTTTTATTCGCTTGCAGCAGTGGCCATATTTGCCAGTCTGCGCGTCGTGACTCAGGCCAATCCAGTGCATGCTATCTTATCGATGATTGTGTCATTACTGGCAATCGCAGGGATATTTTTCGTCCTAGGCGCGCCATTTGCTGGTGCGTTAGAGATTGTCGTCTATGCCGGCGCCATTATGGTGCTATTTGTCTTTGTTATTATGATGCTTAATTTAGGCATGAGCAATGATGAGCGTGAAGAGCGCTGGCTTGATGCGGGCACTTGGGCGCTACCGACAGGGTTAACGATTATTATCGCGGTTGTGCTGTATGCGATGATTGGTATGGGTCATGACGAAGCGGCAATGATTGGTGGCTCGACAATATCTGCCAAAGCAGTCGGTACGGTGCTATTTACTAAATATGTGATGTTGATAGAAGTGGCTGCATTGCTACTATTGGCAGCCTTAGTCGCCGCTTATCATTTGGGTAAAGAGTCTATCGCTGATGAGGTTACTGTTAATGCAAACCACAGTAATGGTAGTCAAGGATCTAATGCTAATGTCGCAAGTATCAAACACTACGATGATCACGGCATGCCGATAGATGCTGACGCGGCGAAAATGGCAGAATCTTACGAATATAAAGATGTTGACCCGCATGACTATGTAAGTATGAATGTAGGTACGCAGCTGGGTGTGAATAAAGTCACGCGCAAGGAGTCAGACTAATGGTACTAGCAGCGAGCGTGGCACAAGATGTGTCAAACGTGCCGTTTGCCCACGAGGTAGCAGGCTTAGTACAGCCAGTTGCTGAGGCGCAGAATGTACTGGGCATGATACCCATGAGCCATGGACTGATTTTGGCAGGTATCTTATTTGCCATTGGTCTGTGCGGCGTCATGGTACGACGTAACTTCCTATTTATGCTAATGAGCCTTGAGATCATGATGAATGCAACAGCATTAGCATTTGTGGTGGCAGGTAGTCGTTGGGTTGATCCAGATGGACAGATTATGTTTATCTTTATTTTGACCTTGGCAGCAGCAGAGGCCGCCATTGGTTTGGCAATATTATTGCGGTTTTATCATCAGCGTGGGCATCTCGATGTCGACAGCGCCAATGAGATGAAAGGATGATGTCATGAGTTTATTACCATTAACCTTTATATTCCCGCTCGTTGGCTTTTTGATTTTAGCCTTTATGCGCGATAAGCTAACAGAGCAGGTGGCAGCGATTGTCGGTGTCGGTAGTATGCTGTTATCAGCACTATGCACGCTAATCGTTAGTTATACTTTTTTAACCAATAATCCAGCAGGAACAGTCATAGAGATTCCGCTGTGGACATGGTTCCAAGTCGGAGATTTTGCCCCAAGTTTCGGTCTGAGCTTTGATGGTTTGGCACTGACGATGACGGGTGTCATCACTGGGATTGGCTTTTTAATCCATCTCTTTGCCGCTTGGTATATGAAAGGCGACACTGGCTTTGCCCGTTTCTTTAGCTATATGAACTTGTTCGTCGCCAGCATGTTATTGCTAGTCTTGGCAGATAACTTGTTCTTGCTTTATCTTGGCTGGGAAGGCGTTGGTATCTGTTCGTACTTACTGATCGGTTTTTATTACCATGACCGCGCCAATGGTCTTGCAGCGATGAAAGCCTTTACGGTGACGCGCGTGGGTGATGTATTCTTAGCCTTCGGTCTGTTTTTATTATTCCGTGAATTTGGTACGCTTAATATTCAAGAAATTATTACTCGTGCACCAGAAGTGTTTGATATCAACAATCCAACGATGATGTTGACCACCATGATGTTGGTTGGCGGCGCGATGGGTAAATCAGCGCAGCTGCCATTACATACATGGCTGGCTGATGCAATGGCAGGTCCGACGCCAGTATCAGCGCTTATTCACGCGGCAACGATGGTCACCGCAGGTGTTTATTTAATCGCTCGCTTACATCCATTGTTTGAGCTGACCCCTGGTATTTTATTATATTGGGTCGGCGGCGTAGGGGCGTTGACGTTGGTCGTTGCTGGATTCTGTGCACTGGCACAAACTGACATCAAACGTATTCTTGCTTATTCAACCATGAGCCAAATTGGCTATATGTTCTTAGCACTCGGCGTTGGTGCGTGGCAAGGCGCAATCTTTCATTTGATGACTCATGCTTTCTTTAAAGCCCTGTTATTCTTATCATCAGGCGCAGTCATCCTTGCGGTACACCATGAGCAAAACATCTTTAAGATGGGCGGTCTACGTAAAAAGATACCGTTGGTATTTTGGTGCTATATCGTCGGTGGCGGTGCATTGGCAGCGATACCCTGGGTCACGGTCGGTTTTTACTCTAAAGAAGCGATTCTTTGGGAGAGTTATGCAACCGGTCATATGGTCTTATTCTATATGGGTGTATTCGGTGCTTTCTTAACCGCGCTTTATACCTTCCGTATGATTTGGATTATCTTCTTTGGTGAAGAAAAGACGCATGCACACAAATTATCAGGTGTGTCATATTGGCTACCACTTAGTGTGTTGCTCGTATTATCAACGGCAGTGGGCGCATTTATTACCCCGCCATTACAAGGCGTCTTGCCAGAGAGTGTTGGGCATTTATTGGAAGTCGCTGGTCAAGCGCATGGTAAGCATACGGCTGAGTTTATCGCCATGGGTGCGATGCTGGCTGGTCTAATAATAGCGGCGCTATTATATGTGGTGGATAAAGGTCGCATGCTCACCCGCTTTAAGCGCTCACGTGTTGGTGGGGCGCTATATCACTGGTGTTATCATGGTCTAGGTTTTGATGCGCTATACGATGTAATTTTTGTAAAACCCTTTTTGTTCATCGGCCGCTTATTTAAAGCCGACCCTATCGATAAAGCGTGGCTCGTCTTGCCTAAGCTGGCATCTGCTGGTAATAAGGTATTGTCTGCGACGCAAACTGGGTCACTTCGAGGTTACGCTGCAAGCTTTGGCTTGGGCATGGCTGTATTACTAGTGCTGGTAATGATGACGGTGGTATAAGATGATTGAGTTACAACAAACGTGGATGCTACCAGCATTAATTGCAATTCCCTTTATTGCGGGATTGCTATGTTGGTTGGTCGAGCGCTTTAATAAACGTCTGCCGCGCTGGATTGCTCTAATCGGTATGACGTTGACCTTTGTATTGTCGCTAGTGATGTGGCAATACGGCGACTTTAGTGGCATGAGTAAGCAAGTGATTGCGCCAGACGCTGCTGTGCCTTGGGTCGCTGAATTTAGTGTGCCATGGATACCGAGCTTTGGTATTAGCTTCCATTTAGCGATGGATGGCTTGTCACTGATGATGGTGGCGTTGACAGGATTGCTCGGTATTGCCGCAGTAGCTTGTTCGTGGAATGAGATTCAGCGTCGAGTCGGCTTTTTCCATCTCAACCTTTTGTGGAGTTTGGGCGGCGTCATTGGTGTGTTCTTAGCCATTGATCTGTTCTTGTTCTTCTTCTTTTGGGAGATGATGCTGGTTCCTATCTACTTCTTGATCGCTATTTGGGGTCATGATGTGGTTGGCAAAACCAAGGAATACGCAGCGACTAAGTTCTTTATTTATACCCAAGCGTCTGGGCTTATTATGCTGGTCGGTATTTTGATATTGGTCATTATCAGCTACGCTCAAAAAGGGGTGGTGAGCTTTAATTATAATGATTTGCTCGGTACGTCACTTGGTGGCTGGGAATATCCGATCATGCTGTGCTTCTTTATTGGCTTTGCGGTTAAGTTGCCGATTATTCCGTTCCATGGCTGGTTGCCAGATGCGCATGCGCAAGCACCAACGGCAGGTTCGGTGGATTTGGCAGGGGTGCTCATTAAGACGGCTGCTTATGGTTTGATTCGCTTCGTCTTGCCATTATTTCCAGCAGCATCACAAGATTTTGCGCCGATTGCGATGACCTTGGGTACGATTGGTATCTTCTATGGTGCATGGCTCGCCTTTATGCAGACCGATATGAAGCGTTTGCTCGCTTATACCAGTATCTCGCACATGGGCTTTGTCGTATTGGCAATTTATGCTGGAACCTTACTCAGCTTGCAAGGTCTGATGATTCAGATGTTAGCGCATGGCTTAAGCTCAGCAGCGCTATTCATCATGGCAGGACAGTTATATGAGCGTCTACATACGCGCGATCTAACCTTGATGGGTGGTATGTGGGGTCAGTTCCGTTACTACGCACCGATACTGATGTTCTTCTGTGCGGCATTGCTCGGTATTCCGGGGACAGGTAACTTCATTGGCGAGTTCATGATTTTATTTGGTGCTTTTGCTCAGTATCCAGTATTTGTGGTCTTTGCAACATTCAGTCTGGTACTAGCAGGGCTATACTCGCTTATTTTGATTCACCGTGCATTATTTGGCAAAAACAACATCGAAGCAGTCGCCATGCAAGAAACCAAAGCACATGGTTTGCCTACGCGTCCATTAAAAGATTTGGGTAAGCGTGAGTTGTCATTGTTATTGATGCTCGCTGCAGGCTTGGTATGGCTTGGTCTATATCCACAGCCGTTCCTTGATACCTCAAGTCATGCGATGCAGTGGATCAATAACGCTTATATATACAGTCAAGTCACACAAGTAGATGCGTCGCAACTGCTTGATGCAATGGAGGCACGTTAAGTCATGAATGATATTACGATGAATGATTTGATGGGGTTATTGCCTTATGCGCCAATCATTGCCGTCGTTATTACGGTATTGGTGGTCATGATTGCCATCGCAATTAAACGCTCACATATGGTGACTGGTACGATGACGGTCGTCGGCTTAAATATTGGTCTGTTTACCCTCATTGGGCAAATGACAGGGATTGTGAATAGCGGTACTCTCATACCAAACGCTGAGCAGTTATTCGTTATTGATAACTTTGCTCAGTTTAATATGGTGATTATTTTTATCTGTGCATTGGCTTGTTGTACGCTCTCTTATGCGTATTTGGCAAATCTCAAGGATAATAAAGAAGAGCTGTATTTGCTCATGTTGCTATCGACGATTGGTGCTTTACTGATGGTCAGTGCTCAGCATTTAGCGTCATTCTTTATGAGCTTAGAGATGCTGTCTATACCGCTATACGGTATGCTGTCATATACCTATATGCGCAACCGCTCGCTAGAGTCTGGGCTGAAATACTTGGTGCTGTCAGCGACGGCATCGGCGACATTGCTCATGGGTATGGCATTTATCTATGCCGAAGTAGGCTCGCTCGCCTTTAAGCCAATCAGTATGGTATTGGGTGATGTTTTTGAGTCGCCACTTCTGATACTTGGTGCGGCGATGATGATGTTCGGTATCGCCTTCAAACTCTCTGCTGCGCCGTTTCATATGTGGACACCAGATGTTTACGAAGGCGCTCCAGCACCAATTGCTACCTTTTTAGCATCGGTATCAAAAGTAGCTATGATGGGCTTAGCGGTTCGTTTCTTAATCGATACGTCTTTATTGGCCTTACCCTCGGTACAGATGCTGCTCATGGTCATGGCAACTCTATCTATCTTAGTCGGTAACTTATTGGCAGTACGTCAAACCAGCCTAAAACGCCTATTGGGTTATTCATCCATTGCTCATATGGGTTACGTGTTGATTGTCATCGTCAGTATCGGCGCGGCAGCGGATAGTATCTCTAGTATGTATATGGCGGTTTATGCCTTGACCTCTATCGGTGCCTTTGGCGTCGTAACCTTGATGTCGAGCCCTTATCGCTTGTCTGGTGAAGCTGATGAGCTAACCCATTATCAAGGTCTATTCTGGCGTCGTCCCGTATTGACTGCGGTTATGACTATTATGATGTTGTCATTGGCGGGTATTCCTTTGACGGCTGGCTTTATTACCAAGCTATTTGCGATATTGGCAGCGGTACAAGGAACTAATTGGTTCTTGGCAGCGATGATCATCTTGGGTAGTGCGATCGGCTTATTCTATTATTTACGTGTGATGCTCACCCTCTTTAAACGTCCGAAACAGTTCATTGAGTTTGACGTTTCTAGCCAATGGGCGATGCGTACTGGCGGGATCATGGTTATTGCGGTGACCGCGATGATTATCTTCTTTGGTATCTTGCCAAACAGCATGATTGAATGGGCAAGTCTGGCACGTATTTGGTAAATAGCAAAAGGGTAAGTAGGGGTATGCTGATACCGCTGCTTATCTGTTATTACGGTCAGAAACCCAAGATGCGCCAGCTTTATGATAAGCTTGGCGCATCTTTTATTTTGTGTCGTTCAAAGTCTTGATAAAAATAATGATTACTAAAAAGTGAGTCGATAATTCTTATGAGTGATAATATTCAGACAGTAACCGTGCTTAGTAAGACTACGTGGACGCCAAACCTATTTAGCTTCACTGTCAGCCGTCCTGATAGCTTTAAGTTTACTGCGGGTCAATTTGTGCGTTTGGGCGTCAATCCCAGTCAATTAAAATATTACCAGCAGCAACAAGGCGACACCGTTAACGATGTACCTGATGCTGCATTGAATGAAGACATCTTTCGGGCTTATTCCATCGTCTCTTCACCTTTTGATGAAGTATTAGAATTTTTCTCTATTGTCATCCCCGATGGTGCATTTACGTCGCAGTTGCAGCATTTAGAAGTGGGCGATGAGCTGCTGCTTAATACTATGCCGTTTGGTTTTTTGACGTTAGCACGTTATCAAAAGCCTTTACCAAAAGATTTATGGCTGCTCGCGACTGGAACGGGCTTGGCACCATTTTTGTCAATGTTACAAGATTTGCAGACGTGGGAAGATTACGAGCACATCATCTTGGCTTATAGTGCGCGCTCGATAGAAGAGCTTGCCTATATCGACAAGATTGAAAGCTTGCAAGAAGACTTTGGTTCTCTGGTTGACAATCCTGCAAAACTAATCTTTATTCCCATCGTTACCCGTGAACCTGTCGAAGGCGCAATGACAGAGCGTTTGCCCAAGCTGCTGCTGGATGGCACGCTACAAGAGCGCGCAGGGATTGCCTTAGATATTGATAGCACGCACGTCATGTTATGTGGCAATCCAGACATGGTGGAAGACACCAAAGAAGCGCTCAAGACTTTAGGTTTGGTGATGAATCGTCGCGGCGAGGGCAATATTGCGGTAGAAAATTACTGGTAGTTGCATGATTGATGACGGCACGCTTTAGAAGCCATTGAAAATTTGCTTGATAAAAAAGCGCTGACGCTAAAAGACAACAATAGTCTCTAAGTGTCAGCGCTTTTTTGCTAACTAAAAAACGTCATTTTTATACTGAGGGATTTATACCTGACTCGGTTCGGTCGCATCATCTATTGGGTTAATAGGGCCTTGCATCAGCTCAGGCTCATCATCATCGCCGATGATATCTTCGTTACTGCTGGCAGCCAATAAATCACGATAATTGATTTGAGTTTTCAAAATCATTTGCTCTTCTTCAAGTTCGCCATAGTTGACTTGAACTTTATGCAAAGTGCTCATGATTTTTTTGTTCTTTTTTAACCAGCGATTGATATCAAGGTAGATAACCTCGTCCTTTGCACGGGCGATATTGATATAGGAGAGAATAAAGCCTAAAGGGTCTTTTTTCAGAATAGTGTGATAAAACCAAATAAACAGTTTGATACCTTGGCGCTTAATAAACGACTCACAACGTAGATTTAGCACATCAGTATAAGTCTGTTGACCAAAGACAAATCGCTGGACGTTACGATCGAGCTGTACATGAATCAAACTAAAATTACTCGCCACCTCTGCATAAATGCCACCAGCATCGACCGTACAGTATAAGCGGAACCAGTCATCATGCATCTCAACACGCAGCTCTAAGATGGCTTTTACATTATCAGTGACGAACTTCTGCAGCGCATCATTGACATAAATCTGTGCCACTGGCAGCGACAACTCATCTTCGAATTTATCAGTCGTTCTATGATATATCTGTTTGATTGATTGGGTAAGGCGCTCCCAACCATCGCTAAATGATTCGTCGAAACGATAGCCCATATTTTCAAAAAATTCATCAAAATTGTCTGAATTATCCCTGTTATCAAAATCACTCAAACTTATTATCCTTATAATTATAGGGGAGGTAGCTGACTCAATGGCATAAAGAGCGACTGATTAAAAAATGACAGACTGTTCTTTAATGAAAGCTGGCGAGTGGTCATTGTATGCGTTTTTGCCAAATCAGCAATAATCTGCCCTGTCTATTTACGCCTGTTTAACCCGCCCTAATGACACAAAAATTATAAAACAGTATATAACAAATATGATGGCTTCAAAATGGACACATGGGTTTTGTCGCAAATCATTTAATTGGCAATGCTTATATGTTCAAAATACGGTCTAGCGATGACATAACCGCATTGGTGTTATATCATTTTTGCTGGTTCCGCTCGTCAATAAATTGACCAAAGGAGACAAATACTGTGTGAGCGGATTAAAATGAGTCGGCAACGGTTGTGCTAGCGACAGAATTCTATGTCATGTTATGATAGCGCCAGTATAAATCCTGCCCATTATCATAACGCTTATTACTTGCTGTCTTGTATTTATAAGCTCATATTCATAAGCTGAGACCTATTGTGGCCTATATCAAAGATTCACAAAGCTATCATTTTTCCGCGCAAGCACCTAAGCGGGATGTTAGTTTACCAGTGGCCATCGTTATCGCTGTGGCCGTACACGCCATTATTATTTTTGGTATTGGCTTTTCGATGGGCAAAGATCCTGCGGCAATGATGCAAGATGTGGCAAAAGCGCTAACCGACAATATGCAGCCAAATGAAGACGCTCACTTTATTGCTAATGCCTCCCAAGAAGGTGGCGGCACAGTGGAGGAGCAATTAAGACAAGAGAACGACCAAATCAGCCCATTGTCTGCTGAGCAAATAAGTGAGACGCAAGATGTGATTAGCCTGCAGCGTCAAGTCCGCCAGCAGCATTATCAAGAAAGCTATCTGCGTACCACCTTAAGCTGGCGTCAAGCGAGCGTGGAGTCTGATAATGATAGCAAGCAAGCACAAGATGATATGATGGCGCAAGAAGAGCGTCTGCGCAAACAAATTGCTATTTTAGAGACACAGCTGTCTCAACGTCAGCAAGTTTATGCAACCAAATCAAAAGTAGTGACGGTCGATAGCAACTCGACGACGCGTGGTGCCGCGGCCGATTATATTAATACCTTCCGTGAGCATGTCGAACGCATTGGGAATTTGCATTATCCCATGCAGGCACGGGCACAAGGTATCACGGGCGAAGTGCGCCTTATGGTCATCATCAGTAGTGATGGTAATATTAAAGCCATACGTCTGCTTGAAAGCTCCAACTCCACATTACTAGATGAAGCAGCAAAACAATCGGTACGCCAAGCAGCGCCCTTTGGTAAATTCACTAAAGACATGGAAGATATTGTTGAGCTGCGTTTGATACGTACCTATCGTTACAGCGATAAAGTGGATGTTACTTATTAGAGTGAATTCAATATGTAGATGATGAGCATTAGCTACGCTGCAAACAGATAAGATACCAATATTTATAACAAACGAATACCACACACCGCTATAAAATAAAGAGTCAGTATGGAATTTTTAGGTTTTACAATAGATGTTGCCAACTTAACCAGTAACGCATTAAGCTTGGTCATTAAAGTTGCGCTAGCGATATTAATATTCGTCGTAGGTCGCTGGCTTGCCAAAAAGGCAGTCACCGTTGCTCACAAAATGATGTTGCGTAGTCGCTTAGATGACACTGTTGCGAACTTTTTAGGTCGTCTAATCTACGGGGTGCTACTGGTCGTGGTTGCATTAGCTGCCTTGAGTAAGGTTGGCGTACAGACCACCTCAGTCGTCGCTATATTGGGCGGTGCCGCAGTCGCCATTGGTCTGTCACTAAAAGATCAGTTGTCTAACTTTGCCGCTGGCATCATGATTGTGACGTTTCGCCCCTTTGTGCGCGGCGATTATGTGCAAATCAGCAGCTACACAGGGACTGTAACAGAAATCACTTTGGTCAATACCCACCTGACGACGATAAACAATCACGATATCATTATCCCAAATAGTGATATTACGACTTCAGCTGTGACGAACTATACGGCGCTACCCAACCGCCGTGTCGATATCACGGTCGGTATTGGCTATGATGCCGATATCAAAACTGCCAAAAACGTGATGCTAAATTTGGCAAAAAATAATCCGTTGGCCTTTACTGACCCTGAACCTATCGTACGTGTCACCAATTTGGGTGATAACTCAGTAGACTTGACACTAAATATTTGGACAACCAATGCTGACTGGTGGACGATGCAGTGTGATTTGCTGGAGCAATTCAAATACGCCTTAGATGATGAAAAAATCGACATTCCATTCCCGCAGCGTAATGTCCATGTCAAAGGATTAGATCAAATGATTAATCAGATGAGTCAAGCACAAAAGCTACCGATGACCAAAGACTAGTCGCTAAGAATTCGAACTAAGTATAAGGGTTTGGAAGGCTGAGACCTGCTAAAATCTCAATTTCAAACCGTTCCATCTCATCTTGCTCGGCTTGTCCAAGCTCATGATCAAAACCCAATAAGTGCAGCACACCATGTATCAGTAAATGGCTAATGTGCTGTGCGGTTGTTTTTTCTTGCTCTGCGGCCTCACGTACTATGACGCCATGACAGATGACCAGCTCACCGAGGGGTAGCGTTGGCATCAGCTCAATAATTGCGGCTGGCAGATCACTTGGATAAGATAAAATATTGGTCGCATAATCCTTACCGCGTGCTTCCAGATTTAAAGCCTGACCCTCAATTTCATCGGTAATGTATATGTCTAATACTTTAGATTTCTCTTGCCATAGCTCAGGGTCGATATCTACAAAATAGGGTAGCGTTAGACCTTCTTTAATGCGCCCATCGATATAATCCAACGCTGCCATCATCACAGACTGTAAGTGCTTACGATCATAAAAAGTGTCTAGTATGTCATCATCAATACTACTGGTGGCACTGATATCAAGTGCTGCCAAACTGGCATCATTGCCAGCACGCTCATTTGTATCATGGTTGTCAAAGCTGTTGTTACCCTTCTCTTGGCTCATGCCATTATCCTTTTACTTTATTGTAAGATGGTGTGCTTTATCATCTGATAGAACTTATGACTAAATCTAAAAAGCTCTCGTCGTAAAAAACCGGATTACTGATAGTAATCCGGCTTTGCATTTTTATAAAATTAAGTAGCAGGCTAGACCGTTTATAGCTTGGCTGCAGCATTAGCAATAACTTGTTTACGCTCTTGCTCTTTTCTGCGCTCAAACTTACGCTTTTCTTCTAACGCTACTTGTTCTTCATCATAAACATCGTAGGCTTCTACAATTTTCTGTACCAATTGATGACGTACCACATCTTTTGAATCAAACTTGGTGATATGAATTTCTTCAATACCACTTAAGATTTCCATTGCTTGCGCTAAGCCTGACTTATGACCACGTGGCAAATCGACCTGTGTAATATCACCTGTAATTACTGCTCGTGAACCGAAACCCAAACGGGTCAAAAACATTTTCATCTGTTCAGGCGTGGTGTTTTGCGCTTCATCTAAGATGACAAACGAGTTGTTTAACGTACGACCGCGCATATAGGCAAGGGGTGCGATTTCGATGACTTGTTTTTCAATCAGCTTGCCCACTTTTTCAACGCCGATCATCTCATATAGCGCATCATATAATGGACGCAAGTAGGGATCGATTTTTTGCGTCAAGTCACCTGGCAGAAAGCCCAGTTTTTCACCAGCTTCTACCGCCGGACGCACCAATAAAATCCGCTCAATCTCATTACGCTCAAGCATATCCACGGCGCAAGCCACGGCTAAATAGGTCTTACCCGTACCAGCAGGGCCAATACCGAATGAGACATCAGAGTTCAGTACGTTTTGGACGTAGGTCTGCTGATTGCCACCGCGAGGAATGATACGACCTTTACGCGTGCGTAAGCTAACTGGCGTAAACTCGTGAGCTGATTCTAAGTCCGCCTCAGCGTCTGCATTATCCTTGGCTTCTTGCTCATCCGCTTCCATATCTTCATCACGAGAAATGCTGGATTGGATAATAAGATGTAGCTCCGCTGCGCTAATGTCCTTGGTATTCTGTGCCTCGTCTACCAGTTTATAAATAATACGTTCACCGCGCTCGACATTCGATATGTCGCCACTCAAGCAGAAGTCACCTTGACGCTGCATGATTTTGATATCGAGGCGTTGTTGGATATATTTCATGTGGTTGTTGTATTCACCAAGCACGGTTTTGAGCTGTGCGGGTGTCAATGATTCAAACTTTATACGGCGGCTCATGGAATCAGTCAAGCGATTATCCTTTTATTATGTACCCCAACGCTATGATTTGGTTTTGATGGCATTGCGGGTTTAAGAGATAAAATGGTCGGTCGTTATGGTCTTGGCTTTACGTTATAGAGATAGAAATGACGGTAGAATTATTATTCGTTTTAGGAGTGATGATAAGTAACGGTCTTGCCTTTATTATGGTCGATAGATTTTAAATTTCAAGCCATACGTCGAACAGATGACACTGTTTTTGTACGACGATTGCAACCGCTTTTCGACATTGATATTTTTATGTCTACTTTTGAGCGGGTTACAGTATTGCAAATAACGTTTAGAGCGTGACGAAATCAAGCGTTTCTGTTATACGTTTTGGCTACTGTTAAGGCGACAGAGTGATGAGTGATTTGTGGTAATCTATGGGGGATGTCATAGTACTTCGTCGCGAGGTTTAAAAGATGAATAAAATGATGAAAGCTGACGAAGGTTAGGGCATATTACGTATTCGACTAAGGCTATGCCGATGTGTGAATGTTAACTATTCCCTATAAAATTAAGATAATTCTAGCGATTATTCATCGCTTATAGTGCGTGCGCCCAACAGCGTAAAATAGACATGAAAATTAGGAATAATAATGCAAAATAGTGATGTGAATTTATCGAATGCTAAAAAAAAGTTTGAACATAAAAAGGCAGCTACTGAACAGCAAGTCCTCATCGCTGGCGGTGGTCATGTGGGATTGTCATTTGCACTGTTACTAGCGCATCACGGTATTGCTAGCACGTTATTAGAAAAAAATAGCTATCCAACCATCAGTCCAAATGATGACAGCAATAGCAGCCATTATTTAGACAGCCGCAATACAGCACTGTCACGTCGTACGGTACAGATTTATCAAGAGATTGGGTTATGGGATGAGTTGCAAAGTCATGCTTGTCGTATCGATGCGGTGCAAATTAGTGAGCAAGGCAGCTTTGGGCGTGCACAATTAAACAAAGCTGAAGAGCGGGTCGAGTCATTTGGACAAGTGATGGAAAATGCGTGGCTCGGACGTAAGCTTTTAGTAGCCGCGCAGCAAGAGCCATTAATCACTTTGATCGATAATGCCAATGTCAGCGCCGTGACCCAACAAGCGGATGGGGTGACACTCAGCTTTAACTATTATGGTCAAGAGGAGCATGAGCAGCAATTGCAAGCCAGCGTTTTGGTCGCCTGTGATGGTCGCGATTCGACGGTACGCCAATTATTAAATATTGGCACGACGACTTTTGATTATCAGCAAACCGCTATCGTCGGTGTGGTAGAAACGGACAAGCCACACGAACATGTGGCGATAGAGCGTTTTAGTCCAGCAGGGCCACTGGCGGTGTTGCCATTGACCGATCCAGAAGGTGACGGCAATGATGACTATCAGACAGGCTATAGACGCTCGGTGGTTTGGGTCTGCCCAAAAGGGGAAGAAAATAAATACTTAGCAGACGATGCGCATTTCTTAGCGACATTGCAGCAAGCCTTTGGTGAGCGTGCGGGCACGTTTGTCGCTGCTGGTCGCCGCGGCGCTTATCCACTGACACGCGTGCTGGCAGACAAGCAAGTCGAGGGTCGCTGTGTCATCATGGGTAATGCCGCCCACACTTTGCACCCTGTTGCAGGACAAGGTTTTAACCTCTGTATGCGCGATGCCCATGTGCTGGCACAAATGATGAGCGCGCAAGTGCTAAAGGGCGAAGACATCGGCGATACGCAACTGTTAAAACGCTATGAGACAGCGCGTCTAAGCGATCAAAAACGCGTCATTCGCTTCTGTGATGCCGTGGTACATGGTTTTACCCATCCTAATCCAGCCATCAAGTTGGCAAGGAATGTGGCCTTGGTTGCCTTTGATAAACTGCCAAATATTAAGCCACTAGTCGCTAACTACGCGATGGGATTAAAGTCCTAGTTTGCCATATCACGGTATATTAACGGTCTAGACCAATGTTCTATACGATTGCACTTAACTATAGGAATAACTTATGAAGAATAATCATACGCTGATTATCGGTAGCGGTATTGTTGGGGCAACGCTTGCTTTACAGTTGGCGCAAGCAAAAATGCCCGTGACGTTAATTGATGCTCGCCCTGCACGTGATGACTCAGAATGGCAACAGGTGCTTGGCAAGCGGGATGCGCGCGTTTATGCCTTGAGTCTTGCCAGTATTAACTTACTTAAAGACGTGGGCGCATGGCAAAAGATTGCTGCCTCTGAGCGTAAAGCGGACTACTCACAAATGCAGGTATGGCAACTGAATGGCATGGGCGAGCTATTATTTGGTGACAGTGCTGATAATTATCCTAACAGTCATTTACCGAAAATGCTCGGTAGCATGGTCGAGCCTGCCGTCATTGAACATGCATTGTGGCAACGCCTGTATGAAGATGATGTCAGTGACTATCTAACCATTATCGCGGGGCAAAAAGTCACAAACATGGATTGGTTAGGTGCAGATCAAGGCTACCGTGTGACGTTAGACAATCAGACTGCTATCGATGCGATGCTGCTGGTTGGTGCTGATGGTCGTGGCTCATTTGTGCGCCAGCAAGCGGCGATTGGGCTAGATACACTTGATTATAATCAAACCGCTATTTGCTGTGCGATTCACACCGAAAAACCGCATCAAGCGACTGCGCGCCAAGCAATGCTGCCCACAGGTACGCTGGCACTATTGCCGTTAGCGGATATTACCGATGAGGATAAAGCCAACCCACAACATTGGCAGTCGATCGTATGGACATTGCCGCGCAATCAAGCATTGGCGTTGATAGAGGAGGACGCGCGCGTCATTGCTGATAAATTGGCTGCTGCCAGTAACTATGAGTTAGGTGCTATCACTCAGATTGAGTCAATCGCTAGCTTTCCACTGACCGCGCAACAAGCGAAAAGCTACGTCGCGGACAACCTAGTCTTGATCGGTGATGCAGCGCATGGCGTCCATCCGTTAGCGGGTCAAGGGTTGAATCTGGGCATGCTCGATGTACAGACTTTAAGCGAGCAATTGGCACATGATTTTGAACGTAGTGGTGGAACCAGCTGGGGCAGCAATCAAACGTTGCGTAGCTACGAGCGTTTGCGCCGTCCGCATAACAGTCTAATGATGCACAGCTTCTCGGCGCTTAACTGGCTATTTGCAGGGTCACTTGCACAGATGCGTCCTATTCAACAAATTCGTAATGAAGGTATGTATCGCGTTGGCAAAATCAAGCCATTGATGCGTTTGTTTGCTAAACAGGCGAGTGGGGTTTAGAGGTTTGAATGAAGTTATTAACTAAACTAAGGATGGCGTATGAAGACTCAGTCATGGATGGCGATAGCTGTCGTAATAGCTAGTTTTATTTTAGCCTCCTGCCAATCTACACCTAAAAATAATACAATAGATAAAAAGGCAGACAACACACCTAAAGTATTGATAGAACCACTTGCAGATACAGACAATGACGGCGTGCCCGATGAAATTGATAACTGTCCTAACACTGCTGAAGGGGTCAAGGTTGATCCCTATGGTTGTCCAGTGGCGGTCAATTTGATTGGGTCACTAGTAATGGATATTCGAGTCTATTTCACCTCAGATAGTATTACCCTAACCAACGAAGCTTATTTAACTGAAGTACAAAAGGTCGCTGAAAAAACGCGTAACAATCCTGACTTAGTTACCATTTTATCAGGGCATATCTCCAAAGCTGAAGCTGAAAACCGTCAAGCCACTAACGCCACGCCTAATAATAGACGCTTAGCGAGTAATCGCGTGAAATTAGTCAAAGATTATTTAGTAGAGCAAGGGATTGTTGCTGATAAAATTTTGGCGTTTGATTGCAGGGATAAAATTCAGCTTGGTGTTAATAATGAAGGTGCTAATATTGAAACTGAAAAGCATGCTGCTGAAATGTCATTGTTGAATCAAAGAGTTTTTGGGGCGGTAATAGAAGCTGATAAAGCATATTCTAGGAATTACCCTGATGAGCAGCATTCTTTGAAGCATTATAAAGAAGTCTGTCAGCAGCTTTAGAAGAAATAATTTATGAATACGCTATTGAGAAGTATACTTGTTGTTTTAATCAGCGTCTTAACGCTATCCGCATGTCAAACACATGACTTGTCTAACCAAAAAGCTCAAACTATTAATTTGCCAATTATTCTGATTAATTTAGATAGCGACGGCGACGGCGTGCCTGATGATTTAGATCAATGCCCAAATACGACAGAGAACGTGGTAGTGGACGAAAGAGGTTGTCCTGAGATTACAAGTCTTATTGGTATGCCTCCAATGATGGAGTATCGTGCTTTTTTTACCAAGGACAGCAGTGAATTACTGCCACAGTATCATGATGAGCTTGATAGAGTAGCAGAACAAATGAATAACTATGATACGGCTACTATGAAAATTGAAGCTCATGTCTCGAAGGATGAGGTCAATAAAGCTTCTACCTCAATGTTGCAATCAAACTCACTAGCTAAGAATAGAGCACTCATTGTTAAAAACTACCTAGTTTTAAATCACAAAATCGAGTCTAGTCGTCTGACTACTCTCGATTGCGGTATTAAAGGTTCTATTGCACCTTCTGATACCGAGGAAGGCAGATCTATGAATCGTAGAGTTTATAGCTTAGTAACTGATTTAAAAAACTACAAAGCTAATTATCATCAAAATGACCTAGGCTCAAACAGGTGTATCGAGTTTTAGTTTTTGTCATTTATTAATAAATAACCATAAAATAAAAATAACTACTCGAAGGTAAACTTCATGCTCATCCCTAAATACTGGGCGCAACACAAACAGCGCTTTGAATCGCTAGAAACGTCTAGTAAACCTTCCAAGCAAGCCACTATAAAACGTTACGGTTGGTCAGATATCAGCCAAATGGAAGCGCTATCCCATGCTAAATTGCGAGTCAATGAGGCGCATCATCGCTGGCTGGCAGGTGAAGATATCTTACGCCGTGAGCGCAGGGAAGAGTATAACGAAGGCAATAGCATTCCTATTCGTGAAGAGATTATTTATGAGCATGATTTTCCAAAAAATGAATTATCTAATAATAGTGCAGCAGTAACGAAGCTCATTGTCACGCGCAACAGCTATGGCGCACAAGTCGCTAACGTCGATAATATCGCCATTATTGATGTTGATAATGATGATTTATTGCGTCATAACTATCCTGATGATTATAACCATCATGGCTTTATGCCTGCCTTTCTCATTAATCAAAGCAATCCAACAACCAAAATAAAAGTTTGGGCTTTTGTTATTGTTTTTATACTCATCGCCAGTATTATCGCTTGGTTGGGGTTGTCATGGTTATGGCTGTTAGTCGTTATGTTTGGTGCGACCGTCTATTTGTGGCAACAAGCCAGTGTTAAAGACAAGGCCCGCGCGCAAAAATATGCCGATGACGCCGCCTCGTTACTGCCCTATATGACGGATTTGATCAAAAAACGTATTGCTAATCATCCTACCGAATGCTTTCGTTTATATCAAACACCTGCAGGCTTTCGTATTATTGCGACTCACGATGTTGTATCGCCAAGTGATAACGTGGTAGAAGGTTGGTTTGCATATTTCCATGCGGATACCAATTATGTCCGTCTGTGTCAGGTGCAACAGTGCTTTCGAGCGCGGATTACTGCCAAGCCGTGGCGTATGAGTGAAGTTGAAAATAAGAAGTTGGCTAAAGATATCCCTGCTAAGGACTTTTGGTTTGGCTCCGAGAACACAGATATAGATAGTAGCATTGAGCAACGTCAACATGAGTTAAAAGCGCGCAAACAATGGATGGCTGATTATGATAAGTATGCCAAAAACTATCGAGCATGCCATTATGTCGAAAGTATGGTTGGTAAAGAGGTTGCTAGGGAAAGTGGCAGTGGAGCACCTTCTCATATTGATGAGTTTATCCAGTGGCATGATAAGGCGTGTCAGGTGGAAAAAAATCTAGAGATGGCTTAGGTTATACTTTTCTTAATTAATTTTTTACGAATGCTAAAGTAGTATTTAATTGTATAGAGGAAGGCTACTGATGGGACTTTATAGCGTTTTATTATTAATAGCATCTATTGCTTTAGCTGGCTGCCAAACCACTACAGCTGCGCCGTCTAAAAAGCTACCTAAAGATGAAAATATCAGGACGATGCAAGCAGAGATTGATTCAGATGGCGATGGCGTACTCGATGATATAGATGAATGTCCAGGTACACCTTTTAACGTAGTGATAGATGAAAGAGGGTGTCCAGATTCCTTACTTTTTGGTGAAAATGAATTTATGATGGAAGCTAGAGCCTATTATGATGAAAATAGCAGTGAGATAAAAAGTGAGTATTATGAACAGCTAGATAACGCAGGCAAAAAAATGCAAGTTCATTTGGACGCTGTTATGCATATTGAAGGGCATATATCCAAACGTGAAGACAATAATGCAAATCAAACATTATCAAGATACCGCGTGGAAGGAGTTAAAAATTATATGACCATGACATATAATATTGATCCTGATCGTATTAAGACTTTTTACTATGGATCAGAACGTCCAATTGCGCCAAATGATATCGAAAACAGTTGGCTCAACCAGCGTATCTATGCGCTTATTAG
>NZ_JBQSXK010000016.1:0-69284 GCF_052378115.1 Psychrobacter sp. AOP30-A2-5 | reverse complement strand
GTCTAAAGTAACAGTCCACAATAGTACAAAACTAATATTAGTATAACAAACGTAATGTAAAACACGATTAATATTTACTAAATAGAAGATATCTCCGCTAGCCCTGATAGTAGCGGTATCCTAACGCAGATGATGGCGCTGCGGACTATGCTGGGGTGGTCGCTCGAATGTTGGAACGCCACGAGACAACCTAGTCCGCACGCCATCGACAAGTTAGATACAAGCGGATAGCAGGATTGGCTACAGAAAATACTTATTCGTCAAAATCTATAACACTTTTCCTCTAAATCTCCATAAAAACTCCCCGCTACACCACAATATACAAGCATCCGAAACCATCCTTCCTACCACACCCCCATTGAATTCCAACCTTGCATCGGTAAGAATGGCAATCCCTATTGATAACACTCAATCTAGAAAATTCATTCGAGAAAAAGGATAGATAATGAAACTGCGCATCTTAAAATCTGCCGTGACCAACCCTTGGTTTAACCTTGCGACCGAGGATTGGATATTTAATACGCTCGACCCCGACTCGCACACGCTATTTTTATGGCGCAATAGCGAGACCGTGGTCATTGGGCGCTCGCAAAACCCATGGGTAGAATGCAAAATCGATAAGATGGAAGCCGACGAGGTGTTTTTGGCGCGGCGGCAGAGCGGCGGTGGCGCGGTGTTTCATGATTTGGGCAATACCAACTTTACCTTTTTATCGCCCAAAGATGACTACGACCAAGACGCGAACTTCACCATCATCATCAATGCGCTAAAAAAGTTAGGCATAGACGCGGATTTATCAGGTCGTAATGACATGCAAGTCGGTGATAAGAAAATATCAGGTAGCGCCTTTAAACATGCGGCGGATCGTAGCTTTCATCACGGGACATTACTCGTAAATGCCAACATGCAAAAGCTAGGCGATTATCTCAATCCGCATCCGCTTAAGCTGAAAGCAAAAGGCATTAAATCTGTCCGCGCTCGCGTCGCCAATTTGGTTGAGTTTAATGAAGACATCAATCACGAGACTTTATCCGAGGCAATTATCGAAGCGTTTTGTGAATACTATCGCGACAAAGATTATGGCGACACTACGCCAATAGAAGCGTTGGATGAAGCCAGTCTCGCGCAGCAGCCATCATTAAATAAATACTATGAGCAAATGGCAGATTGGGATTGGCGCTTTGGCAAGACGCCTGAATTTACCCATCATATTGAGACGCGCTTTGATTGGGGCATTATTGATTTGCATCTTGATGTGAAGCAGGCGGTGATACGCGAAGTGGTCATTTTCTCTGATGCGCTAAACGTTGAATTGATTGACCTGTTAAAAAACACACTGACTAACGTTAAATATAATAAAAGCGATATTAAAACCAAGCTCGATGAATTAGGCAAAGCGCATCCTGAGTTGGCAGCGCAGATTGATGACGTGTCTGTGTGGCTAATTGGAGAGATGGAAGGTTAGATTTTTGCTTGTTATTAACAATGAATAAAAGGACGCAATTTCCTTTTGTAGCCGATTGCTCAAATGCTTTTATGCTTTATGCTGATTGACCTTGCCGTATAAACCATGCCTTTAGATAAACTTAAGTTTGATATTTTGCGCTTTTGCCATCTATAATGTGATGCAAATAATAGATCCGCTATAAAAGTCCAAACTTTAAACGTTTAAGCAAGGTAGCACTATGGCAGCCTATATCACCGTCGGCGCAAAGACCTCTCACGGTGGGACGGTCATCTCCGGTTCACCGCACACCACTCATAACGGCATCCCTGTCGCGCGTAAAGGCGATAAAGTTATCTGTAAAAAATGCAAAAAGGTCACCACTATTGTTAGTGGTGATGCATCCTTTATCGTTGATGGTGCGCCTATTGCTCGCGGCGGTGATGTGACCAGCTGCGGCGCTAAGCTGATTGCGATTCAGCAGTCATTTGCGGAGTCTGACTTTGAGGTGGGCAGTATTGCGCAGGCAGCGCCTTTGCAGTTTCCGAAGTCGGATATGAGTAGTTCATTTGTAGAGAATGATGAGGAAGAACCTGAAGAGATTCACTTTGCTGTTGAAGTCCTTGAGCTCTATTCCGAAAATAACGCTAGCAATATCAAAGTCGATGAGTTTGATAGTGAAGGCAACTATTTAGGTAGTTACGACTTAGCAGATAACCCGAGTAATTTATCAGCAAATATCTCAGGATTTGGAGATTATAACCCCCATAACCCTAATGTGCAGTGGGATTCCACTGAAAATCGGATGATGTCTAAAAAGCAAAAATCTAAGAGCAATGGCGTTAACTCTAATCTTCCTTGGTATGAACAAGAAGGTAATCAAAACAAAGCAATGGCACTGGCAGATGAAGTTAGTAAAGGCATATCTGAAAGCTTAAATTCAACTGCAGAAGGGTACAAAGATAGAGGAAATAAATTAGTAAAAGACACAGTTGGTGTTGCTAAGCACACTAAAAATGCCATGGTTATTAATCTTGGTATTATAGAAGCTGGATTAAAGGATTTTCCCCAAAGAACTAAGGCCTCGGCAGCAACTGCCATGCTACGATTCGGTCAAAGATCGAACGTAGACTTTGTATATATAGCAGGTGGCGCAGGCGTTAAACATTTTGGTATTGATATAGGAATGTCTGTAAACGTTCATAACGGAAAAGTATATGAACCTGCAATCGCAAATGCTAATGTCAATACTAATAAGGCGCCATCCATTAGTGTTCAGGTAGGGGTTGGACGTATTATAAGTAGTAACATTAAAGATGACGCTAGAGCTACAGATGCCATCCTATCAGGTAAAGGACATTCATATTCTATTGAAGTTGGTCCAGCAACTGCTGCCATTGAAACGACTGATGATGGTACGACCTTTGCAGCAAGCGGTAGTGTTGGTAAAGGTTGGACCATTAAAGGTTCTAATGGCAGCTCTTCTATTGGTGCTAGTAAAGGCTCTACAAATATGGAAGAAGCAACTAACATGAAATACAACTCTGCAAGAAATATAATCAAGTATGTAGGAAAATAATCAGTGAAAATAAGAGGTGAAGAATACAAGTTATCCCATATCTTATTTATTGCTTTCGTTTTTGTTTTCTTCATATTATCTATTAAAACAGAACCGAACAAAGAGCTTGAAGTATATCGACAAGAACTAACAGAGAAGGAAGGTTGGTTGCTTTCCGAAATGAGTAAAATCGCGATCTTTCTAAACTTTGATGAAAGTGAGTATGATTATACTAACCGTGAGGTTTGGTTTTATTCTTGGTATTACGGTTACGACTTTAATGAAGGTAAATTATTAAGGCTAAAACATAGTCTGATCGAAAGAGGTTGGACAGATATGACTAATCGAATGGAAAAGCACGATTATACAGCTTTAGTTACAGTAAAATCTGATGAGATAGCTAAAAATATCCAAATCTTATGCAATGATAAAGCCACTATACTTTTGTATATGACAGATATGCAAAAAGACCCTGATTACAAGTCTACTAAAGTTAGAACACTGATTGAACTTCTCTATGACTATAGTTCACCTTGTTATGATTTGATTGAAGAACAGTATGAGAATTCTAGCGATATAGAACTAAATAATTAGTATCACTTTCTAAAATTTAATAACGAGAACATATAAAAAATAAACTGTTAAAAGGATATCTAATGTATCAAAGAAAAACTACTACTCTAATTAAGTCTTTACTATTAGCTACTTTATTATCAAATATATTAATCGTTTCTGCTTGTTCAGCGGAGTCATCAAACACTCCTATACTGTCAAATCAAAGCACTCCTGCTGAGATATACGAACTTGGCCTTGCCTACTATGAGGGTAACTCAGTTCCTCAGGATTATGAAAAATCTTTTAGCCTATTTAAAAGAGCTGCTGATCAAGATTATGCTCCTGCTAAATATGATCTCGGTACTATGTATTATGAAGGTATTGCTGTTGAGAAAGATTATAAAAAAGCATTTAAGTGGTTCCAACAAGCTGCTAACCAAGGGTATTCTAAAGCTCAATTCAATCTCGGTGTTATGTACCATGAAGGTATCACTGTTGAAAAAGATGATCTAAAAACATTTAAATGGCTTCAACGATCTGCTAACCAAGGGGACGCCGACGCTCAGCATCATATAGGCGTCATGTATCATGAAGGTATTGGTGTGGAACAAGATTATCAAAAAGCAATGCAGTGGTATCTATTAGCAGCTAACAATGGATCTTTTGACGCTCAAAATAATATTGGTAATTTTTACGAATACGGTTATGGTGTGACGCAAGACTATGACAAAGCTTTTGAGTGGTATACCAAAGCGGCTGACCAAGGACTAGATGTGGCACAACTTAATATTGGTGGTCTCTACGAGAATGGCTATGGCGTCCCTCAAGACTATGACACAGCTTTTGAGTGGTACAAAAAGGCTGCTGATCAGGGAAACCAAGAAGCAAGCAATCGAATAGGTAGATTGGTTATGAATGGTAAAATCGATGATACAGGTATCGTTATTTATAGCACCCAAGAAACTGGTCTCACATTAGGTGATATTGAAGATATGAGCCAATGATAATGACGAGCCAGATATCAACTTAGGTAACCTAACAGTCATATGTTTCGTGATACGTTATCTTAGACTTAATTATTTTTTCAATATGCTCAACAAATACTTTTGTCTCAGATCTACTATCTTCATCAATAATTAGCAGACCTCCTATCGAAGCATAGCAGACACCAAAAGACTTAGTGGGTAATAGATTAGTCCACTTAGATGAAATATCATTCTCTAGTTTTACAGTTTGCCAATAGTTCGATAAATAATAATCTCCTGTCATAGATTGCCACGTGCAAACTTCAGATTCAGTTATGATTGAGCTAACAAGTAATGGGGTTTGAAAAAGTATGTCTTTGTGCAGCCCATCAAATGCTCGGATAACGAAAGCCGCAGGATGGTTCGGAAACTCTTCTCTTTCCCTTGACCGTCGCATACTCTGTGCTTGCTGTGTCTGAAAAGATTGGATAGTGCTGATATCAACCTCGTCAGCCATTTTATACTCCACATCACGTATAGGCTTTGAATACAATGAATCTAAAAGCTCTACATCACTTAATGATATAGATAAACAGCCAATAATTCTTTCGTCGTCTTCCTCTCGTACGCCACCATACATGCTAACGCCAATGACACAATTATCAAATATCCATTCACAGTGTTCTACTACGTTGCCACTACAGTAATGGCTATCGGAGGAGTAGTTTGACTCTGATCCTAAATATGCTATTAGCTTTTTAATCACTGGTTGTCTATTAAATAGTTGTGCTGGGATGCTGATCCATATTGAATCTATCAATCGGTCATCATCTGCTGCACTAAAATGACAGTAAGCAACTTTAAGAGACCACATTTCAGACAATTTTATAGTGACTGTTTCAGGCATATAGTTTTCTTCATAAGAATGCGTTACCGTATCTTTTTCAGGAAGCTGAGCTTTTATATCAGATACCTTATCACCCCATTTAAAATTTACGTCACCAAATTGAAAGTGTTCCTTTCTCATACCTCTTAGCCTTTATCCAAATAGTAATTTAAAGATACTTATAGCTTTTTACGATCATCTATACACTGAGCAAGTCTATATTATCTAACAAAAAAAGCGGCAAGATAATCTATCTTGCCGCTCTCATTACTTCTGAACTAAACCTTAAATCGCTGCCGCAACCTCTGCCCCATCTCTTATGGCACGCTTAGCATCTAGCTCAGCCGCCAGTTTTGCGCCACCGATTAGATGGTATTGCGCATCTGGTGCATCACCGACATTTGGCATCAGCTCTACGACCGACTCTTGACCAGCACAGACCACAACGCTATCGACACGGAGCAGCTGGCTTTGACCTTGGTTATTGGTGATCCAAATACCCTCGGCTGTGATTTTATCGTACTGGGCGCCTGAGACTTGGATGACGCCATGTGATTTGACATGGGCGCGATGTACCCAGCCCGAGGTTTTATTCAGCCCACTGCCCAAGCGACCTTTGCTACGCTGCATCAAGTACACTTGGCGGATAGGTTTAATGGCTTCAGGCTTAATCAGTCCACCCTCAGTTTGATAGTTGGTATCATTAGTCACGCCCCACTCTTCACGCCATTCACTAACTGACTGCGCTTTTGGACGATAGCTTGGATCTTTTAGTAATTCAGGGCCTAGCTCATCAAGCGGCTGACCATGTTTGGCGGTCAGATATTCACTGACGTCAAAGCCAATACCGCCAGCACCGATGACGGCAACCGTATCACCAACTGATTTTTCACCAGAGAGTAATTCAGCATAGCTCATTACTTGTGGCAAATCCGCGCCTTCCAGCTTGCCAGCTAGGCTTCTAGGGACAACACCCGTTGCGACGATGACATGGTGGAATTTGGCTTTCTCAAGCATGGCTTTATCGACTTTGGTATTGAGTTTAATCTCAACGCCTAAGTGCTCAAGCTCATTGATATAGTAGCGAATGGTCTCAAAGAATTCTTCTTTACCAGGGATGACTTTGGCGTAATTAAACTGCCCGCCTAAGATGTCTTTTGCTTCAAATAACGTGACGTCATGACCACGTAGTGCGGCGACATGAGCGGCTGACATGCCAGCGACACCGCCACCGATGACGGCAACTTTTTTAGGTTTTTTGGTTTTCTTATAAACCAATTCTGTCTCATAACACGCTTGTGGATTGACCAGACAAGTCGAGCGTTTATTTTCAAAAGTATGATCGAGACAAGCTTGGTTACAGGCGATACAGGTATTAATACGATCGGCTTGACCATCTTTGGCTTTATTGACCCAATGGGCATCGGCTAAAAATGGACGCGCCATTTGAATCATATCCGCCTGACCACTAGCCACGATTTCTTCTGCCGTTTCTGGCATATTGATACGGTTGGCCGCCATCATTGGGATACTGATGTGCTTTTTAATTTCAGCAGTGAAATCTACAAAAGCGGCACGCGGTACGCTGGTGACAATCGTCGGTACACGCGCTTCATGCCAGCCGATACCGGTATTCATGATGGTCACGCCCGCTTCTTCTAGCGCTTTGGCAACGGTAATAACTTCGTCCATCACGTTGCCGTCTTTGACCAGATCAATCACTGACAAGCGGAATAAAATGATGAAATCTTCACCAGCAGCTTCGCGTACGGCTTTGACGACATCGACCGCCAGCTTCATACGACCTTGAATATCACCGCCGTATTCGTCGGTACGTTGATTCACATGACGCGATAAAAACTGATTGAGCAAATAACCTTCTGAGCCCATGATTTCCACACCGTCATAACCCGCTTGCTTGGCAAGTTTAGCCGAACGGGCATAATCCTTTACCGTTTGTTCGATGTTTTTAATGCTCATCTTACGCGGCTTAAAAGGTGAAATTGGTGATTTTATTGGACTAGAGGAGACAACAAATGGATGATAGCCGTAACGACCGCTGTGCAAAATTTGCATGATGATTTTGCTGTCATATTTATGCGCCGCACGGGTCACTCGTTGATGGTTAATCACGTCCGCTTTGCTATTCATGGTACCACCAGCAGGGAGCAACCACCCTTCACGATTGGGCGAAATACCGCCCGTAATCATCATCGCCACGCCACCTTTGGCACGTTCAGCAAAATACGCCGCTAGTTTGCCGTAGTTATAAAAACGGTCTTCAAGACCCGTATGCATTGAGCCCATGACCATGCGATTTTTCAGTGTGGTAAAGCCCAAGTCTAATGGCTCAAATAAATGCGGATAGTGTTCATTGGTGCTAGCAGTCTCAATGGTATTGGCAGTGCGGCTGGCGGACATATCATTTTCCTTATGAATGGTTTGTGGAAATGCTTATTAAAGCTGGCCGGGCTTTTTAAAAGTTAAGATTTTTAAAAATGAGGCTTTTAGAAATAGTTAAGCGATAGGATTTAACATCACTAGTATCGTAACACACCGCTATTATCATCAGCTATGCAGACAAGCGACTGATGAGTGAACACTATGTGCATTAGGCTAATTGATCATGTGATTCAATATAAGCAAGCGCTAAAAACATACTCGCTTTTCACAGAGCATTGTCTATAATGGACGAACAAATATTTACCGTGAGTCACCTATCGGCGAGTTGCTACAAGGAAGGTCAGCAAAAATATTAATAGCTTAGCAAGCAGTGATAAATAGCGAAGCCAACTTTATAGCAGGTTTGTAGCGTATTCACCGAATTATAACAGCAAGATAAAGGACTATCCCCATGACAGACTTCCACACAGGTCTCGGCAAAAATGCTGCCAACCATCAACCGCTTACCCCTATCGACTTTATTATCCGTAGTGCTCAGGTCTATCCCGATAAAACTGCCATCATTTATGACGATTTAGAACACAATAACCTCATGCAAACGTGGCAACAGACTTATGACCGTTGTCGTCAATTGGCGGATGGGCTACGCAAATTAGGCATCGATAAAAATGACACTGTCGCAGTCATGATGCCAAACACCCCAGCGATGATCGAGTGCGCTTTTGGTGTACCGATGTCAGGCGGGGTACTTTGCACCCTTAATACCCGTCTTGATATCAACGCCCTGACCTTTTGCCTACAACATTCTGAAGCCAAAGTGTTGATTCTAGACAGCGAGTTTGCTGAACATGCTGAAATTATCGATGAAGCCTTTCCTAATCTAATCGTGATTCATGCGACCGATGCGGCGCTCGATATTGAACGTTTTGGGCAAATGAGCTACGAAGCATTAATCACCAGCTCAGACAGTTTGGATAATTGGGAAAAGCCACTCGATGAATGGGATGCTATCGCGCTCAACTATACCTCTGGCACGACGGGTAAGCCAAAAGGCGTGGTCTATCATCATCGCGGCGCGACACTCAACGCTGTCTCCAATATTTTAGATTGGGATATGCCCAAGCACCCGATGTATCTATGGACACTGCCATTATTTCATTGTAATGGTTGGTGCTTTCCGTGGACGATTGCCGAACGTGCGGGCGTTAACGTCTGCTTGCGCAAGATTGACGCTGATTTGATTTTGCAGCTGATTGCCAAATATAAAGTCACGCATTATTGCTCAGCGCCTGTGGTGCATAATATGATTGCTGGCGGCAAGCCTGAATATAAAGACGCCATCAATCATGGAGTCAAAGGCTGGGTCGCTGGTGCGCCGCCATCTGAAACCATGCTCGCCGCCATGGAAGCAATGGGCTTTCATATCTCGCACGTTTACGGTCTTACCGAAGTCTATGGTCCGGTCACCGTCTGCGCTGAGCAGCAAGAATGGGATGAGCTGGATATCGCTGCTCGTGCGCAAAAGAAATCACGTCAGGGTGTAACGTCACATTTGATGACTGGCTTTGAGCTATTTAAACAAGGCACCACGGAGCCAGTTGCCGCGGATAGCGAAGAAATGGGCGAGCTAGCATTGCGCGGTAACATGGTAATGAAAGGTTATCTAAAAAGCCGTAAAGCGACCGAGGAAGCCTTTGCTGACGGTTGGTTCCGTACTGGTGATTTGGGCATTAAATATCCTGATGGTTATATAAAAATCATGGACAGGCTTAAAGACATCATCATCTCAGGTGGCGAAAATATCTCTAGTATCGAAGTCGAAAACGTTTTATATAAAATGCCAGAAATCCAAAGCTGCGCTGTCGTCGCCGCGCCGCACGATAAATGGGGCGAAGTGCCCGTCGCCTTTATCGAGATTCATGAAGGTAGCACCTTGCAGCGCGACCATGTGATGGAACATTGCAAGCAGCATTTGGCGGGCTTTAAAGTACCCAAATATATTATCTTTGCTGAAATCCCAAAGACCAGCACCGGTAAAGTGCAAAAATTTGAGCTGCGTCAAGCGGCCAAGTCATTAGCACACGAAATGCCAAAAGTAACGGCAAGCGCCAAGTAAGACTTTATCATTAAGCCTTAATAATACGGAAGTATCGTTAATATTAATGAAGCATCATTGATAAAAAAGGGTCAGTCTAATACATTTAGGCTGACCCTTTTATTGCGCTAAAAAAACCAAGCCAATGTTAATTAAGCTTAGGTTCTAGCCACTGATACACCAACATCCCGACTATCATCGCTGGGATAAAGACATAAGCCTGCCATTGTCCTGTACCAAGCAGCACAATACCAGGTCCTGGGCAAATACCAACCAAACCCCAACCGATGCCGAATAGCATCGCGCCAATCAGCAGTTTTTTATTAATGGTGGTTTTGGTTGGCATCTCAATTGATGACCCAATCCAACTGGTTTTTTGACGCTTAGCCAACTGCACGCCAACTATCGCCACCATTAGACCGCCACCCATTACCAGTGCCAGAGAAATATCCCATGCACCAAAGACGTCCAAAAAGCCTTGTACTTTAATAGGATCGGTCATGCCTGATATCAGCAGTCCAAAGCCAAATAATAACCCTGCCAGTAATCCAATTATATTTTTTAGCATGTTTTTTCTCGCACCTAATGTGTTAATCCAAGCGGTTGTAACCATCCGATATAAACAATAGTCATCGCTATCTTCGCAACGTACTGTCTATGTGGTTTTTAAATCAAACCCAAGACATGACGACCAATATAAACGGTCAAAATACCAAACAACATAAAGGTCACCGTCGCCGCCATCGAACGTGGCGACAGTCGCGCATTACCGCAGATACCATGCCCACTGGTGCAACCTGAACCCAAACGTGTCCCAAAACCAACCAGTAATCCTGCCCCAATAAGCAGTGGCAAAGAGCTACTAACCTCTATATCGGGCAACGGTTTTACCAGACCATAAAATAATGGCGAGATAACAAGACCAAGTATGAATAACACCTGCCACATCTCGACGCGCTTGGGCTTAAGAAGACTTGAGAAAATACCACTAATACCCGCAATACGACCAATACCCAATAGCAAGATGACCGTTGCAACGCCCAGCATCAGCCCGCCTACCAAGGAAATTGGCGTAAAGGCCTGCCAATCTATTTGTATACTCATAATATTTACCTAAGCCAATTTTTATCAAAACAGTTTTGAATATCGCTTTACATAAATACATTATATTATAAAATATAATAAATAGGTAAAAAAATACTGAACCCTCGTTACACGGGCTCAGTATTCTTTTTACTTAAAGAACATCTTACGAGATAAAGATATTATTTCGCCAACACTTCATCAAGTGCAGTTTCAAAACGCTGTACCGCTCCGTCTACATCAGTCAATTTATCTAGACCAAATAAACCTAAGCGGAACGTTTTAAAGTTATCTGGCTCACCAACTTTTAGCGGTACACCAGCAGCGATTTGCATGCCTGTTTCGGCAAACGCACTGCCTTTATGCATATCATCACGATCGGTGTAAGCAACCACGACGCCTGGCGCTTCAAAACCTTTTGCCGCAACGCTTTCAATGCCTTTGGCTGCTAATACTTCGCGAATACGGTTGCCCAATTGCCACTGCGCATCACACAATGTATCAAAGCCTATCTCTTTTGACTCTAAAATAGTATCGCGGAATTGACGTAAGCTATCGGTTGGCATGGTGGCATGATAAGCGTGACCGCCATTTTCATAGGCACGCATGACATTTAACCACTGCTTTAAGTCTAAGCTAAAGCTATCTGATTCTGTATTGTCTACTTTTTCGATTGCCGCAGCGCTTAGCATGACTAAGCCTGCACACGGAGTGCTGCTCCACCCTTTTTGCGGGGCGCTGATGAGAACGTCAATACCCAAGTCTTTCATATCCAACCACACACAACCTGAAGCGATACAATCAATGACCAATAAACCGCCAACGCTATGTACAGCCGCGCTTAGCGCTTTGATATAGTCTGATGATAAAATAATACCCGATGAGGTTTCGACGTGCGGCGCAAAGACCACTGCTGGCTTCTCTGCTTTAATTTTAGCAACGGCTTCATCGATATCAACGGGGGCAAATGGTTTTGGTGACTCACCCTCTTCACGATGTGCCGTCAATACCGTAGACGACTTGGCGATTTTGCCTTTTTCCAAAATTTGCGTCCAGCGATAGCTAAACCAACCGTTACGAATAATGAGACAATCTTCATCATTGGCCAATTGGCGCGCAACGGCTTCCATTCCATAAGTACCAGCACCGGGTACAATGACCACTGCTTCGGCGTTATACACGGATTTTAGGTCGCTAGATAGGTCATTCATCACTTGTTGAAAGACTTTTGACATGTGGTTTAAGGCGCGGTCAGTATAGACCACTGAGTATTCTAATAAGCCGTTTGGATCAATATCTTGACGTAATGCAGTCATAGGAAGCTCCTAGTTTATAGTTAGATAGTTTAATTTTTCTCAAGCATTGGCTATAGCAAAATCCAGATACTCTCTTAAACCAACCTGCCTTAATAACGCTAACCAATCTAGACACCTACTGTTCGCCAACTTAGCCAAATAATGCTTCTAATTAGATAACATGGGTGTGAAATAACGTTTTTGTTAAATAATATGGCTATCAAATAGCATTGCTGACCAATAGCATAGTCGTTAGATTGCATAGCAGCTAGATACTACTATGGGTAGTATTAACTGAATATTAATATGGGGTAATAGTCGAGAGCATGACGCAGGGTTGACGATATAGCACTTTATCCTAGCGCTATTGCCGTTGGTGATTGTGTTTTGCACGCCGTGTTTTTATTGATTTTAGACAAATCCGTACAGAACAGGTGCGCCATTTATAGGGGCTACGCGGTGGTAGGCTAATAATGGTCACTAACAACTGATGAGATGAATAGGCATCAAGCGAGAACATATACACTAAGGTTTTGGAGAATAACCGCTCGCGTATAACAAAAGATTATCATCACTTAATATATTCATAACAGCTTGATATTAGCACTGATAATGCAGGTTGACAACGATATGTTTGCGCAATAATAAGGTTTGCGCCACTTACGTTTTTTTGATCAGTCAATAATAACTATCGACGTCCGCGATGAGCCTCTTGCAGCCCAGATACTACAAAGTCTAGCAGTTCACTATCCCCTTCACGGGCAGCCTTGCGCATAAGCTTCGATGGTGCGTGGGTTAGCGTCTGCGTCAAACGGCGTGACAGCTCAATGATAATATCTTCAGGGCTGGCATTATCCTGTTGTAGCTTGGCAATGGATTCATGCAGGAGTTTATCTACTTGGTCCTGCGTATGCGCGCGATACTGCTGAATGTCTTTACCGACTTGGCGTACTTGAAAGCTGCGATCCATCTCAACGACTAATTGGCTAACGAGCAGTTCGGCATCGACTGCTGCTTGCCTACGCTGTTCGATATTTCCAGCGATCACGTGTTGTAAATCATCGACAGAGTAGAGATAAACATCATCGATACGACTAATGGTCGAGTCAATATCGCGCGGTACGGCTAAGTCAATCATCAACATGGGCTGATAACGACGATGTTTCAGCGCCCGCAAAGTCATGGTTTTATCGATCAACACATCCATACTACCGCTACAGCTACTAACGATGTCTGCTTCTGCTAAAACTTGTGGTAACTCTTGCAAAGGTCTGACTTCTACCAAGTGACCTGCGCGGCGCAGCTCCACTGCCAGCGCTTCAGCGCGCTCAGGGTTGCGGTTGCAAATAATCACGCGACCTACACCAAGCCCAGCAATGTGGGTGGCAACCAAACGGTTCATCTCGCCTGCCGCGACCACCAGCAATGTGCGACTGGGCAAATCATCGAATATTTGCGTCACCAATTTGGCGGCCGCATAACTAAGCGATACTGCTTGAGCACCCACTTGGGTCTCGTTACGTACGCGTTTGGCAGCAGCAAATACTTGATCGATAATCCAGCCAAGCTGATTACTCAGGGCTTTTTGTTCTTGCGCGAGCTGTACTGAGCGCTTGATTTGACCGAGTATCTGCGGCTCACCCAATATCATAGAGTCAAGCCCTGCGGCGACCCTAAGCCAATGGGTCAGCGCATGAGTATCACGGTGCACATAAAGATAGGGATCAATCTCAGACAGTGACAACTGCTTAAAGTCAGCAAGCCACGCTTTAATTTTTAAGATATGATCACTAATGGCCGCCGAAGATGTCTGAGCACCGACCGCGCCATTGGCAGACATAGAGGGAACATCTTGCGATTCTACTAGCTGCGGCACAAGCGCATAGATTTCCGTACGATTGCAAGTAGAAACAATCACACTGCCATCAGTAAAGGCCTCTAATTGTTTGAGCGCGATATTCACATCGTCACCCACAAGCGCCAAGCGCTCTCTTAGAACGACTGGTGCAGTTTTGTGATTGACCCCAATGACCACTAATCTCATTATTGATAGACCATAAACATGACGCTCACCTGCCAGCCCACGCTATCTCATTATTTTTAAAAGACAGTTGTAGACGACAGCGCTGGAAGGAAGACTCTAAAAGCCGCTTATTATATCATTATTGCCAGCTTTAATTAACACTCAGCTATCGATGATAGCTATTTGCTTGTATCTGGGCACATGAGTAACAAATCAACTACCGATACGATTGTTAAAACCAATATCTATGTTTTAACGAGCGCTTATAGAAATGGATAGAAATCATTCGCTTACTTGACGTTAACTTGTTATATTTTCACAATATTTAGGCTAATATTTACAACCAATGAAAGACCCCGTTGATACAGGTTATTGGCCAGTCCTACTTTGTTAGCAAAGATTTGGTAGAGCGGCTGCTATTAATAACGGAGTAACACGGGCACTATTGTTTATCCCATCAGTCTGCTTTTATAATGTCAGACATGGGTACTCGTTACCAATAATTAGTTTAAAATGATTAAAATAAAATTGTCTTATCGATATAGATGAACAATGGGCGAATACGGTTATCTATGATTTTTTTTGGGTCATTATTTCGATCACAACTTGCACATGACGACCAATCTAATCTGCGCGCGCTATTGCATGCGGTTATCGAACGTCTGTGCCAACGTTATAAGCTAACCTTGTCGTTAGCCTTTTGCTTATGCTTAGGATCATCTTCCGTTCATGCCAGTCGTCCTGATATCTCGCTAGAAACCAACGTACCCAAAATATCCATTGCTGATAAGAACGACAAGGCATTCAGTAGCGACGGCATTGATAATAGCCGCTCAACGCTACCAGCAATTGCTCCTGCCAATACACAACCAATAGGAAATGTCGCCAATATTAATGGGCTAGCGCCAACTACCTTGTGGCAACCTGAACTCAAAGAGCCTAGCCTGTATGCGCTGCTTGATGCAGAATTCGCAGCAGATCGCGGTGATAGACAACGAGCGATTACCATCTATAAACAGCAAGCATTTAAAGAAGATGCAACTGCCGTATTTGAAAGAGCGCTCAGCCTTTCTTTACGCACTGAAAGGGTTGAGAAATCGTTACAATTTGCCAAGTCATGGCAAGACCAAAATCCGGATCACGTGCCTGCTTGGTTTTATGTGGCGCATTTGGCCCTGCGAGCACACGATTATCTGTTAGCTGGTGAAACCTTGAATCGTATTTTGCTTTATGATCCTCGAGCGGACTTAAGCGAAATCCTTATCGGTATCTATCCAAACAATGATGAAGACAAACGTGAATTACTTGCCGCTTTGCAACCACTAGATAGCGAGCAGAATGCCTCATTGTCGGTATTGAAAGCAGGGTTGCTTTACCAATTTAACGAGCCTGAGATTGCCATTGTCCATATCAATCGGGCGCTAGAACGCCAGCCTGACTATGTACCTTTTATTACGCTAAAGGCAGACATACTGCGCAAAATCGTCACGGCTGAAACCGTCGTCAATTATGTGAGCCAAGCACGCCTGCGTAATCCCGATAGTAAAAGTCTCTATCTGTACGAGATTCGCTACTTACTTGACTTAAAGCAAAGCCAAGAAGCGTGGCAGTTATTGCTGGATGCCCATAGTCGCTTTGCTGATGATGCCGAGATTACTCTGTTGGCTGCGTTGGTGAGCTTAGACATCGAAGAATATAACAGTGCCGATGAGCTACTCAACATGCTCGCAAAAAACCCCGCTTACCTCGATCAAGCTTATTATTATCTTGGTATCAGTGCCGAGCGTCAGCAGCACTTTGACCAAGCCAAATACTATCTCAACGGTGTCATGCAAGAAGACTTGGTATTAGAGGCTCGTAGAAAAGTAGTGGCTTTTGAATTGCTCAACGGCGATGTAGATGCGGCGATTGCTACTTTAGAAAAATTGCGTAAAGACTTTAACGTCTTTGCGCCAGATACCTTTGTGCTACAAGCCGATATTTTATGGCAGCAAAATGAGTCCGAAGAAGCCCTGCGCCTACTAACCAAAGCTGCTCGCAAGTATCCTGATAATGAGATGCTCTTGTTTGCACGCGCCCAGCTCCTTGACGACAAAGACGACTATATCGTTAAGCGTACCTTGCTCAATCATCTGCAAGCACTTGACCCAACCAACCTCTCCTACCAGCTCAGTTACGCGCAGTTATTGCTAGCCAATGAACGCAGCTCTGAACAAGGATTGGCATTGGCTACCGCCATCATTCAAATTCGCTATGATGACCCACGTTATGACAATGAGCTGCACCTGCAAGCGCTGAATGTGCTGGCTGGCAATGCATTGGCCAATGAAAACTACCAACAAGTCATCGACTACCTGCAAACCCCTTACGATGTGTTTCCTACCTTGCGCTCTGGCAGCTTACTGCTGCGCGCTTATCAAGGTTTAGGTAACAATGAAAAAGTCGAGGCATTACTCGCAGACTTGCAGCAGCGCTTCTCATTTGGGCAACACAATATCAATGACCGCATACAGCTTTACTGACCCGCCGTTTTACAGTGGACAAATCGTTGCGTGCTATGATTACAAGGCACTCATAAGATACTAACAGCCACGCATAACTGAGTAACATACAACCATTAAGCTAATCTATTTTCGAAACAATGATTTCGTAAATTTGTCTATCTTTGAGGAAACATCATGTCAGTATTGGTCCATGCTAATAAGCCTAATAAATTGGCGCTATTCGCTGCCGTGACAACCGCGCTCGTCATCATGTCTGGTTGTCAATCACTAAAAACAGCCAACGCTACTAACCAACCCAGCACGACTTTACAAGGTCAAAACGCTGAGCCACCGCAAAAGCTTGAGAACTTTAATATCACTGGCAAAATCGGTGTAACGATGCCCGCCAATGACACCACAGGCACTCAAGGTGGTAGTGCGTTCTATGCATGGGGGCAGCAGAATGATCGCTTTGCCATTGAGCTGATCGGTGCGCTCGGTATTGGTAAAACCAACATCGAGTATAATGGTCAAACCGCCACTTTAGTCAGCGAAAAAACAGGTACCTTAACTGCTGATGATCCTGAGACTTTGCTCAAAAAGGCCACAGGATGGCAAGCGCCTATTTCACAAATGCCCTATTGGATATCTGGTCGCCCGGCGCCTTCCGATAGCGCACCACAGCTCGATGATCAGAATCGTTTAATCAGCTCAGTCAATGGTGAATGGACCGCAAGCTTCACCTATAAAGGGTCTGATAAATTACCAAATAAAATCAGTGCTGTGCTGCCACAAGGCAATAAGGTAGTAATGACGATCAATCATTAAGACGTCATTGAATGATGAATAAATATAGTTGAATTCAAATGATTCCGATACAAGGAAGCCTAGTGCAAGCTATACATAGGTATGGTTAGCGAAGCTGACGATGTAGCGGATTTGTATGAACTTGACTATAACTATCAGATCGTCAATATTTATTAAAATAGCTGTCTATGGCTGATCATTATGGCGAAAAGTTATAATTAAAAACTATCACTGAGAACAATCATTAAGAACTATGATTAAAAACCTAGCCGCTACGCCTACTTCCACCATCACCCGCTTATCACCGGCAAAGATTAATCTGTTTTTGCACATTACTGGCAAACGGGCTGACGGCTATCATAATTTACAAACCGTTTTTCGCTTGCTCGATTGGGGCGATTATTTGCATTTTTCAGTCACGGATGATGTGGTGATTTCTACGGTAGATAATGCCTTAGATGCCAATGAGCTCTGTCACCAACTTGTAATATTGGCTGGTGCAGAGACTATAACTGCCGATATAGAAGACAACTTAATTTTTAAAGCAGCGCGTGTATTGCTAGCGTCTGCCATACAGTCAAACACTCTACCTGAGCAGTTAGCACAAGTGCATATCGCTTTAGATAAGCATTTACCGATGGGTGCAGGCTTGGGTGGCGGCTCATCCAATGCTGCGACGACTTTACTTGCACTTAACGAGATTTGGCAGCTAAAATTGACTCAAGATGAGCTGATAAAAATTGCTGCCACTATTGGCGCAGATGTGCCGATTTTTATCTTTGGGCAAGATGCGATTGCGATGGGTATTGGAGATCAGTTAACTGCAATCAAGTTGCCCGACCAGCAATATTTAGTATTGACGCCCAATGCTCACGTTAATACTGCCAAGCTGTTCGCGCATCCCAAGCTACAACGAGATATCGCTGTGCTATCGGTTGAGACAATTAAAAATAAACAAGCTGACTATGTACAAACTCTGACCACGCCCTATCAAAATGTCTTTACGCCAGTGGTGACCAGTCTTGCTCCTGCCGTCAGCGCAGCATTACGTTACTTACAAGGATTAGAGGCGCAAGCACTCGGCACAGCACGAATGACCGGCTCTGGTAGCGCAGTGTTTTTACCTTTGGATGCGAGCGTGGTTACTGACAAAGCACTTTTAGAAAAGTGGATTGAAGAGGCGCCTTGTTCTGCCTATTTAGTTCGTAATCTATGAGTTAGATTTGAGCTGTAGTGCGAAGATAAAATGATTATAGATACAACGTAAAGCGTTTTATTGACCCAATATTCGTTTTGTTTTTAACCTATTTTTCAATAAACGCCATAAAAAGCCGCAAATGACTTGCAAATTCTGAAAATTTAATTATAATAGGTCGCCTCAATAGGGGTATAGCCAAGTTGGTAAGGCATCAGGTTTTGATCCTGACATCCGTTGGTTCGAGTCCAGCTACCCCTGCCATTTTTTAGTACGAAGCGTTTGATATGCAGTGATCATAGGTGGTTTATAAATAGCCGCTTATCTTATTGACATTGACAACGTCATCCCAGTTTCGGTATAGTTCGCAATGAACACCGCTAGGGAAAGTTATGTTTTAAATGGTTTATCCGTTTATAATATAGCGAACAGGTCGTGACGCTATTCTAACAATGGCTTTTATTAAAAGTTACTATTAGATATCGACGTACACAGCTTAGACATTACAGGGGTATAGCCAAGTTGGTAAGGCATCAGGTTTTGATCCTGACATCCGTTGGTTCGAGTCCAGCTACCCCTGCCATTTTTTACTGTAATAGTAGTCATCAAAACTTTTCACCACTCTTTTCTGAATTTGAGCAGTTTGACACTGCTTAGCGGTCGCTGCTTGAGTCAATCAATAGGACTTCTGTCATGCCTTATTTGGCGATTTTTACGGGTAATGCCCACCCTGAATTAGCAAAAACCGTAGCCGATCATCTCCATATACCTCTTGGTAAAGCTGACATCACGCGTTTTTCTGATGGCGAAATCGCCGTAGAAATCAAAGAACACGTGCGCGGTAAAGACGTGTTTATCATGCAGCCAACTTGTGCACCAACCAATGACAATTTGATGGAAATCATGATGATGGCCGATGCGCTGCGTCGCTCTAGTGCGGGTCGCATCACAGCAGTCATGCCCTACTTCGGTTATGCCCGTCAAGACCGTCGCCCTCGTTCAGCTCGTGTGCCTATCTCTGCTAAAGTCGTCGCTGACATGCTAAACATCGTGAGTATCGATCGCGTGATGACGGTTGATTTGCACTCAGATCAGATTCAAGGCTTCTTTGACATTCCTGTAGACAATATCTACGGCACGCCTGTATTGCTTAACGACCTACAAAAACAAGATTACGACAACATCATGGTTGTTTCACCTGATGTGGGCGGCGTGGTGCGTGCGCGTGCTATGGCTAAACAGTTGGGCGATACTGACATGGCGATTATCGATAAACGCCGTGCCCGTGCCAATGAGTCGCAAGTCATGCACATCATCGGCGATGTTCGTGACCGTGATTGCGTCATCGTTGATGACATGGTTGATACCGCAGGTACGCTATGTAAAGCAGCTGAAGCATTGAAAGCAAACGGTGCACGTCGCGTATTGGCTTATATTACGCACCCTGTCCTATCAGGCAACGCACTACAAAATATCAGCGAATCTGCACTAGACGAAGTCGTTGTTACCGATACGATTCCATTGTCTGAAGCGGCAAAAGCCTGTAGCAAAATCCGCCAAGTGAGTATCGCACCGATGCTTGCTGAAAGCTTACGCCGTATCAATAACGAAGAATCTATCAGCGCCATGTTTGACGCTTAGACTTTTAATGAGCACTCGCTCTACTTTCTGTTAGCAATGCTCGTTATAAAACACTGCTTAAGTTTAAAAAAAAGCGTCAAGTATCTTTACTTGACGCTTTTTTTGCCTATTGGTGCTGCACAGTCATTTTGCGTAGGTCTTTATTATTACTACAAAATCACGTATAATGCGCGCCTGTGCCAACCATTTGTTCGATTTAATTAGGTTGGCATTCTCAAAAGTGCTGATCATGCCCAAAAGTAACGATTGTCATGATAATGACTATCCAAAAAATCGTTATGATGAGCAAATGGCTACATTTATCAATTGTGAATTTTATTAGTAATCATAAATGTTAGCTATCATCACGTATTAGTGGATTGGTCGCAAATCCACTTTTTTATGACCAGACACTTCATCATTCTTTTTATAGGATTATATCCATGAGCATTAATCATTTTGAACTAAACGCTGTTGATCGTTCTGCTGAGCAACAAGGTAAAGGTGCGAGCCGCCGCCTACGTAAGCAGAACCTAGTTCCTGCTATCATCTATGGTGGTAACGAAGAGCCAACGTCTATCTCTATCAAGATCAACGAGCTAGTAAAGTCACTTGAATTCGAAGCGTTCTTCTCACACATTTTGACAATCAATGTTGATGGCGTAGAGCATCAAGCGGTTATCAAAGACTTGCAACGCCATCCAGCTAAAGGCTTCCCAATGCATGCTGATTTCCAGCGCGTTGTGAAAGGTCAGAAAATCAACATGAACGTTCCTGTGCATTTTGCTGGTCGTGAAGAAGCGCCTGGTACTAAAGCTGGTGGTGTTCTATCAACGCTAGTATCTGATATCGAAATCGTTTGCCTACCATCACAATTACCTGAATACCTAGAAATTGACGTATCAGGCATGGAAATCGGTGATCTATTCCGTCTATCAGACATCAAACTGCCTGAAGGCGTTATCATCTTTGATCTTGACATGGAAGATGCTCACGACCGTACTATCGTTAACATGCAGCCACCAACGGTTGAAGAAGTTGACGCAGACGCTGAAGAAGTTGATGCTGCCGACGTACCTGCGACTGAGCAAGGTACTGAAGACAAAGACGGCGAATAATAAACCACAGTTACATAGAGCACGCAATCTAGCGTCTGCTATGTAATACAAGGTTTGTTTAGTCAAAAAACAGCAGGTGATAAATATCTCCTGCTGTTTTTGTAAGTAAGGTTTGAAAAATAACAGATATGCTATGAATAAATAGCATAATCGCAAACCTTATGCCTCATTTATTCAATTTAAGCAGGGTGTTTTTATGGCCATAAAGCTTATTGTCGGTCTTGGTAATCCTGGTCAGCAGTATATGTTTACACGTCATAATGCAGGGTTTTGGTTTGTCCATCACTTGGCTCAGCAGTTCAACATTACCCTCTCTCATGATAAAAAGTTTCATGGAATCACAGGACGTGGGCAGATTCATGGGCATGACGTACGTCTATTGATGCCGCTCACCTTTATGAATAAGTCTGGTCAGTCAGTGGTGCCGATGGTGAAGTTTTATGGCATTGAAAATGATGAGTTACTGATTGCTCATGATGAGCTCGATATTCCAGCTGGCAGCATCAAACTTAAGACGAATGGCGGTCATGGCGGTCATAATGGTCTGCGTGATATCACCCCTCATATCGGCAACGACTTCCATCGTTTGCGTATTGGTATTGGTCATCCTGGTCATAAGTCTAAAGTTAGTGGTCATGTGCTCTCAAAAGCTGCGCCCGATGAGCAAATTGCCATTGATAGCGCTCTGACAGCAGCGTTTGAGGCGCTACCATTATTACTAAATGGCGATATTGAAAAAGCACGTTCACAAATTAATGGCTTCAAATTGCCAGAATAAAATCATGCTGTAACCATAACAGCCTTTTATTTTAGCAAATTATCCCCCATTAACCTTTTGATTTGAATCATTAATCTCAGTTACGCTAAGGAAGCAACCTATGCTACTTAATATGCTTAAATGCAAATTACACCGTGCTCGCGTCACCCATGCCGAACTTCATTACGAAGGCTCATGCGGTATCGATGGTGATTTATTGGATCTTGCTGGTCTGCGCGAAAATGAGTCTATCGATATCTACAATGTGACCAATGGCAAGCGCTTTCGCACCTACGCTATCCGCGCTGAAGCGGGTTCTGGTATCATCTCGCTAAATGGTGCGGCGGCTCACATGGCAGATTTAGGCGACATCGTTATCATCTGTGCCTATGCTCATTTTGATGAAGTAGAAGCGGCAACCTACCAGCCAAAACTGGTGTATTGCAACGAAGACAACACCGTAAAAGACACAGCAAACATCATTCCGGTACAAGTGGCTTAAAGCACCAGAACACCGAAGATTTTTGGATAAAGCAAGGATAAACAATCGACTAAGCTGTTGAAGTTATTCTTATTATCCAACCAAAACCGCTATGCTAATATGAGAGCTGAATCTCCATTCTGATTCAGCTTTTTTTATGCCATTTTTATATGGCAAATTCACATTTTATACCACTCTTAAAAGATGAAGTCGTCAGAAAAATAAATGTCAGCGCTATGTTTTTAAGCTAAATGAATTTGGCACGGCTAAGCGTATTTTTAGGTTTGGTATTAACACTAAAAGGAAACAAACTGATGTGGTTGGCAGTTATTGCAGTATTGATCGGACTAGCTATTCTTGTTTGGAGTGCAGACCTTTTTGTTGATGGCGCCACTGCCTTAGCAAAAAAATTCAACGTCCCTAGTTTCTTAATAGGTGTGTTGATTTTGGGTGTCGGTACATCCGCCCCTGAGATGGTCGTGTCAGTATTGGCGGCACTAGAAGGCAGCCCTGATTTGGCATTAGGCAACGCTTATGGCTCAAACATCATCAATATTGCGCTGGTATTGGGTGCAACCGTATTGATTAGCCCTATTATCATTCGTAAGGGCATTATCAAGCGTGATTTACCTCTATTGGTATTGATTACTATGGTCGCCGCATGGCAGCTGCGTGATGGGCAATTAGACCAAGCAGATGCGATTGTGTTGATAGCGCTGCTGGTCGTGACTTTAGGCATTCAGATTGTACTAAGCTTACGTGAAGGCAACCATGAGCACGAAGGAGAACCCATAGCAGAAAGCATCGATGCTGAACATATCGAGCAAACCCTAACACGGGGGCTCATCAGCTTAGTTATCGGCATGGTTTTACTGGTCATTAGCTCGCGAGCTATAGTTTGGGGTGCAGTAGAATTGGCAACGCTGTGGGGCGTGAGCGAACTGGTGATTGGATTGACGATCGTTGCTGTGGGGACCTCGTTACCTGAGCTGGTATCGAGCTTATCTGCCGCCCGTAAAGGCGAACACGACATGGCACTGGGTAATATTATTGGCTCTAATATATTTAACACCTTAGGCGTCGTTGGTCTCGCAGCGCTTATAGCGCCAATCACAGTCAGTCCAATTATCTTATCACGCGATATAGTGGCGATGGGATTGGTCACCTTGTTACTTGTGGTATTGTGCGGTTTTGCCTTTATGAGTAAGCGTCCATTCGGACGTACCTCTGGCGCGACATTGATGCTGTTCTTTGTCGGCTATACTTTATGGCTGATACAAACCGTCAACCTGTAACGCTTAGAGTGTATTAACAGACCTAAAAATGCATGAACAGACTATGGCGATGATAATGTGGTTTATTTTCCTTGCTTGCGATTTCTAATCACCCGCCATAGTCCTTCATTCTCTGTTTTTGGCATTTTTAAGGTAATGGTATTCGATAGCATATCTTGCACTGCGAGACCACGTGGGTTAAAGAGGCAAAAAGCATAGTTAAAGACAAAGCCCAAAAAGGCACTGGTCAACAGAACAGCACGTGAGCCATCGATGACACTACCAATGATACCAAATATAAGTGGCATAATACTGGCCGCTACAATCCGCTTAAATGACTGTCCCCACGTTAGCAAATGACCATTACTATTGACCGTCTTTAACCGCCAAGTCTGCATACCTAATGTCTGTCCACCGCGACGCCAAAATATCCCATAGAATCCTACTAACGTCAGTATAAAAGACGGCGTCATAATCACGTTTTGATACCACGTTGGCAGCGACTGCGCTTGTGACGACTCGCTACCCGTCTCCATCGTGATAAGTGTACCAATCACGGTTAGCAGGGTACCGACCAAAAACAACAACGCTAAAATTAACATACCATCATAGAGAATGGCTGCCATACGGGTGCCAGGTTTAGCAATCGTTAGCTCTTCACTTTCAGCGGCATGATATGCTGATGCTTTAGTTTTAGTTTGAGCAGCAGATTTGGTAGGTCGTTTAGGTAAACTCTTTGACATGGTACAAGCTCATAGCAAGCAGTGAATAATGACTCTATTGTACCGTAATTCACTGTCTTATCGTACATTATCCTAAGATGCCGTAAGTCATATAACAATGTGGTATAACCATGTCGTATGACTCATCAGCTCATAAGACTATCACACAGAAATTGCAGACATAAAAAAATCGCCAAATTGTCATAAGACAGGCGATTATTTTAAGGTTTCTTTAACTGGGTTAAAGAAGTGATGATGCAAATGGTGCGCTTGGAGAGATTCGAACTCCCGACCCCTTAGTTCGTAGCCAAGTGCTCTATCCAACTGAGCTACAAGCGCGTACTTTGCACATCATTTACTGCGTTGTTAAGAAACAATTGCAGCAAATTAGGTTGGTTATTATATAGATAATTTCGCTTGTGTCAATATCTTTTTTTATTAAAATCAAATTATTTTTTGCTTTAATAAAACAGAAGATTATTAACGCTTTTATATCGCGTCACTACTCTACTAAAAACCGAATAAATGGAGGTGAAGGAGGGATTCGAACCCTCGATACGCGCAAACGTATGGTTCCTTAGCAGGGAACTGGTTTCAGCCACTCACCCACTTCACCAAACGACGTAAGACTTTTTAAGTTCTAAAAAATAGTATTATTGCTGATAATACGTCTTATCCCGTGGGCGATTATTATAGCAAAGCCAAAACGAATTGCAAGCACTGTCTACAAATTTAATGCAGTTTTTATCATATTTATTTATTTATGGGGTTTCATAGCCTCTTGAGCAGCTCAAATATCAATAAAAACCAGTAAAAACGATGTTTAAGTTAGTCAGCACGCTCTGGGTTGTTGTTAATTGATGGATTAATGGATGGATTGTCTATGTATCATCTCTCACCTACTATGGCTTTTTTAGCAGTGGGTGTCTATAGTATTTGTTACTCATTGTAGATTACGTCAAAGGAATTTTTATGCGACCAGTGGTACTGTGTTTTTCAGGATTAGACCCCTCAGGCGGCGCTGGATTACAAGCGGATATAGAAGCCATCGGTCAAGCAGGTGCGCATGCTGCCATTGCTTGTACAGCTATTACCATACAAAACTCGCAGCAAGTCTTTGGTTTTGAAGCTTGTGCAGCAAATTTGGTAAAGGATCAGGCCACCGCAGTGCTCGATGATTTGCCTGTTGCAGTTATTAAGTCAGGTATGTTGGGTACGACTGATAATATCGCTATGCTGACTCAGTTTTTTGCCGAGCGCCTTATCACCGCTGATACGCCATTTGTATTAGATCCCGTATTGGTTGCCAATAGTGGTGGCAGTTTGGGCGATGAAAAGACGCTCGTTAGCGCATTTAGGGAACTGTTACCATACGCGACCCTCATCACACCGAATACTCATGAGCTACGCGCATTAAGCGGTGAGCAAGACTTACATATTGGCGCGCAAAAACTATGCGCCCAAGGCACCTATGCTGTATTGGTAAAGACCTCACACGACTTTGATAGTGGCGATATAGAGCAGTATTTGTACATAAAGGGTGAGATGGTACATAAAAGCACCTTGCCGCGCTTAACGGGCGAGTTTCATGGCTCTGGCTGTTCACTTGCCAGCTTTATCGCTGGGCGCTTAGCAATGGGTGATGCGCTTATCGATGCAGTAAGAGCAGCAGACAGCTGGATTACCCAGACGCTGCGAGCCGCTGATGCACCGCACCCTAATAATGAGCAAGCCCAATTAATACCCAATCGTTTTATAGACTTTCAGCATAACCTCTAAATAATTAATAAAAAAAGGGCGCTCTATATCTCATAGAACGCCCTTTTTTAGATAGCTATTGGTAATTTTAGATAGCGGCTTTCAAGTGACCATTAATCCAGCTCAACCCAACATCGGCATGAAGCTCGCGGCAAAGCCACCAATAAACATCTCAAGCAAAATAAAAGCAATGAAGGCGACCATTGGTGATAAATCAATCATACCCAAGTTTGGTGTGATTCGACGAAATGGTGCCAAGATTGGCTCCGCTAGATTGACAATGATACCAATAATCGGATGCTGAGATTGGGTAAATACCACAATCCAGCTGACAATGATGGAACCAATGACGAGATAGCGACACATACGTAAAAAGTCTAATACCAAGCTGATAGTACCAGTAAAAAATAACGGTACAGGAGCGATACCTTTATGTGTCAGTGCTGCTTTTCCAGAGATATCGATCAAACGAATCAAAAACATCAGGACGATAGCCGCAATACTGATACGCCCTTGCCCAACGGTTGGAAAAATACGCCCAAACACGTCGACAATGTGCGTCGCTTTATAAGCAGGCGCAATCATGGGGTTGCTGGCATCCATCCCTGCAAATTGCAGCATAAAGCGAATAAACACCAACATCATGGCGAAGGTGGTGACCAAATCAAAGATTTGAAATAACATGTTGTTCATGAAGTGCTACTCAATGTGACATTATTAACAGGTTTTGGGATGACGACTGTCATTGCTAGGTGCTTGGTATTGGTGCTTAGTATTACAGCTCAGGCGCGTCATTCGCTTTTAGCAAATAACGCGCCTGATATATGGATGATTATTTACTCATCTCTTCACTCAAGGCTTGGCTACGGTCATAGCAAGCCTGCATAGCCTCAACGATTTGACCACCGATATCATTGGCTTGCATGGACTCAACGGCGGCTTGGGTTGTCCCATTTGGCGAGGTGACCTTGCGACGCAATTCAGCAGGTGCATCTTCACTATTCATCGCCATTTTTGCCGCGCCTAGCATGGTTTGCATAGCGAGCGCTGAAGCCTGCTCTTTATCCAAACCTAAAGCCACTGCCCCGTCAATCATGGATTCAATGAAGTAAAACATATACGCTGGTGCTGACCCTGATACGGCGGTTACCGCATGCATGTGTTCTTCATTATCCACCCACATGACCAATCCTGATGCTTCCATCACCGCCGTTGCTAACTGCTTTTGTTCAGCAGAAATATTATCAGTACCGTACAGACCCGTTGCGCCCATTTGAATCATTGCAGGGGTATTTGGCATCGCACGGACGATATTGTCATAGCCACCCAACATGTCAGATAAAAGCTCAGTCGACAAACCTGCTGCCACTGAAATCACCAGCTGCTTGTCTAAGATATCCGCAAAGCTACTGACTACCGCTTTCATCACTTGCGGTTTGACCGCCAGCACCACAATGTCAGCATCGATAACGGCAGCTTTTGCATCAGCAGTTGGATCAACCGTGTTCAATCCTTTAGCAGCCAATTGCTCGCGCGCTTCACTGCTAGGATCAGCAACGGTAATTAAACTCGGTTTGACACCGCAGCTGACAAGCCCGCTAATCAAAGCCTGCGCCATATTTCCGCCACCGATAAAGCTGATTTTCTTATTATCTAATACTGACATACATGTCTCCTATTCAAAAATCCAAAGGTATTCAAACTAACATAATGATAGGTAAAATGACACTCAGTTTACCATACTGCTACTGGCATCGTTTGATAAATTGACGGCATCTAACCCGGTTGTAAGCTCCGTTGAACCACTTAATTGCCATGGACTATTGCTCAACCAAACGGTTAAATTAACAAGGGCATTATATAAAATCAGTGACGGAGAGTAATATGTTTTTCATTCGTAAAGCTAACCCAAAGGATTATGCAAACATTGCTAACATTCACTTCAAAAGTTGGCATGCCGCCTATTTAGATTTGCTACCAGCGTCCTATATCAATGATAAAAACAACTTATGTAATAAAACAAAAATGTGGCAGGAGTTAATAGCGCATCCTGATGTTATTGTCTGGATAGCATATGATGCTCATAATAATAATTTGGGGTTTATTGGCTACTTCATTAATAATAAAAATTATGAAATTACCACGTTGTATGTTTTGCCCGACTATCAAGGATTGGGTATAGGCACTCAATTAATGACAGTATCATTACAAGCCCTTTTAGAATCTCATATCCATGCCCATTTTTATTTATGGGTATTAGAAAATAATGTGGCTGCTATTGATTTCTATCAAAAATTTGGCTTTGTAGGTAATGGCGAAAAGAGTGAAGAATGCTACAAAAGCACGCAAATAATAAATATCAAAATGGTTAGAAAACTTGATGACCTGATACCCTGATACCCTGATACCCTGATACCCTGATACCCTGATACCCTGATACCCTGATACCCTGATACCCTGATGACTTGATGACTTGATGACTTGATGACTTGATGACCTAGATAACCTGACCTCATTAAAGGTTTAAGTTATAAATATTAAAAAGCGTTATTGATGCTTAGACTGTTTCTAATAGCACTATTTCTCATAACATTGCTTCTAATAGCACTGTCTAAAACGCCAATATTTTCTGTCGTGTCTGTTAGCGATCTACTCGTCCCTAGTATCCAGCTCTCAAAAGGTGAAACCAGTAATAATGGACACTCTTTATCCTGCTGTACGGATACGGCACTGACCACCACCAAACTCTCGCGCAACCATACAGGTACACCAAGCGTTTGATATAGTTTCTTGCCCGCTTGTGGACGTGATGCCAATGCAGTTTGCACACGCTGCTGACGACCTAATGGTGCAAAGGTAATCTCAAACCTCTCATCATCTTGATCGCTGTCTAATAGCTCTGCTAAGGCATTTGGCATCATTTGCACTTGCCAAATAAAGTTATTATCCCTGCGTAAGGTAACCGATACAGGCTGGGCAGCCGCTGAATCAGAATCAGCTACCACAAGATTAGATAAGGGTTGAATCTGTTTGGTAAGCGGCAATGCTAACCACTTGCTCCACTCACTGCTTAAACGATAAAGCTGCTGACGGTAGCGGCAAATCGTATAGGACTGCTTACGAGCTTGCCAAAAAAGCGCCGTTTGGTGATCAGCATCTCCACGTTGGCTTAGCATAAATACATCATCGACCAGCTGCTTAGCAGGCGGTAACGGTTCATCTTGACCGAGCCAATGATGCAATAGTTGCCGCTGACGATAAATGGGTAATGCTTGTAGCTTGTCTATACTTAGCACACGCTGGGCAGACGATAGCTGTAATGATGCTACCTCTATCTGCTGTAAATCTTCTGCCGCTTGTGCATTGATTATTAATTGGGCATCACGCAATAGCTGTGCGCTACGGGCGATATTGTCAATGACATTAGAATTATAGGTCGCCAATACTGGCATGATGTCGAGGCGTAGCCCACTACGTACATTATCGCCAGCATCATTGGTTGGGTCATCGATATAAGGGAGCTTTAGGCGCTGAGCGTAATTGCTGATATTGCCGCGTTTGACCATCAGCCAAGGTCGCCATAATGCCATACGCTGTGCGCCCTGCGTTTGGATACGCCACGGCTGCATACCCGACAGACCATTCACCCCAGCGCCTTGTATCAGCCGCATCAGCACCGTCTCTGCTTGGTCATCGGCATGATGTGCTAAGAGCAATACATCATCTTGATTGAGTTGCGCTCGCATGACATCATAACGAGCTTGCCTTGCGGCTTGCTCATCATGACCATTCACTTGCGCACGTAAAATCCGACACGGTATCTGCTGCACTGCTGCCCAATGAGCGACATGCATCGCCCAAGTGTCACTATCTGCTTGCAAACCATGGTTGACATGCAGCAATTGCGGCAAAAATGGCAACTTACCTTGGCGATAGAGCTGCAAACACAGCGCAGCCAATGCTAATGAATCACGACCACCACTACACGCCAGCCAAAGCCGTCGACCGTGCAGCTGTTCACCATATTCAACCATACTGCTCAATAATGCTTGTGCCAGATCGGCATCGACAGGCAAGTCTGCGATTGGCTTCATAGGATGCGGGAGGATTGCACTGCTGGTCATAATCAGCCTTATTTATTTAGCATGCATACATGAATTGACATATAAATGAATCAGCTTATACGTCAGCTACGACATCAGTTACAGCGTCAGTTAGCACCTATATTAACAGCCACAAAAAAACGCGCCATAAAATGACACGTTTTTATTTTAGCATTAAGACTGAGTCTCTAATACAAAAAGCTTTGTGTCCATGAATAGAGGCTTTGTAACAGAGGTGTCATAGCGACCAATTAAGCAGGCAACATCACTTCTGAATTAAAGGTTTTCAGCTTCTCATAACGTAGCTCACAACGCGCGTGTGCGTCTAAATCTTTAATCTCATCTAACTGCTCAGCAATAAGTGCTTTCAAGGCAATCATGACTGGTTGCGGCTTGATATGTGCGCCTTCACCTTCTTCAATGACGGCATCAATCAGCCCCATCTGATATAAATTAATCGCATTTAATTTCAAGGCTTCACTAGCGTCTTGTGCTTTTTCAGCTGTTTTCCACAGGATAGAGGCACAGCCTTCCGGAGAGATAACCGAATAAATACTATTTTGTAGCATATTGACTTTGTCACCAACACCAATTGCCAACGCCCCACCTGAGCCGCCTTCACCGATGATAGTCACGATAATAGGCACTTTTAGGCTAGAAAAAACGGCGATACTTTCGGCAATGGCTTGCGCTTGTCCGCGCTCTTCAGCACCGATACCCGGATAAGCGCCTTGGGTATCGACAAAGGTCATCACAGGAATATTAAAGCGCTCAGCCATTTTGACCAAACGAATCACTTTGCGGTACCCTTCAGGATTGGCCATGCCAAAGTTATGGGCAATACGCTCACGGGTACTGCGACCGCGATGTTGACCAATCACCATCACAGGCTGACCATCAAAACGTGCCAGACCACCAAGAATGGCTTTGTCATCGGCAAAAGCACGGTCACCGTGCAGCTCATCGAATTCGGTAAACAGCTGATTAACATAGTCCATAAATAATGGACGCTTGGCGTGCCGTGCAAGCTGCACACTATCCCAGACAGTGCTCATAGACGCTTCCCTTTAATAATTATACTTAATGTATTTATGTTTAAGAATAATATCGTTATCGATTTTCAGATAATGAAAGTACAGTTGTAAACTCAATAGAAGCTATAGTAGCACATCTTAAATGGCATGACATTACTGACAAAGCCGCTTTTGTTACGTTAATCTATAGCATACTCATTACAATAGTAACGGCATCATGTTGATCGTCAGTGCAAAGCAGCGCTGCCTAGCCCTCAACCACGCTCAGCGTCACGCCCCATTTGGCAAACTGCTCAATCTCAGTATGCAAATCGGGCAATAAGAAAGCATAATGCTCACTGTTATCGGCAACGGTGATTTGCCAGCAATGATCATCCATGGCTTGTAACTGTAATTCTGGTAATTCATGATCGCTGCGGCTGTGATGCGCCAGTACAGCCAAACGTAGCAGCAGACAAAGATAAACGAGCTGATTACCACCGATAGTACAGGTCTGCTCTAACATATCGGCCTTGAGCTTACGACGATGATTGAGCATCAGCTGTGCCATACGCTTTTGATCGACTTGCGAGAATCCTGGAATATCAGAATACTCAAGCAAATACGCGCTGTGCTTATGATAACTACTATGACTGATGGCCAATCCTATCTCATGCAAGAAAGCCGCACGTCTGAGTAAATCACAATCATCGTTGGTAAGGGCAAGCTGACTCTTCACTTGCTCAAATAAATGACGACTGGTTTTCACCACTTGTTTGGCTTGTTTTTTGTCCCCCGAATAACGCTTAATCAGCGCCAGCACACTGCGGTCACGAACATCTTCGCTAGCAAAGCGTCCAAGCATGTCGTACATCACACCTTCACGTAATGCACCATCTGAGTAAGTAATGGTATCTACACCCAGCACTTTCATGACTGCACGCAGTACCGCAACGCCTGCTGGGAAGACGGCTTTGCGATGTTCCTTAACGCCTTCTAAATCGATGTCATCGACATTGCCAATTTTAAGCAACAGTTTCTCTAACTTTTTGACACCTTTATAAGTGATGCGCTCTTGCTCATCAGCCCAGCCCTTAGATACCAGCACATTACGTACTGCTTTAATCGTCCCACTTGAGCCAACCACACTACTCCAGCCCAATTTTTGATAACGACCCTGAATCGCTAACACTTCTTTGCGAGCGGCTGATATCGCATTATTAAAGGCTTCTTTCGTGATTTGACCATCGGCAAAGTACTTCTGGGTAAAGGCGACACAGCCCATCTGCAAACTCTCGGTCAATAGCGGATCGAACTCTTGACCAATGATAAACTCTGTCGAACCGCCACCAATATCGATGACCAAACGCTTGTCACTACTGGCATTGGTGTGTGAGACGCCCAAATAAATCAAGCGCGCCTCTTCTCGTCCCGCGATAATCTCAATGGGTTTCGGCAATATTTTATTGGCACGGGCAATAAAGTCATTGGCATTTTTGGCTTGGCGTAAAGCGTTGGTCGCGACCACGCGAATGCGTTCGGGTGGTACTGAATCCAAACGCGCCACAAATCGGCTCAAACAGTCGAGACCTCGCTGTGCAGCTGCCGCACTTAAGATATTATTTTCGTCCAAGCCTGCAGCAAGCTGGACTTTTTCAGACATAGAAACGACTTTTCGCACCTCACCATGGTCAAGACGCGCAATGGCCAGATGAAAACTATTGGAACCGATATCAATGGCTGCCATCATTTCATCATCAGCAAGCGGCGGATTTGTAAGGTAGTCAATAGGCATAAGAGGAATCGTTACCGTGTTGGATAAAAGGGAGAGGATATGGGTTAAAAATCAGACGATTGAGTCATATAAACATCGTAGCTGCACCAAATAGTGCCATTTACGCAAAGCGGCTTACGTATTTGACGTAATTTTCGCCATTAAAGCATTTATGCCAAACACTGGCAAGTGACCCAAATGCTAATTAAGCAGCAAGCGCATCATCAACAAAATAACAAATGCGCCATAAACATCCATTGCTTGTATTAAGGATAGCGTTTTGCTACATTAAAAACGACCAATATTATAATAAATAACAGTTACTTAATGACCGCCTAGCCGTTTTAGTAAAACAGAAAGCCCCCTAATGACTCGCCCTAATGTCTATACTCAATAAACGATTGGCAAGGAAGCTAAACAAATGAATCAAACGACCACACAAAATACTACCAAAAACGCCGATGCTCAAGCGATCAGCAATACTAAAAAAAACATGATGACAACCGTCAGCCCAACAAAGCAAAAATTTTATGACTTCTATTTAGCTGAACATCAAAACATGGCTTGCCGCCGCTTACATTTTGCTGGTAGTAGCTTTGGCTTATTGGGACTCGCAAAGTCGGTCAAAACCGCTTCGCCAAAACCATTACTTAAAGGCATCGCTGCTGGATATGCTTGCGCTTGGGTCGGTCATTTTTTCTTTGAAAAAAACAAACCGGCTTCTTTTAAATTCCCGCTAAAAAGCTTTGCTAGCGACTTTCGTATGTACAGTGATGTCCTACGCGGTAGACTCAGCTTAAAAGACCGTAAATTTGATAAAATCGGACGATAATAACTCGCCACTAGCCCAACTAACGTAAAGACTTACGTAATATTTTTCCTACTGCAGTTTTGGGTAATTCATCTATAAACTCGTATGACTGCGGGCGTTTATAACCTGTTAAACGCTCGCTTGCGAAGCTTTGTAGCTCTTCTACCGTTAGGCTAAACTCCTTTTTAACCACAAACGCTTTGGGTACCTCTCCGCTGTGCTCATCTGCAATACCAACCACCGCGACTTCAAGTACTTTCGGATGCTCTGTCAATGCCGCTTCCACTTCGTTTGGATAGACGTTAAATCCTGAAACCAGTATCATGTCTTTTTTGCGATCCACCAGCGTCAAAAATCCATGTTCATCTAGCACACCAATATCACCTGATTTAAAGTAGCCATCCTTTGTAAAAGTATCTTCATTGTCTCGTTGCCAGTAACCACGCATGACCTGCGGGCCTTTAATACAAACCTCGCCCCGTGTACCTATTGCACAAGTTGCACCCTGTTCATCAATGATTTTAATATCCATCATCGCAAGTGGCAGACCAACGCTACCGTTGAAACGATCTATACCAGGTGGATTAAAAGAGATAACTGGTGCAGTTTCGGACATGCCGTAACCTTCATTGATAATCATACCAGTGACTTGTTGCCACTGATCAGATACGGCTTTGATGATGGCGGTGCCGCCACCTATAGATAGTGCCAAGCGACTAAAATCAAGGTTGGCAAACTTTGGATGATGCAGCATACCAATAAATAAGGTATTAACCGAAGGAATAACATGCGGACGATGCTGCTCGATGGTATTTACTAGTCCATCGATATCACGCGGATTGGTGACCAGTATGTCTTCCCAGCCGCCATAGATGCCTAGTAAGCCGCAAACGGTAAATGAGAATATATGATAGAGCGGCAACGGATTGAGTATTTTGATCTGCTCGCTACGACCTGCTTCAATCGCATGACCAAACATCGCATAACACTGACAGACATTAGCCATGACATTGTAATGCGTGAGCATCGCACCTTTTGGCTTGCCAGTCGTGCCACCCGTATATTGCAATAAAGCTAAATCTTCACGCTCGATAGTAACAGGCAGATATTGCTCAGCGTGGTATGCACTCATAATATGGGCAAAGCTTATATTATGCTCTGAGATATTGTTTGCAGCATTATCGGCTGTGGTTTGGTTGGTTTGATTGAATTGACGAGTAGTATCGGTCGACGGTTCAAGTTGGGTAAGCAAAGCAATATCGTTATCAGCAGGTGCAGCATTCGGATTGACGGAACAATATACGACGAATGACAGTTGCGCTTTGACTGCATCATCTAACTGATCGTAAGCAGAGGTCATACCATCGAGGACAATCAGCACACTAGCTTGAGCATCCGTCAGCTGATGCGCCAATTCATAATGGGTATACATCGGATTGATATTCACCAATACCGCGCCTGCTCGCAGACAACCAAGTAACACCACGGCATACTGCAATATATTGGGTAACTGCACAGCGACACGGTCGCCTTTATTGATTCCTTGTGCTTGTACAAAAGCAGCAAAACGGCGGCTGGCAATATCCAATTGTGCAAAGGTAAGGGTGGCGGGCCCCATACTAAAAGCTACAGAATCACTATGCTGATCTATCTTGGGTTGCAATAAATCTAGCAGGTTGTGCTTGTCCTCTAATACATCTAAATTATTTCTTATTCCATATTTCTCATATGAGGCTTGCCATAACGGTGGCGTATTACTGCTAGGCATATTATTAGTGCTTGTAGTCATCAGTTGGCGTCCTTGCTCAATTGTCTTGATTCATCTCAGAATACCATAATTTATCGTTTATTTTGCAATCGCCCAAAGAAGGAATTGTCTTAGTCTTAGTTTTTTAATTTATGCAGTCATCGTCAGAAAATCTTTATCTTTTATAGTGAAAATCACAAAAGGATAAATATTGGGCACAAAAAAACCAGCATGATCTCTCATACTGGCTCTTATAAGTACATACATTTTAAACAGGTCTTAAATAAACAAGGTCCTGAATAAACAGTTACGCTTTTGCCATTTCTGCAAAAATCTCGTCAGCAGCTTTAATCGACGCATCAATATCTTCATTGCTGTGTTTAATTGACATAAAGCCTGCTTCATAAGCAGACGGTGCCAGATAAATTCCGCGATCGAGCATGCCATGGAAGAACGTGTTAAACACCGTCATATCGCACTCTGTCACGTCATCGAAGTTCTTTGGCGTGTCAGTTTCATTGTCTTTTACAAAGAACATGCCAAACATGCCGCCCAATTTATTGGTACGCATGTTGATGCCGTGTTTGTCAGCCGCCGCTTGAAAACCCTCTACCAGACGATCAACTTTCGCTGCCAACTCATCATAAAAGCCACCTACGGTTAAGTCTTCAAACATCGCGATACCAGCACGCATAGCCAGTGGATTACCTGACAATGTGCCGGCTTGGTAGACGCCGCCGAGTGGCGCAATGCAAGACATCACTTCTTTTTTACCACCGAAAGCACCAACTGGCAAACCTGCACCGATGATTTTACCAAAGCACGTCAAATCAGGATCAATGCCGAAATGCGCTTGTGCGCCGCCCAGACCGACACGGAAACCCGTCATCACTTCATCAAAGATCAGCACTGAACCGTTGGCAGTACATTCTGCACGCAAGGTATCATGGAATTCTTGGGTTGGAATGACCATATTCATGTTGCCAGCGATCGGCTCTAAGATAACGCAGGCGACTTCTTCGCCCCATTTCTCAAAGCAATCTTTAATCGCTTGCGGATCATTATAAGGAATGGTAATGGTGTGCTTAGCAAAATCCGCTGGCACACCTTTTGAGGTTGGCTCACCAATATCAAGCATGCCCGAACCTGCTTTTACTAACAGGCTATCTGAATGACCATGATAACAGCCTTCAAATTTAATGATTTTGTCACGTTGCGTATAGCCACGAGCCAAACGAATCGCACTCATGGTCGCTTCTGTACCTGAGCTGGTCATGCGAATCATCTCAACGCTTGGGACAATTTCGCAAATTTTATCGGCAACAGTCGTTTCAAACGGCGTTGGTGTACCAAAACTTAAACCATCATCAGCTGCTTTTTTGACCGCATCGATTACTTTAGGGTGTGCGTGTCCCAAAATCATCGGCCCCCAAGAGCCGACATAATCGATATACGCATTGTCTTCGGTATCATAAATTTTGCTACCGTTAGCACGGTGCATAAAAATAGGCGTGCCACCAACACCAGCAAAGGCACGGACGGGCGAGTTTACGCCGCCAGGAATATGTTTGCGGGCTTGCGCAAATAGTTGTTCGTTTTTAGTGCTCATAATTATTCTCTACTTATTATTTCTTTAATATTGGTTCTGTCTTATTTTATTAAAAATAACCTTGCGGCTTGTTGTTAATGCTTAGCAGATTTTTAAAGCACATTTAATAATTTATGCTTTTTTAACAACAGATGATTTAAGCTTCATTGGCCCAAAGCCATCAAGTTTACAGTCAATATCATGACCATCAGAGGCATCGGGCAGCAGGCGAATACCTTTTGCTTTGGTACCAACTTTAATAACAATCGATGAGCCTTTGACTTTTAAGTCTTTAATCACGGTGACGGTATCGCCATCTTGCAGCTCATTACCGACCGCGTCACGAATGACCGCGTCTTGCTCTTCAGCTTGCGCCGCATCGGTTTCAGCCGCAGTCCATTCATGAGCACACATAGGACATACCAGTAACGCACCATCTTCGTACGTATATTCAGCATCGCATTTTGGGCAATTGGGTAAGCTCATAATTTCCTCGTCAGCCGTGATAAATTGGGTGTATTCTAGAGCTAACATTGTACCGTAACTCGCCAGCTTTAACCAATCGCTTCGCTTGTAAATGCTGTGCTGTGACTAATTGCTAGATTCGCTCATGTCTTACAGCGGACGTTTTTTATCACACAGTGTTTTGTGGTACTCTGCTTTAACTAAATTTGGTTTGATGACCATGTATCTTTAGATGGTAAAACCTCAATATTTACTTTAGCAATTACTTTAATAACTCAGTGTTCACCACAATATCTGAGGCTATGGCTACTGATAACGATAGCTACTTATGAATAGGATAATAATAATGACTCAATCAAACGTATCGACCCTCCCATCAACATTGCCACAATTTGTTCAACTAACGATTCAAGGTGAAGATGCAGAAAAATTCTTGCAGGGTCAGCTAACCTCTGATGTCACCAAGCTCGGACTCAGTTATCAAGCAACGGCGCTTAGCAATTTAAAAGGTCGTATTGATTTTGGTCTTTGGATAAAAAAACAAGCCGAAAAGCATTATGATGTGGTTATCAGTGCCGATTGTGCTGAGGCTTTTCAAGCCCATTTAAAAAAGTTCGGTGCCTTTTCAAAATTTGACACCAGTACGCCCGCGCCCATTTATCCTTGCGTGCTTGATGACGTGCCAACCTTTAGCCATCAAGAAGACCACAATACGCCAACCGATACCCAAGCGTGGATGCAAGCGAGTCTTGCCATTGGCAACTATTGGATAGTTGCTGCAACCCAAGGTCTGTTTCAGCCACAAGAGCTGCGTCTGCATCAGCGCGGCGGTATGGACTATGATAAAGGCTGCTATCTTGGTCAAGAAGTGATTGCCCGTATTTATTTTAAGGCAGCGCCAAAAGCGTTTTTACATTATGTCAGCGGCGCAGGTGACGTGCCAGCAGCCGGTGACAAGCTAGAAAAAATTCATGTGGTTAATGCGATTGCCGATGACACTATTAATACTAATGGTTTTAAAGCATTGGTCGTTGCCCGTCCAGAGCATTTAGCCGATAGTGAGCTTACGATATTAGACTTACCGCCAGCGCTGCAAGCCGATGTTGCGCGCCAAAAATAGTACGACATGATGAGTGACGCGTAATAAGCAGCACTCTTCAAAACATTTTTACTGAAAAAGCAGCAGAGTAATCTATGACCCATATTGCGGTACTCGGAGCGGGCGTGGTGGGCGTGACCACCGCATGGTACCTTCGCCAAGCAGGCTACGATGTGACCGTCATTGAGCGTGAGCCAGCGGCCGGTATGCAGACCTCATTTGCCAATGGTGGGCAAATATCTGTCTCGCACGCAACCCCTTGGGCCAATCCGAGCACACCAATGAAAGCGCTTAAATGGTTGTTTCGTGAAGATGCACCGCTGCTCTACCGCTTGCGAGCTGATAAAGCGCAGTTGAAATGGGCAATGCAGTTTTTACAAGAATGCCGCGCAGAACGAGCCGATGCCAATTTGGTACAGATGGTGCGTTTGGGCTTGTACTCACGCGAAGCATTGCAGCAGCTGCGTGCTGATATTGGTATTGATTACGAGCAGCAAACGCGCGGTATCATGCATTTTTATACCAATCAAGCGGAATTTGATGCCGCCATTGCGCCAACGGAGCGCATGCAAGAGTTAGGCTGTGAGCGTCATGTCATCGATATCAATAATGCCGTTAACTTAGAGCCTGCGCTTTACCCTATTGCTCATAAGCTAAAAGGTGCTACTTATACCAGCCGTGATGAATCGGGTAATGCCCATTTATTTACCCAGCGCTTAGCCGAGCGCTGCATCGAGGCTGGCGTGAAGTTTTTATACGATACCGAGATTGTGGCTTTAAACACTGACGCCCATTCTGCTCGCCCGCATATCCATAGTATTACCATTAAACCCAAGGGCGAAAACGCGCAAACCTTTAGTGCAGACAGCCATGTACTAGCCCTCGGTAGTTATAGTGTGTCATTACTAAGACCTTTAGAAATACATGGGCCGATATTTCCAGCCAAAGGCTACTCGGCCACTTATCAAATCAACCCTCGCGCCCCGCATCTGGCACCCTTTGTCAGTCTCATTGATGATGAGTTTAAGCTGGTGACATCACGCCTTGGCGACAAATTACGCGTCGCTGGAACGGCAGAATTTAACGGCTACAATTTGGATTTAAATAGCACCCGCTGTGCAGCCATTACCCGCCGTGTGCAGCAGTTGTTTCCCAAAGGTATCATTGCCAATTCTGTGCAATATTGGACAGGGCTACGTCCGATGACACCTTCTAATGTGCCGTTAATTGGGCGTGCGCATAGGGGTCAAGTCCGTCATGGCAGTCATAACGTGGATGCTAGTTTTGATAATTTATGGCTTAATACGGGTCATGGTACGCTTGGTTGGACCCATGCTTGCGGTTCGGCAAAGGCGATCAGTTTATTAATACAGGGTGAGACACCGCCAGTCTATTTTGATTTTGTTGGCTTAGGAACGTAAGAATAAGAAATGTAAAAATTAGAAACGTAAAAAAGGCGCTACCAATATAAGTCAGCGCCTTTTTTCTTTATATGAAAGACTTTTATTCTAGAACTATTTTATGCAGCGCTCCCTGATTCCATATCGAAATCAACGTCAGAATCAGCCATCTCCAAATCAACCACTTCTGGCGCGATTGCTTCCAATTGTACTGGTACACCATTGACTGCCGCATTGCCACTTAGCTGATCAATTAAGGTATCGTCTGTCAAATCATTGACACTGACGCCCGCATGCGCTTGAGCGATTTTCTGTTTTACCCCTTTACGGCCATGACCCCACCCATGAGGGATACTCACGACATTTGGCATCAGCTCATCCGTCACTTCTGCTACGATCGTCACACTACCCACACGCGACGTTACTTTTACGTTTTGACCATCCTCAATACCGTACTCTTTCGCCGTTTCAGGATGCAGCATCAAAGTACAGCGCGGCTTACCTTTTACCAAACGATAGCTGTTGTGTAGCCACGAATTATTGCTGCGTACATGACGACGACCAATCAATAGAATTTGCTTGTCATCATAGTCCTGCATTATCTCCTGCACCCGCTCTAAATCTGCTTGATAAAAATCAACATTAAGATGAATCTGCTTGTCTTTGTGTTTTAACGCTTGTGGCAGCATGGTTTTGAGCGATCCCAAATCAATTCCATGTGGATTTTTCTTCAATTGCTTTAGATTGAGACCCTTATAAGGCCCACGTTTTAGACCTTGATTAAGCACAAACTTCGGACCCAAAACTTTTATTATTAGGCGTTCAACTTTGGTTGCAAGGGCGGCTTTTTTATCCAAGCGTTTCGCCAGCTCTAAGTAAATTTGCCAGTCATGCTTGGCGCTTCTTTGCTTAGCAAACAATGCCTCTGAATATTTGGCGACGTTATGGACGGCAAAATTGTTAAAGGTGACGTCATAATGATCGCGCTCTAGTGGTGATACCGGCGGCAAAATGATATGCGCATGACGGCTGGTTTCTGTGACAAAGTAGTCAATAGCGACCATAAAGTCTAAGCTGGCAAAAGCCGTATCTAACTTTTCACCATTTGGCGTGCTGAGTACAGGGTTGCCCGCGACAGTCATAAAGCCTTTTAACTGCCCTACCCCTTCTACCAACATCTCATCCGCCATTGCCACGACGGGATAATCACCATTAAAATCAGGCAAGTTACTCACGCGGCTATGGCGCTTACCTAAATAACCTGGGCCTGAGTTATTGACCACGTCGACCGCAGGATTGGGGAACATCAGACCACCCACTTCATCCAAACGACCTGTGACAATATTAATCAGCATAATGAGATACTGGCTTAATAAGCCAAATTCTTGCACCGAGACGCCCATGCGCCCATAACAGACCGAGCTTTCGGCTTCACAAAACTCTTTGACCAGTCGTTTAATCTCTTTTGCCGCAATGCCAGTAATATCAGCGACGGACTCGGCGCTATAGTCTTTTGCAAAGTCTGCAATGCGTGCAATCTCTGGCACGAGCGCCGCCGCTCTATTATTTTTAACACGTGCCTTATCCGCATACCCTTGGAGATAAATTTCATTGAGCATGGCAAGCAAGAGCAAAACATCAGTCGCTGGACGAATAAAGTGATGCTCGCTAGCAATGTCGGCGGTTTCGGTGCGCCTTGGGTCGATGACCACTACTTTGCCATCACGCTCTTTGATATCTTTTAGTTTTTGACGCATATTTGGCGCGGTCATAATACTGCCGTTAGACGCTAGCGGATTGCCACCAATGATGAGCATATATTGGGTACGATTGACGTCGGGCACAGGGATGCGCAGCATATGCCCGAACAGATGCATGCTAACAATGTGATGCGGTAACTGGTCGATGGAAGTCGCAGAAAAGCGACTGCGCGTCTTGATACTGGTTAATAGATGCTTAATGGTTAACATGCCGCCCAAATTATGGACATTAGGATTGCCTAAATAAATACCGAAAGCGTTTTGACCATGTTTTTTCTGTACCGACTGAATACCAGCTGCCATCTTATCTAACGCCTCAGCCCAGCCAATCTCTTTCCAACCGTTAGCCGTTCTCTCAACGGGATGACGCAGGCGATCACTGTCTTCATGCAAGTCTTGCAAAGCAGTCGCTTTTGGACAAATATAACCCTTGGAGAATGGGTCGTTTTTATCGCCTTTAATCGATAGCACTTTCTCACCATCGTGCTGGATGACGATACCGCACATCGCTTCGCATAAATTGCAGGTTCTAAAATGTGTTTGCTCATTCGTTTTGGTTTGTTCACTAGCCATGGTCGCGCTCCCTGTTATTTTTTACTATCGCTTTCACTATCTAAATTCCGTTTTATAAGTTTTATAAATTTACTCATCTTAAAAAGATTGAGCGTTAGTCAAAGCTAAATATAACGCAACATTGATAAGCTCAATAACTAACCTTCCACTCTGTGCTTATCTTTAGCGAAAAAACTGCTAAAAAGTCCATCAAAGTTTTTGCACAATATCTCAATGGCTTGCTGCCTTGAATAACGCTGTTGATGACAGCCAAATATCAATTCATGTACTTGGGCGGCAGCGATATCGACACAGAGATGAACGTCAGATTCGTCAAAAGAGCACTCGGCTGACTGCAATCCCTCTATAAATATCTTAGTCCACTCCTCTCTTATCTCTATGATTAGACTTCCCAACCCGTTACGTTCTATGTTTGAATCAAAGCGCAGACTGTCTTCGAGCAAACGTTGAAATAAAGTGATGTTTTGAAAGGCGGCATCAAAAATCAATGTTAGGCATTCCTGACAACGCTCATTGAAATCCTCTTTAGACAGCGTTGGATAGTCTTTAAGCATATCTACCCACGCCATGCGCATTGGTGATAAATAGTTGCCTTTAAGTTGCTCGCCTAACACCTGCTGCAACGCATCTAAACTATCAAAATGATTATAAAAACTTGGCTGAGCAATACCTGCACCTTTCGCGATTTTATTCATGCTCATACCAAGAGCGCCCTCTACGCTATACAGCTGCAAGGCACTTTTTAGTAACGTATGACGCGTTTTCGCCTTTGCCAGCTCGCGTTTTGTTTCCGGTTTTTTAGCACTTACGCTGTTAAGTACATTCACTATCAATCTGCCCCAACTTAATCTATAAAACAATTGTTATTTCAACTATAAGGCTATAGCCATTTAAACAAGAAGTCTATCACTAAATATTTAACCTTACTTATTCTTGATGATTCGTTTTAACCCATCCTAAAACAATCATAAAACAATAGCCGCCACATTTATGATGACAGCTACTTTTTTTATTCCTATATTTACAGCATGTTACGACGTCATTTTTTATAAATCATCGCCAGACTTGTTGATCCTCTTTACGTATGTCACTGATAAAACACTTCATTCATTACACAAATGGACGATGCATAACATAGCTGTGCAGATCTCAATAATGGAGCAACACTCTCAACATTGCATATACAGACATGACGATGGTGAGCACTTATATTAGATATCACCAGTTAGCTGATTAATAAGTACTGATAGCAGCTGAGTAAAATGTCGATTAAAGACAGATGGAATAATTGTCTCAATAACCAATTTTATAATAAAAGAAGGAACATAAAAATGAACGAACATACTCTAAAAGGTGAATGGAACCAAATAAAAGGCTCAGTAAAACAAAAATGGGCTGATCTTACTGATGATGATTTATTACACGTTGAAGGTAGCCGTGATAAATTGGTCGGAAAAGTTCAAGAACGTTATGGTCACAGCAAAGATGATGCTGAACGTGAAGTAGACGCATGGCGTACTGAACATAAATACTAGTAGATAATCATGCTTGTAAGAAGTATTAAGATAAAAATTTTATAAGCAGATTATTTAAACGAAAACCGCATTAGTTTCTAATGCGGTTTTTTTATGCTGGACTGATCACCAACTTGATTTATATCAAATAATTCTAAAAGATAAAACTCAAAGTCCAGACACGATAAAACCGCATAGCAATTAACTGTTATGCGGTTTTATTGTTAACCATCCATGTTACCTATCACCACTGTTTCCCATGCATCCTTGCATAATATTCAGCATATTGTGATACTGGGCATCCTGCCCTTTTTACTACAACTACCAGCATTAACTACTGATAGCAGCAAAGGGTATGTGTCCTTACTCCACTTATCATTATCATCCTGATGCTAATAAGTGAATCATTATCCTTAATGCGGTCAACTCAATCCTTGAGTCAAATTCCCTAATGCCGTGTGACTATAATGCCTAATTCCTAACCTGATGTTAAGTCGCGTAAGCGTCATTACGTGTAAGCATATGCTTACATGATTCATATTCGTTACCCTGATTACAACTTATTAACGCAAAAGACACTAATCATCAAGCTTCGTACATTATGATAGATAATGTAAGAAAATATTTCAAAGCGCATAATGGTAATGACGATGGTAACAATTAATTTGCCAGTAAGCTATGAATACGATTATATGAACAATCTATAGAGTGCGTACGTGCTCGGCTATCGCCAGCAATGATGCGACGGGTAATTTAAAAATATTATAGGATATTGGATCATGAAAACTCTAAAGCCTTTCTCATTTAAGACCGTTATATCTACTGGTCTTGCAGTTGCATTATTGGGTACTACAGTTGGGTGTGCCGTCGTCGGTCCAGGGTATGATAATTACCCAGTATATGGTGGTAATGATGATTATGGTAACGCTGACTATAACCGCATTAGTCAAAAGCTACGCGCTGATCTACGCCGTAAAGGCTATCAGGTTATGGATATCAAATCCGATAACTACCGTGGCAATCGCATAATGACCGCTTATGCCAAAAAGAACAACCAAGCATACGAGCTAAAATACACGTATCCTGATCTAAAACTTATTAGCTCAAATAAAAAAGCTTGGTCTAATGTTTGGCAAGACGATAGATATGACAAAGACCATTACAACAAAGACAAATATAAAAATAAGGGCAAGCATAAGAATAATAAGCACTATAAAAATGATGATATCGAAGATAACATTAAAAGAGACTCGCGTTATCCAGCAATTAAGCAACGTGCAATCAATAAAATACAAGGCATGGGCTATCGGGTCAACGACATTGAGTTGGAAGAAAAGAACGGACGCGGCGTGTTCGAGATTGAAGCCAAGCGCGGCTCGCAAGAATATGAAATACGACTTGGTTACCCAAACTTAAATGTGATTAAGATTGAAAAAGACTAGGGCATGTCCTCCATTCAATTGATAGTTATAGTCAATCCTATATAAATCAGATACGGTATCAGGCTCGCTTAGTCTACTATTTATAGTGCTTTCGCTTGCCTTCCTTGAATCTAAATTATATTGAACCGACTATATTTAAGTGCATTAAAAATGAAATAAGTAAAATAAAGCTATTAAATAAAGTTTTGGCATCATTGATTACTTGATGCCTTTGGTCAAATAAGCCAGCCCTTGGTTTATTTGACCCTTTTTTATAAAAGAAGCAAAAATATTTTTGACATCATAAGAGGATTTGATGAACCACCATACTTTATTAAAAACCACTACTACAGCTAGTATGATTGCAGCGTTGCTGACGATAACGACTGGCTGTGTCACCGCACCTGGTTATAATGCTTACGGCGACCTTTACGAAGATGTTTATAAAAACAGTAAGGTCTACAAAAAGCACAAGAAGACCATCAACTCCATTGATAAAGAGCTTTATCAGCCTGCTATCGAGCAAAGGGCTGCCAATAAAGTCAGCAATATGGGTTATCGAGTCAAAGACGTCAAATACAAAAAAGGTGACAGTAAAATAAAAGTAAAAGCCAAACGCGGCAGTCAAGATTACAAAATCGAGCTTGGCTATCCGAGTTATAACGTGATTAAGATCAAAGAGGACTGATAGCTAACCCTAAAAGTCTAATACCTCAATCACATCATAGGCAGGCGTTTCATAAGGATGCGCCTGCTTTAACGCCTCGACGACCTCTTTAATATCAGCATCAGCCACTACCATTTCTACCCGCCATTCCTCAACGGTTTCCAGTCGATCATGTGCTCCAATATTTGGATTACTGCCTGCCAGTGGCATAAACTGCCCTATTCCCTGCACTTGCCAACAGCACTTTTCATAATTGCCAATCGTCCCAGCGCCCGCCGAAAATAAAGCGGACTTTACCTGCTCTAATGCTGTATCTGGAATAAAAACCGTCAGTTTATACATGTGTTACTTCCTTCAAGTCTATTTAGAAAAACAGCCATCAACTATCAATCTTACTATTTTTTGGATAACGAAGGATGATCTGTCCAAATGTAGCGTAATAACCATTCTTTTGCCTCGCCCGCATAATCAATGCCAATCCGTGGACGCAGCGATACTGGCGGCTTGCAACCGTCTTCTTCTATCCAAACGGCTGATGCTGGATGAATAGATTTGCCATACAAGTCACGGTCGATTTGTAAACGCTTGGTCAGCTTACCAGGACCAGCAAATTGCTTGGGATGAATCAGTTGTTGATCTAAGCTCAATAATTGCTCATCTCGCAAGCGGTCACTATCTTCTGCTAAAAACCCTGCGCGTATCAGCACCGACTCAGGGGAGTCGATAGCAGCACTGATTAAATTGAGCATATGATGGACACCATAAGTCAAATATACATAAAAAACACCACCTTGCTCATACATGATTTCAGTTCGCGGCGTTCGGCTGCCAGCATGTGAGTGACAAGCGGGATCGCCCGCACCGATGTAAGCTTCAGTTTCTGAGATGCGCATACGCAATATTTTAGTCGTGCCATCCGTATCTAACAGCTTTCTACATAGCACTTTACCTATTAAGTCAGCAGCAACCACACAGGTTGGTCGAGTAAACCATGATGGCGATAAAATAGTAGGCTCAGTGTCAGTAGTAGATGGTTTTGAAGACGGCATACCATAAGCCTTATTTTTGTATGTATCTTTATTATAAGAACAGTAATCTCACAAGTCGTGCAAATTGTATAAGGTTTCAGTAATTTTTTGCATAAAAAAACTGAGCACATGGCTCAGTTTTTTTTACGCTAAAGATTGACCTGCAATGCAGTGCCAATCAAATATCTAGCTTAATGGCACACCAATACGGTTAGCCACTTCTTCATAAGCTTCAATGACATCGCCTAATGATTGACGGAAACGGTCTTTGTCCAGCTTCTTCTTAGTCGTCTTATCCCAAATACGGCAGCCATCTGGTGAGAATTCATCCCCTAAGACGATACGGTCATGGAACACACCAAATTCTAGTTTGAAATCAACTAGTATCAAATCACCTGCTTCGAATAGCGCCTTTAACACCTCATTTACTTGATGAGTCAACTCTTCCATTCTGGCCAGTTGTGCTTCGGTTGCCCAGCCAAGAGACACAGCAAGTGACTCATTGACCATTGGATCACCCAGCGCATCATCTTTATAAAACAATTCATAAGTAGGCGGCGTCAATGCTTGCCCTTCTTCTAAGCCTAAACGACGCACCAAACTGCCCGCAGCAAAGTTACGAACCACGCACTCAACTGGAATCATCTCTAAACGCTTGACCAATACTTCATCTTCAGACAATTGCTTTTCAAAATGCGTTTCGATACCAGCATCAGCCAGTTTTTGCATGATGAAAGCGTTAAAACGATTATTAACGACACCTTTGCGTGCTAATTGCTCAATACGCTTGCCATCAAGCGCTGAAGTATCATCACGAAAATGTAGAATCAAAAGATCATTATCTTCAGTTTCATAGACAGATTTGGCTTTGCCTTTATACAGCAGTTGTTGCTTTTGCATTATGGGAGTTCCTGTTCGTTCAAGCTTATGTGGTAAAAACGCGCAGCGACCGCTGATTTTTGTATGACAGAATGAATAATATTTACATTAATCACTGTAAAATGTCAGCGGTATAAATAAGGAAATAGCTTTAATTCGAAGGACTACTGACAGCGCGCTCAGGCTTCGGTAGCTGGTACTGATTACCTGATTCGTTCTGTAATTTTAGCGTATTTGCACCAGCATTAGGAGTTGCATACAAAGGTACAAAAGGCGCTGGTTCTTTGTTAGCAGGCAGCTCTATTGGCACAAGCTTCTTGCTTTGCTGATATTCTAAGCTACCATTGTCACGCTTACCAAGTAAGTTTTTAGCACTTTGGCAACCGCTCAATATTAAGGTACTTCCCAATATTAAGGTCAGCAGCGCAGGGAATATTTTTGCAGTCGGTGATGATATTTTCATCATATTATCTCTCTGAGTTAGCATTTACACGCATCATTTTATAATAAGTTCGCACGCACCAAGGCGTCATCAATAGTGGCATGATGTTGTTCAGCCAACCATACCAAAGGCAGACGAATACCAGTATCTATCATACCCATTTTATGAAGCGCATATTTGGCTGGGATAGGACTTGACTCAATAAACAAGTCACGGTGTAAATGCTTGACCACATCATGTGCTTTATGAGCCGCATCAAAATCACCACGAAGCGCCGCTGTAAAAGTCTCGCTCATCGCTTTCGGGGCGACGTTGGCAGTGACTGAGATATTACCTTTACCACCGAATGTCATCAAATCAAGCGCCGTACTGTCATCGCCAGATAGCACGACGATTCTATCGCCCACTGCTTTGATCAATTGCTCACCGCGAGTGATAGAGCCTGTGGCATCTTTAATCGCGACGATATTATCGATATCAGCCAGACGTTCTACGGTCTCTTGTGCAATATCAACGACCGTACGTCCTGGCACATTGTAAAGCATCTGCGGGATATTTACCGCGCGCGCGATAGCCTTATAATGTTGGTATAAGCCTTCTTGTGGCGGCTTGTTATAATAAGGCGCAACCAATAGCGCACAATCTGCACCAGCGTCGGCAGCATCTTGGGTCAGCTTAATGGCTTCCATCGTATTATTGGCGCCTGTTCCAGCAATCACTGGTACACGACCTTTGACATGCTGAACAAAGTAGCGAATGACATCGCTGTGCTCTTGCATAGATAATGTCGCTGACTCGCCAGTAGTACCAACGGCAACGAGACAATGTGTGCCTTGCTCAATCTGCCAATCTATGAGATCCGCCAGACGTTTATAATCAACCGTGCCGTCAGGATGCATGGGCGTTACCAAGGCTACCATTGAGCCTTGTAGTCGGGTTTTGATCTCGTCGTATGCTGTGCTCATAACCGTGCCTTACTGTATTATCCTAGCTTTTTTCAAAGCTGTCACATGATAGGTCGTTGGCAAGTGTCAATGATTACGTCTACACCTGTACTCATATTGTGTACATTCATAGGCGCCATTGGCAATATCTTGCTTGATATTAATGCTAAGTATTTTTTATGATCAATCTTTTTCTATGATAGAAGCGTTCGCAATATAGGTGCTCAAAGCCGTCTTGGCCTTATTTTTGCCAATGACCGACAACGCTTATTTAATACTAAAAATAGAATAATAAAAACGCCTGCTAGTGTAGCATATTTTGATTTGACCGCTATCAATCAATTAACGTTCAATCAATTGAATTGCTGACATGCCATTACAACCTATAAACCAACAGCCTTATTATTCAACTCTCAGTTTAGCGCAATGAATCAGCGCTGATAAGTCTTTTGAGTCATGTTAACGAATCGTCAACACATCGATAGTGGGGCGATACAAGCGAAAAGGTAGCCCTCGTGTGCCAATACCGCTACTGACAAATATCTGCGCACTGCCATGTTGGTATAAACCTCGCTGCTTGCCCATGCGGCTATTATTCAACAGGGTTGACTGCTCGCTACTACGTGCGATATTTTTTTGTTTTTGTGCCAACCATATATTTTTTTGAATCGCCTTTGCTGCACCAGTAATCAATAGTGGTCGTGGCTGTAAGGATTTTGGCAAATCGCTAATACTATCAAATCGTGAAGCCAAGATGATGACGGGCTTCGTGGTATTTGCAATTTCAGCACCAAGTGCGGCTTTATCAGACGCATTTGCCTCTTCAATATCAGCAAACTGTTTAGGAACATCTTGCCAGCCGCAAAGCACGGCGACGGTTGGGCTATTTTCCAAATTTTGCTGTCTAAAACCCTCTTTATTATTTTTAGAATAGCTCGCACTGGGCATTACTGGAAGCGCATTAGTAGCCCCAGTACATTTGAGTGGCAGTGACGTACACTGCTGACCGATATAGCTAATATCGAGTACATCAAAGGCACTAGACAACGTATCCTCTAATAGCGGCTGTCCTTGCTTAGTCGTATTAATCGATTGATAACGCAAGTCTGAGGTACTCATTACTGTATAAATAGGCTTATTAACCCCTTTAAACAACATGAGCTGACCCACTAAATCAGCACTTGGGTAATACAACCAGTCGCCCGTAATCAGCACCGCATCTGCTGGTAACGCATTGATAGTAGCAACCAATTTACGAATATGACGCGGCTTGCCGCTATACAAGCCTATGCGTAAATCAGCCAATACGGCAACCGTCAGCGGTGTGGATAAATCTAAGTCGATTGCATGATGATCTAAACGTAAACGATTGGGTTGTATCACCACGGTATAAAAATAGAACCCCATTGCAAATACGGCCACTAGCACGAGTGTCAGTGATAGCTGCGGCAGTATCGGCAACATTTCTTGCGACCAACCTATCACCAACAGCAAAGCCCAAACGGGCATAGTATAGGCAGCATAATATAGTGCCAACTTCAACCAAATACGCATAAAACGTTTGGTAGGATTGGCATTGAACGTTTGTAATCCTGACCACAGTACAATATACGCAAGCAATACTGCTGTCGTAGAGATACTTAGGATATAAAGAGCATGGTCAGTCATAATTACCTGATGGTTACGGAAGGGTATGAGCCTAGCAACTGGCTTACCCTATATTAGAACGTATAGAGCGATAAATAAATCGCTCAATGAATAAGTTAGTGACAGTGTTGGAGCTTTTTGAATCATGGGTAAAAAAATCAGCCATTATAGGGGTCGAGCTCTATAATAGACAAGTAGAATTATTGACGCGTCTGTTATGCCATGCTCAATTGCTGCCCCGAACACCCATTACCCATTACCCATTACCCATTACCCATTACCCATTACCCATTACCCATTACCCCTACTAAGCTATCAAGGCTTACTCAATACGTAAACCAATAATCGCGGGAATACCTTGGCGGATAATTTCAATGGTCACTACGCCTTTTTTGGGCAATGATGAGATGGCGCTTGAAAAATCCGTGACCTTTTTAATTGGCTTTTGGTGGAAATTGGTAATCACATCACCTGCCAATAGACCTGAGCGCGCCGCCAATCCCGTTGGGTCAACTGTGGTAACCAAAATGCCCGTCTTATTATCCACTGCGATTTCTGCTTGCTCATCAGCGGTCAAGTTACGTAAACGCAAGCCTAACTGCACCTCATCATTCTGCTGATCGCCGCCTTGTGCTCTCACATCATTGGGCGCATAAGTGAGTTTGCCGCTGATGGTCATCTGCTTACCGTTACGCTGAATCTGTGCGCGGAAGCTATCGCTCGGTTTGGCACGATTGAGCAAGTTTAATAAATCTGAGGCGCGCATAATTTGCACTTCATTATATTGCAAAATGATATCGCCAGGTTTTAGACCAGCTTTTTGTGCAGGTGAGTCTGGTGATACTCTTGTCAGTAGTGCACCTTGAGGACGATCTAGGTTATAAGCTTCTGCTAAATTGCGATCGATGTCTTGCGGATAAATACCTAAATAAGCACGTACCACTTCGCCATCGGTTTTTAGCTGCTCGTAAATATCCATCGCCGCATCAATCGGAATGGAAAACGACAGACCCATGTAACCACCTGTACCACTAAAGATACGCGAATTAATACCAATCACTTCACCGCGCTGATTAAATAGTGGACCGCCTGAGTTACCCGGGTTCAATGCCACGTCTGTTTGGATAAATGGCACGCTGGTATCGCGTGAAAAACTGCGTGATTTAGCACTGACAATGCCCGCCGATGCTGAGTAATCAAAACCAAATGGCGAACCAATGGCTAGCACTGGTTCCCCTACTTTCAGAGCATTTGAGTCGCCGATAGGCAAAGCGGGAAATTGGTTGCCCGAGACTTTTAGTACAGCCACATCAGAGCGCTCATCACTACCAACCAAGGTTGCATCAAGCTCCGTTCTATCGTTAAGAGTAACAGTGATTTTATCAGCGCCCTCCACCACATGATGGTTGGTTAGCATATAACCATCGGCGGTGACAAAAAAGGCCGTGCCATAAGCATGCTCAATTGCTGGCGTGGCAGCCTGATCAGGAATACGTAAACGATCACCAAAGAACTGCCGCAACAATTCGGCTGTTTGGGCTTGGGCAAGCTCAGCCTCGCTGACGGTCTTGGTGACATTTACGCGGGCAACGGCTGGGGTAACTTGCTGTACTAAGTCAGAAAAATCCGCCGTGGTGACGACAGCTTGAGCGCTCGCCATGGCGGTGGCAGTGACGCCAGCAACCATCGAGGTACTGACAGCAAGCACCAGCGCACTACGTTTTAACCAATGCGGCACATAAAACTTAGATTGCGCTGTAAGCATATTGATAGGCATGTTGTCCTCCATATAAGTAATCGTTGTTATTTTTAGTGGTTATGTTTTGGCTACTATCGCTAGTGAGGCGAATACAATGTTTTAATTTTAATCAAATCCGTATATGACAAACGTTGCATCGGCACTGAATGTTATGGCGGCCAACCTTTTTAGTCGCTATCTAGTCGTTTATTAGATTACTGTTTTTTATACCCTTATGCCATCAACCATTCGCCTTTCCTTATATAAACACCCCAAAACAATGATAATCCTCGCTAGGTGCATGATAAAGACGGCTACTGTATGATAAGTCATCGTGCTATTTTGTCATTATTCCGATCATGTAGGATAACCCAAGGCGCAATTATTTGACCCAGTTATTGTATATTTTTACCACTGCCTACTAATATAGTGCTATATACGGCCTTGCTCAGCATGAAATAAAAGCATGTTATGATAGCAAGCCAAATAACTTTTTAAGCAAACTAAAGTCTATAAATAATCATTATTGACTATTGTTTTATAAAGCTGGCTATTATTACCCTTATTGCTCATCTTTTGCATCACTAGAATAATGCGATGGTCGATTCAAGATAAATGGATAAAAAAAGTCGCGTGACAGTACTATCAATAATAGACTGAGCGAGCGTGATGCCATATACGATTTATATGAGATTGACGATTTTTTCTAGCAATGCTTTTGTCTTTACTACTCTATAGTAGTTATATCATATCTAGCTCATGTTGTGATTCATGATGGATACCATTGTCGTCGCTTACGTTTCATAGAGATGTGTCTCTATAGCGAGTAGCGTCAACTTATTACTATACTACTGGCAGCCGCTACTCTAAAAAAGCGGTTGATAGCTATAAAATACGACAAGATTATAAAAGGATCAATTTATGGATACCGCCCTATTATTATCTGGCGTGGTTGGGATTGGCATTGCTGCCCAATGGTTGGCTTGGTATTTAAAGCAACCGTCCATTTTATTTTTATTACTGATTGGCATTATCGTGGGCCCAGTGCTGGGAGTCTTCGATCCTGACTTGGTGCTGGGAGAGCTGATGTTCCCCTTCATCTCTTTAGGCGTGGCGATTATCCTATTTGAAGGCTCGCTGACGTTAGAGTTTGACGAGATTAAACAGCATGGCACCGTGGTGCAAATGCTGGTATCGGTCGGTGTACTTATCACCATTGCTATCGTAGCGTTATCGACTTATCTCTTATTCGATGTCGATCCACTGATTGCTTTGCTGTTCGGTGCGCTCGTGTGCGTCACGGGTCCAACGGTGATTATGCCGCTATTACGTAGTGTGCGTCCCAATAAGACCATCTCTAATATCCTCAAATGGGAAGGTATCATCATTGACCCAATCGGCGCTATTGCCGTGGTTTTGGTCTATGAATACATCATCTCAGGCGGCGAAGCCAGCAGTATCTTATTGTTTGCCAAAATCGTGGTATTAGCGACAGCGATGGGTATGGCAGGCGCTTGGCTGCTTGCGTTCTTGATGCGCCGGCATATGATTCCTGAGTTTTTACGCAATGTCTTTACGCTTGCCTTTGTCTTGGTGTTATTTTCAGTATCGAACCATTTAGAGCATGAGTCTGGGCTATTGACAGTCACCGTATTGGGCGTGGCATTGGCGAATTGGCCAAAATTCCCACGCGATACGATTTTAGAGTTCAATGAATCTTTAACCATCCTTCTTATCTCTGTGCTGTTTATTATCCTTGCAGCACGTGTAGAGCTGGAAAGCTTACTTAGCGTTGGTTTCGCAGGTCTGGTGTTACTTGCTATCGTCATGTTTGTAGCGCGACCCTTATCCGTTTGGGCATCGTCTATTGGCTCAAACTTAAAGACCAATGAAAAGCTGATGATTAGTTGGATTGGGCCACGTGGTATCGTCGCTGCAGCCATCTCATCACTGTTTGCGATTCGTCTGCAAGAGTATGATATTCAAGGTGTTGAGCTGCTCGTACCCTTAGTATTCATGGTCATTATTGGCACGGTCATGATTCAAGGACTGGGCTCAAAAATAATCGGCAACTTGCTGGGTGTCCGTGAGCCTGAGACCAATGGTATTCTTATCGTCGGCTCAAATCCCATTGCCCTTTTGGTAGCAACTTCTCTAAAAGATCAGGGCTTTGATGTCATCGTCGCACACAACAACTATACCAATATTGCCCGCGCACGCATGAGTGGTCTGCGTACTTATTTTGGCAATCCCATCTCTGATCATGCCGATCATCATCTTGACCTGATCGGTATCGGTCGGCTGTTTGCAATGAGTATGGACAAAGAGATGAATACCTTATCTGAGATTCATTATCGTCATGAATTTGGTGAGCGCAAATTGTACCGTCTCAAGTTCAGCGACGAAAAGGTCAAAAGCGAGCGCGATGATAAGCAAGGCAACTTCCACTCGCAGTGGCTGTTTGGCAAAGATGTCACTTATACCAAGCTTGCCAGTATGCTGTCAAAAAAAGCCCGTATCAAGATTACCAACATTACTGACAGCTACAGCTTTGAGCAATACAAAGCCGACAATAAGCAATTCGTGCCGCTGTATACAATCGACAAAGAAGGCAAGCTACACGTCATTACCGATAAGTTTGATGGCATCGTGCCACGCGATCGCAAGCTCATCTCACTGGTAGTGGAAGATGAAGTACAGCCAAAACCTGTCGACGTGACACCTAAACAAGAGCAGGCGCGACTGGCAGCTGATGCTAACTTTGAGTCCAGCTCAAAAGCACCTGAAAAGCGTAAAGAAAAAGCGCTGAGCGATGATAATGTTGATGCAACAGAACAATCCATTGCCACTGATAGCGACAGCGCTAAAGAAACAATTGCTGAGCAGGCAATCACTGAGCAAAATGCACATACTGAGGTATCAAACCATTCGAGCAGCAATGCTGAAACTAAAACCACGCCAGACACCTTAAATGACAAAGTGATAGCGTCAAAAGATGAGTCTATTGACGTCGTTAATAAAGGCGTCATGTCAGCCAACTCGACAGCGACTTCGAAGGCAATTCCTAAAAATAAGGTGTCTAACAATAGTAGTACGAATGGTAATGGCAACGCACCTAAAACCAAGAAGGGCGCGCTTGATCCAAATCGTTTACCCGACTCTGGTCAAGATAATACAACCAATACAAGCTCTGATGTCGATATGACTAAAGGCGATATCACTAAAGACAACATTAACAAAGACAATGTTCAAGAAATTTCAAATAATAAAGCTGTGAATAAACAGGATAAATAATCGTTGCCACAGCTTTGATTTAACACAGTTTTGACAATGTCTTGATGAATGTTTTGATACTTTATAGAATATCACAGTTTATAAAACACGAAAGCCCCAACGCAATGTTGGGGCTTTTTATTTGGCTAGGTGATGGCTTTATAAAATCCGTTACGAAACATCAAATCTGCCTTGTACCGTCTGCCATACTCGCGCGCTCACCTCATCGGCTGTGCCTGATGCGTCAATGCGCTGTATCCGTTCGGGGTGCTGAGTCGCCAGCGTGTTAAAGCCTTTATGCACCCAAGTAAAAAATTCGGTCGCTTGCTGCTCAAATCTATCAGCGGCGCTACGTTTATTAGCGCGTGTCATACCTTCTAATACGGGCAAATCCAGCCACAATGTCAGTTCAGGTAGTTGCGGCACAAACTGCTCGATAAGCGATTCAATTTTGGCTCGTACCACCGCATCGCCATGTGCCCGCCCAAAGCCCTGATAAGCAATGGTAGAATCGGTAAAACGGTCGCATATTACCCACGTCCCGCGTTGTAACGCTGGCAGAATCACTTGCTGCATATGGTCGCAGCGCGCCGCAAATAGTAGCAATAGCTCTGTATCATCATTGATGTCGGTCGCAGGGTCCAATAATATAGCGCGCAAACGTTCTGCAAACGGGCTACCACCCGGCTCACGAGTACGCAGATATGCAATATTGTTATCGTCTAAGCGTGTGCACAGCTGCTCAATGGCAGTCGTTTTGCCTACGCCTTCAGTACCTTCAAAACTGATAAAGCGCCCTTGATTGAGTGCGATATCATTGATGTCATTGCTTGTTTTGGGCTGACTTGCTTGCGACTGGACTGTTTGAGATACGTGGTCTTGTATAGATGCTGACATGATATGACCTTATGTCATTGATGAGCGTTATGTCGTTATGTCGTTATGTAGACAGTTGCATAACGCTCAGTTCACGATAGGTTTTTAAGAAAAGATAGAGGATTAAATTACTGCGGCGGGGTTTGTGATTTTTTCTCACGCATGACGCCGAGATATTCTTTTACCGCTTGATTGTGCGCCGCCAAGCTATTAGTAAATTTGTGCCCGCCATTACCCGTCGCTACAAAGTACAATGCATCACTATCTGCTGGGTGCAAGGTCGCTTCGATAGAGGCGGACGATGGTAGCGCGATAGGTGTTGGCGGTAGGCCATCAATTTGATAGGTGTTATAAGACGTTTTTTCATCAATGTCTTTACGGCGAATGTTGCCTTCATAGCGACTGCCCATACCATAGATGATGGTCGGATCGGTCTGCATTCGCATGCCTTTATCTAAACGATTTCTAAACACCGCAGAGACCAAAGGACGCTCTTCTGCCACACTGGTTTCTTTTTCGATAATAGAGGCCATCACTAACGCCTCATAAGGCGTCTTATAAGGCAAATTGGGCGCACGATTTTCCCACGCTTCAGTCAATACTTGCTGTTGACGCTTATATAAATCGGTCAGTACCTGCTTATCAGTGCTGCCTTCCCCATAATAATAAGTATCAGGGGCAAACCAGCCTTCAAGATTGTGATTGACGATAGGGTCGTTACTATTGATCACTTCATTTGGCAATATACCGACCAAATCCAACGCTTGAGCAATACCAGCATTGTCTCTATCATTGCCACTATCGTCGGTCAGCACCTCTTTTTTGATGCCTTTATTATCCCGTAACGTCTGATATAAATCTTTAGAGGTTTTGCCTTCGATGATTTGCACTTTTACCATCGATGCTTTTACCCCTTGCCCAAGTATATGTAGCGTTTCAGCAAAGGTAGGGTTTTCTGGTAATTGATAAATACCAGCATGTAAGGGGCCATCGACTTGTGTTTTCATATAGAGCTTGGCAATCGTGGCAGAAAACAGCGGGATTTGCTGTTGCCACTGCGGCAGTAGGCCGTAATAGCTCTGACCCTGCTCAATGGTGACCATTTGCTTTGGCTGCTCAATCCGCCCAAACAATGTCTGATAGACCATCACTAAGAAAAACGCAGCGATAAGCCCCAGTACTAGCAACACTTGATAACCACGCTGCATAAAGAACGATTGATTATCCGCTTTATATTCGCGTGGCTTAGCCGCTCCACTGATGAGTGACACATCTGTCGCTGGCGTTTCCTCTACCCCATCGACTGCTGGTTGCGTGTCCGGTAGTGTGGTATCGACACGCTCCTCAACACTGCTATCTGGTTTATTCGATGGCGTTTCATTAGGGCGTTCAGGAGGCGTTTCAGATGTAGGCTTGCTCATGGCAACTCGCGAGGCAGAAGTTTGCTAGAATTTAGCACTGAACCGTGCGATTTTCAATGGTATTTGCTTAGCTTATGAATTATCTTGGTATTTACGCCTGCTGATATGGGCTAATATTTCTACCTTCTTTTGGTATTTTTCCTTTTCTCTAATAACGAAAACTGGTTATGAACCTACATTTTAATCAAAACCTTGCCAAAAATTACAAGTCGCCTAGTCAAATCATTAGAGTACTCAGTGAAGATTGGGTTGCTAAGCAAAGTTACTGCCCTAATTGCGATGCTGAACCATTGGCGGAATTTACTAACAATAAGCCTGTCGCTGACTTTTATTGTGCAAATTGTAATGAGCAATATGAGCTAAAAAGTAAGCAAGCAAAGTTAAGCAACATTATCAATGATGGTGCTTATGACACCATCATTGAGCGTATCAATAGCGACAATAATCCAAGCTTTTTCTTTTTGACCTATTCTCAAGAATATAGCGTTAACAACTTCCTGATTATTCCTAAGCATTTTTTTAAGCCTGATATGATTATCAAACGTAAGCCTTTATCAGTCACTGCTAAACGTGCCGGTTGGGTTGGTTGCAATATTGATTTGCGACAAGTGCCCGAATCAGGGAAAGTATTTTTGGTTAAAAACCAGCAAGTCATACCACGCGATAATGTCACCGAGCAATTTCAAAAAACCTTGTTTTTACGCGCGCAATCTACGACTTCACGTGGTTGGACGTTAGATGTTTGGCAATGTATCGATAGACTAGAAGACAGCTTTTCTCTCAATCAAGTTTATGCTTTTGCTGATAAATTACAGCGTAAACATCCTGAAAATAATCACATTAAAGATAAAATTCGTCAGCAATTACAAGTATTACGCGATAGAGGTATTATTGAATTTACTGGTCGTGGGCAATATCAAAAACTATATTAAGTTTGATTATCATCCCAAAGTGGCAAATAGGCGCTTGCCACCAATCTTTGATAAAACTTGTGCGGAGGATAATCCATCTCCAACTCATCATTTACTTTAAAAAAGGTGTCCATATTATCCCTAATACATTTAGAAGACTTATTTCTTACGTGCTTATTCCAGCCTATTAATAATCCTAGTGGCGTACGAGAAGCCTTGGTAAAAGCTTGACTTTCTACTGTGAGCGCACACATGACAGGTTCATCATGAGGTATTTTATCCACGCCTTGTTCTATGACTTCTTGGCGTATATGCGCATACTTAAATACCCCACCAAATGCTGTATACTTTTTATCTTTCTTAGAATAAACAATATTGAATGCTATCTTCGAATAACCGGCTAAGTGAACGACTTCATCAGGATATTTTTTTGCTTTATGACATATCTCATTAAATAGCATTAATCGGCGGATTTGTAGCGGAATTCGTTTTTCTTCATAGGTAGTACGCATTTTTATCTCCTGCTAAATAATCTTTAATCAGATACGATTGATTTCTACGTATTTTAAATTATATTAAACGTTTCTCATTGAATCGCTCAGGCCTTGGTTTTCCCTCATTATCACGGTACACGTCTGCAATTAAATCCTCTCTATCGTCCCATAAAGGTAAACGTGCCGTTGCAACTAAACGGCCATGAAACTTATGCGGTGGATACTCTCCATCAATTTCATCATTGATTTTAAAAAAGTGCTCTTCTCGATAATCGACGTAAGCATGCATTCTATTTTTAACATAGTTATTCCAATACCAGACTAGCTGTATAGCTGTGCGCGCGGGCTGAGTAAACTGTTTTAAGTTGACTGTCAGCGCACGTTTTACTGGTTCGTCGTTAGGGAAAACTCTAATACGTTGCTCGATAACTTCTTCTTTTGTTTCTGCGTACTCAAACACACCGCCAAACGCAATAAACTTTTTAAAGTCTTTCAAATACATAACACCGAGCGATAATTCAGTGAATCTTGATAAATGAATAATTTCATCAGGTTGTTTTTTTGCTAATTTGCAAATCTCATCAAAAATTAATAGTCGACGGATTTGTAAAGGTATTCGTTCATCTTCGTAGACGTAGTCCATGGATATCTCTCCTTATCAAAACACTATCATTGATCGATTTTCCTTATCGCACAAGGCTTTGTCACAAAAGACGATCACTTCTTTTTAAGCGCCTTTGTTAACTTAGCGGATATGAATGCTAAAGAAATTTTAATAAGGGTATATTGGAAATAGTGATGATAAAAATAGATAAGAAATTGAAGATAGTTTTTCAGATAGAAATTGTTGAAACGCTAAGTAACATCGTAGAAGTTAACGCAGAGAACGAGCAAGAAGCACTATCAAAAGTGCGAGATATGTATCGAAACGAGGAAGTTATTTTGTACGCAGATGACTTTATTGATACCAAGTTTAATATTTTTAAATACGATTAGAATCGCTTAAAATCTCACCACTTCACCAGATAATAAAGTCAAACGGCTCATTGGCATAATGCCTCGCAGTGCATTGCAAAAGAATAGCTTGCTTAAATGCGGTAGATCTTCCTCTTGCAAAGACCTGACAATGACGGGCTGCTCCGTACCAGACAAAGCATCAATAATGACTTGCCGCATCACGCCAGCGACGCCAGATTTCGCCATCGAAGGTGTATACCATTGACCTTGATCTAAATAATTCGGATCATTTTTATTGATTTCTAAATGGCTTGCGGGTTTTGAGGATTGCTGCTCTGATAATTGATAAAATACATTGCTCATCGTACCTTCAACCCAACGACCACTCATATCTTGTAGCAGCCCCTCACTGATGCTTGGTTTGATATTGTCTTCCGATACTTGGGCTTTGATGACTTGTAACTCACCACTTGCCAGCACATTGTCGAGACGATTGAGGCTTTTGAGTCCTGCTAATGGTGGCGGTAAGCAGGCAAGTTGCGAAGATAGGCAAATGGCAGAACTGATAGGCTGCATCGGGATTAAGCACCCATCAGGCAAGCGTAATTGCTCAGTTGTAGTAACGGTCATCGCAGAGGATTTTAGCCAAATCTCACAAGCGCTACCAGACGTGGTTGGCACATAGCCATAACCACGGACATCTTGCACGGCGCGAGTCACCATCAGTTTCAGCATGCCTTGTTGTAGTTGCTCGGCATGCGTCTGCAATAAAGCCATGACAGAATGACTGTCTAATTCAAGTTGTAAAGCTTCAGCATGGGAAACAAGGCGCTGCTGATGATAAGCCAACCACAGTATCTGCCCATCGATGACCCCCATCGTGGTAAAAAATCCATCGCCATATGCCAACCCACGATTGTCTAGCGATACTGTGTCTGAGATATCCGTCGTAGCACTTGATGGATGTATGCATAGCCAATTATTGAGCGGCATGATAGCGAGCACAGCTTACTTCTTATCTGTTTGGGCAGCAGATTTATTGATGACCAACATACAACTGTAGAACTCACATTTTGCCAGTTCTATTTTTTGACCACCGATGACTTTATTTTTGATAATTTGACCATTAAGCATATCAGAAATCAGTTGTCCGCCCTCCTCACCCATCAGTTGGCGGGCAAGCTTATGCGCTTTTTCGGCATGGTTTTGACTTATCTCTTTTTCTTTATCAGAGTCAGTAGGATTGGCAAAGTACCAGCCCAGTTCGAGATATTTTTCAGAATCAATCAGATCCAAATACGGCGCATCGGTATCCATAAAACGATATTTGGCGGCTGGATTACTGGCATAGTCGAGGCTGTTCTCGTCAGTGCTCATGACCTTACCAAAAGTCGCTTTGATCTCATCTAAATTATCGACGGTCAGTGACGCTACATTTTTAGTGCCCCATCCTGCAACGTCATATTTCACTTGTGTACCTTGCTGAGCAGTAGCGCCGTCTAAATCGGCGTTCGGCGTAGCATTGTCCTGTACTAGCGCATCGTCAGCGACGGTTTGCTCGCTCATATCGGCATCTTGGTTTTGGGCGTCGTCTTTACTGCTATCACAACCACTGAGCGACACACCGACTGCCATTATCGTACCGACCAAGAGGGTCTGTAGGCTATTATTCCACATGGGCAATTTACTCACACTTTTAGATGATTCTCAAAATAGTATTAACGAGCAGGCAGATAGGCCGCTGATAATGGACATTATATTTTATAAACAAGGGTTCTTATACTTGGTATTGTATGACTCAGTTTGTTATGTTAGTTTCTTATGGCTTAATTTTTGACAGTTCAGTTACTGATGGTTATGCAACTGCCAAAATATCAATATAAAATTTTCATACTCTCTAGTTTACCCAACTGCTTAACACTTGACCACCCTTTACGTTACGGATAACGCTCTCAGACAGTACAGATTTGTTAAAGATATAATCTGTCAAAAAACCTACCTATTCAAGTGTTTACTCGTTAGACCACCGATTTGTCAAATATCGCGTTATCCCTTATGATGATTGTATATCGATGCCCTTCTACTGATTAATTTTTGCCTCTTATCGCAAGCAGACCTATTATGACCCAGCATTTTATCGTTATCGGCAATCCCATTGCCCACAGCAAATCCCCTGAAATTCATACGTTATTTGCAGCGCAGACGGGCATTGAGATTAGCTATCAACGCCAATATTGCCCCGATGATGTAGCCAGTTTTACCGCGGTGCTTGAGGCGTTTTTTCAGGGTGGTGGCGTTGGAGCCAACGTGACTGTACCTTTTAAACAAATCGCTTATGACTGCTGCGTGGCGCGCGGTGGTTTATCAGAGCATGCCGAAGTTGCAGGCGCAGTCAATACGCTGTTACTAAATAAAGCGCTGGTGAAAAATGGCGTGCCGATCACCAAGGCATTGTATGGCGATAATACCGACGGACAAGGACTGGTCAATCACATCGTAAGTTTGGGTTGGCCATTGAATGGTGCTCGCGTGGCACTCATTGGTGCAGGCGGCGCAGCACGTGGGGTGATATTGCCATTGATTGAAGCTGGTATCACACATCTTACGATTGCCAATCGCACGCTGAGCAAGGCAACAGCGTTAGTCACTGAGCTTAGCGCGGCAAGCGCTGCTATTCATGAGCAGCAAATTGAAACTTGTCGCACGACTGAATTAAATGGACAGTTTGATATTATCATCAATGCGACTTCTATTGGTTTATCAGCAGATACGCTACCACTAAGCGACACGCTAAACGGTGACTACGCTTATGACATGATGTATGGACGCCCGCTGCCGTTTTTGCAGCATTTTTCTGCGCGTGGCGCACAGACCTCGGACGGCTATGGCATGCTCATCGGGCAAGCAGCGCTAAGTTTTGAGCGTTGGACAGGTCATACGATCGATGTTGTGCAAGCGACTGAAACGCTACACAGTCGTTAATCGAAAATTGACATAAAAAAAGTCGCATGAACTCAGCTCATGCGACTTTTTTTAATACTTGATTTCAAACGTACTGGTGGTTTGACATTCATCAATTAGCCAAAGCGCGCCAGTAGCCAGTTTTCGATACGCCGTAGCGGTATGCGTAAGTTGGTTGAATGCATCACTAGTCCGCCGCTCAAACCCACCAAGCAGCCAATCACGGTATCAAAAAGGCGCGTGCGAATCACTTCTTGATAGGCGGACTCAGAAAACGGTAGGCCACTGCCGTATTCTGCAATAAATATCGTCAGCGGCGTGATAAATATGACTGCCAAACCATAATGTCGATCCACCAACGTCTCGATACAAAGCATCATCGTCAGTATCGCCAGTGCGACACCCCATATTGACAATCCCCAAGACAACATCCAACTCGCCAAAACCACGCCCAATACTGTACCAAGTAAACGATGTATTTGCTTAATCCACATGGTACGCAAATGAATACCTTGGATAATCAAAAAGCAGCTAACTGCTGCCCAATAGGGGTTGGACAGCTGTAAAGTGACGGCGATGAGCAAGGCTAAACTGACAAAACTGGCGACAATCAAACTTTCAGTAATGGTATCTGGCTCGTAGCTATAAGTAGGCGTCGGCGTCGCTGGGCGCGTTGCTAATAAAAACAACGAATACAGCAATGCCATCACTAAAGCAAAGCCACTGCCAAGCATCACCAGTCCAGTTGCACGTAAGATGTCTTCCAAAGGCAGCGGTATAAATAGCGCAATAGCACCTGCCATCATCACAAACAGTCCCGCTGGCGGTGGCTGACGATAATAACGTCCAAAAATCACAATACCAAACGCCATTAGCGTAAATATTGGCAGCTTTAATAGCGGGACTTGCTGAGCAATTAGATCGAGCGCAAAGCACAGCGACATGGCAAAACCCCAAGCCATCACCGTCACCAATCGATACGGCAGCTTGCCCACTAAAGGTATGTTCAAAATAACCATCGCCCCCAAAGACGCTTTGATACCTGACGATAAAGCATCAAAATAAGCGCCCACAAACACAGGGAAACTGATGGCTATCGCCGCGATAATCGGCATATGCCACGGTCTCTTACTACGGTTCACTGTCAGCAGATGCGCCAGCTCCCCATCAATTAAAGCCTTTATGCGAGCAAATAACGCTGTCAGCCAAGATGCTCGCGTTGCCTCGCGCTTGGATGCGCTCATAATTGGCTTTCCTTATATCGTAAATGCAGTTAAAAAATGTTTTCCTGATACGGTTACATCTATCATAAATAGGTACTTAACCACAGACACTAATAAAAACCGAACCCATCAACCCATAAATTAATGTTTTGATTTAAAATATTAATTATGAATATTAGTTATTAGTTATATATTTGTCGCTATAGAAGATTTATACTGACAGTAACGCCGCGACAGCTGTTTTTTATCAAGGATGCCTTAACGGCAATCAAAATGGATGAGCTGTTTTTGATAAATCTGAATGACGAGCCGTGATATCGTCTATTCTTACCCCAAATAATTAAACACCCTTTTACATGAAACGTGGCTCAACTACTGAGCTAGCCATTTATGATAGCGAATAACTAAAGAGAGCGACTATGTTAACTTACAAAGCACCTTTACGTGATATCAAGTTTTTAATAAATGATGTTTTCGACTTTCAAACTCATTATAAAGATTTGGATAATGGCGAAAATGCCGATCCTGAAACCGTTGATATGATTCTTCAAGGGATGGCAGATTTTGCTGAAAATGTCTTAGCGCCTTTATACCAGCCAGCAGATGCTGAAGGTTGTCATTTTGAGAATGGTGTTGTCACAACCCCTAAAGGCTTTAAAGAAGCTTATGATCAATTTGTAGAAGGCGGCTGGCAAGGTATTTCTTACCCTGAAGAGTACGGCGGTATGAATTTACCGACCTCATTGAACTTAATTAAAGCTGAAATGATCGGTACGGCGAACTGGCCATGGGCAATGTATCCTGGTCTATCAACTGGCTGTATCAATACCATTATGCAATATGGTACCGATGAGCAAAAAGAAACCTACCTGCATAAATTGGTCGAAGGCTCTTGGGCTGGTACCATGTGCTTGACTGAACCACAATGTGGTACGGATTTGGGTCAAGTTAAGTCTAAAGCCATTCCACAAGATGACGGCTCTTATAAGCTTAGCGGTACTAAGATTTTCATCTCAAGTGGTGAGCATGATTTAACGGAAAACATCGTTCATATTGTTTTAGCTCGTTTGCCAAATGCACCAGAAGGCACACGCGGTATCTCATTATTTATCGTACCGAAATTCTTGCCAACTATTGAAGGTGAAATTGGCGAGCGTAATGGCGTGACTTGTGGATCGATCGAACACAAAATGGGCATTAGCTCATCGGCTACTTGTGTCCTAAACTTTGATGATGCCGTTGGTTACTTAATTGGTGAGCCGAACAAAGGTCTAAAAGCCATGTTCACTTTTATGAACACAGCCCGTATTGGCACTGGTATCCAAGGTTTGGCGCATACTGAATTGTCATTCCAAAACGCGCTGCCGTATGCAAAAGATCGCCGTTCTATGCGCACCTTATCAGGCACGAAAGAGCCTGAAAAAGTTGCTGATGCCATCATCAACCATGCTGACGTACGTCGTATGCTATTGACCCAAAAAGCCTTTGCCGAAGGCGGTCGCTCGATGATTTATCATTCTGCGCGCTATGCCGATAAAATGGCACAGGGTATCATCAATGGTGATGATGAAGAGTTTGAAAAATGGGATGACAAATTGGGTTTCTACACACCAATCCTAAAAGGCTTCTTAACTGAGCTAGGTATCGAAGCGGCTAAACACGGTCAGCAAGTCTATGGCGGTCACGGCTATATCAAAGAATGGGGCATGGAGCTAATCGCTCGTGATGCTCGTATCGCCACCATGTACGAAGGTACAACTGGTATTCAAGCATTGGATTTACTCGGTCGTAAAGTGATCTTGCAGTCTAAAGGCAAAATCATCCGTGATTACACTTCAAGCATCATGAAATGGTGTGGCGAGTATGCGCTTGATAAAGACATGCGTAAATTCGTTTGGGCGCTCACCAAGCTATGTGCTGAGTGGAATACATTGACTGTCCGCTTGATGCTAATGGCGCGTAAAGATCGTGAAATCATCTCTGCTGCATCAGACGATTTCTTGATGTACTCAGGCTATGTCATGATGGGTTATCATTGGGCGCGTATGGCAGCAGTCGCTTATGACAAGCTTGAAACTGGTGGTACTGAATCCCCAGAATTCTACAAAGCTAAGATCCAAACGGCTGAATTCTACTTTGATAAGTTGTTACCACGTACCTCGGGGCATGCCGAAGCCATGGTTGCACCAAGCGACAGCATGACAGCAATGAAGATTGAGAACTTTGCTTTTCTAGACTAAGTTTTTTAGACTAAGATAGCATCACAATTAAGCAGTAATTAATAAGAAAAGCGCCTAGCATGTAGGCGCTTTTTTATGCTTAACTAAAAGTACAGACGTTCTCATTAAAGCCTATCGATAATAAATGTACATCATAGATGACGGTTAACGAGTAACTCATTATAGATAAACGGCCATTTTAGGAGCCAATCATGTTATCCAGTGATCATCAAAAAACTTCCTTAGCCTCATCATTTATACGAGTGCTACTGCTCAGTACGGCACTGATTAGTTTTAGCGCAACTAGTGCTACGGAGCTGGCTAAAAACCCTGACATTCCTATTAAATTTGCCAAAGGCGCGATCAGTAGTTCGGTCACTGGCAAATTAAGCCCCAATGAAGATGAGCGCTGGTATCGCTTTGATGCCACCAGCTGGCAATATGCCGTTGTTAATATTGCACCACTTACTGATACGCCTGAGACAGCCAATGTCGGCGTATTACATATGCCAAACGGTACGCAAGATGGCAGCAAAGGCGGTATCGTGTATCAAGGCTGCCTACCCGCAACCGGAGAATATCGCTTACGTATTGCCCGAAATTTGATGGCGACTGAAGGTAAAACGGCTGGTTATAAGGTTGAGGTAATGATATTACCTACATATGCCAGTAAATCGCTATGTGAGTACTTATAGCGATTGATGAATCGTCGTTTCGGACGATATCAGCATTTTAGCTACCCAGCATTTTTTTATGATACACCGTGCTAATTTCTTCAACTTCCACACATATCTGTAAGGCTGCTCGCCCTGATTGCTCTGCGCCTATCGCCTGCTCTATCGTCGTCACCAGCAGCCCTGCTAGCTGATTACGAATAACCATGTCACGACCAGTCATTAGTTTTAGATGCGCATAAATAAAGCCATACGCCTGCTCATCATCTTCAACGCCTACCAAAAATGTCTCAATGGGCACGATCCGTGCTTTAATATCAGTCGGCGTGCCAAAGTGCCCACTGTCCCATAATGCTTTATTTAACGCTTTAAGCAATGATTCTTCATGAGCAATACTGACATTGGGCGTCATTTGAATGGTTAGATGTGGCATGAATATGTCCTTATAAAATATGAGTGAGGGGATAAAATATTAGCCATCGTTTCAGACTTGATTAAACAGCCCGTTAGCGGCAACGATTTTTAGTCATCAGTAACTTTTTAGTCATCAATAATAGTACTAAAGCAAGCAGCAAGGGTCTCAGCTAATTGTGCTGGTGGCAGCTCAATTTCTAAACCACGGCGACCACCGCTGACATAAATCGTTGTCTGCTCTGCAGCCGAGCTGTCTATAATAGTCGGCAAGCGCTTTTTTTGTCCCAATGGGCTGACGCCGCCTAGCACATAGCCCGTACTACGCTCTACCTGCTTAGGATCCGCCATTTGCACTTTTTTGCAGGTCAGCAATTTATTCGAAGATAGCGCCTTAGCCATTTTTTTAAAGTTTAACGTTTTATCCACGGGTAAGATAGCAACGGCAAGCGCACCAGTCTCTGTCGACACCACCAAGGTTTTGAACACTTGTGACACATCCACGCCTAGCTTTTCTGCCGCCTCTAAGCCAAAAGAGGCGGCATTACTGTCATGGACATAGTCGTGTAATTGATAGTTCAGAGCGCGTTGTTTGGCAAGATTAATCGCTGGTGTCATAATATTTCAGCTTATATCAATGATATTAAAAGGTAGATTTAAACATAATTACTCTATAGTGACTCTTGGTTGTCGCCGAACTATTATTGCGCTAAATACATTAACTTTCAA
>NZ_JBQSXK010000015.1:0-70779 GCF_052378115.1 Psychrobacter sp. AOP30-A2-5 | reverse complement strand
CACCAGACATCCATCTCATAGAAAATATAGAAATAAACAATAGATATATTGATTTATCTAATATATATGCTAAGGATTTGCGAATAGCAGTAATATTAGATGAGTTTAGCTATAATTCTTTCAGGTTCGAATTTAAGCCTATCGTTATAGAGCCAATTAACTGGAAAGACCGATTTGAGAAATTTAAGCCTCACATGTTTTTCTGCGAATCAGCATGGTCAGGGACGGATAGTGTTATCAGACCTTGGAAAGGCAAGGTATACGCTAGCGAAAATTTTGAGTTAGAAAATAGAACTGAGTTATTAGACATAATTAATTACTGTAATGAAAACAGCATACCAACAGTCTTTTGGAACAAAGAAGATCCTACTCATTACGATGACAGCATACATGATTTTGTAAAAACGGCACAGGCCTTTGATTTCGTATTTACGACAGCTGTAGAATGTATCGAAAGCTATAAATTAAATCATGGATTAAAAAACGTATTTCCTTTGCCATTTGCAACTCAACCAAGACTATTTAATCCCATAACGAGTAATAATTTTGTAAGAAACAAGAACATTGTATTTGCTGGTAGTTGGTACGCTAATCATATTCAAAGGTCTAAATTAATGAGTAAGTTTTTTGATTTGATTATTGAACAAGATTATAGCTTAGATTTTTATAACAGATATTATGATATAGAAGATGTAAATCATAAAATTCCAAAAGAATATAAGGCTTACGAAAAACCTAGCATAGCTAATGAAGAGATAGCTTCAGTATATAAATCAAGTATATTTGGATTAAATATAAACACAGTAACTCAGTCGCAGACAATGTTTGCTAGAAGAGTTTTTGAACTTATGTCTAGCAATACTTTTGTAATATCAAATTATTCTGTAGGTATAGAGAAAATATTTGGAGATTCGGTTTTATATTTAGATAAAAACCCTAATGGGATTAGTAGTCTCTCTGATGAACAGATAAATACGTTCAGAGAGAAGAATCTAACTGAGGTATTAAAAAATCACACTTATAAGAATAGATTTGAAGAGATTCTAGATAGAGTAGGTGTGATATACAAAAAAAATAATTATGAAATAACATTGGTTTTATTAGTTGATGACTTAAACCTCATAGAGGAAGAAGTTAAAAACTTTATTACATTGAACGAAAAACTTAAATATAAACTTCTAATTGTAGTTAGTGATAATATTGAGGATATAGATATTAGTAATGTCTATATATCATATAACAATGAGGACGTAAATGTTTTAGCTGAGTCATATCTAAAAAAGTATATTAAAGATAATGAAGATATAATAGAAACCGATTTCTTTATAATAACAGATTCAATTTCTTTAATTGATGCAGATATTATCAGTAAGGCTATGCTACATAGTTGCTATACTAAAGAACTATATGTTGGTTTTGAAGAAAATTACTCAAGAAAATATATTTTAGAAGAATCATTTTTAATGAAGAATGTATTTAGCTATAAAGATAAATTTAAAAAATCAGTGTTAAACTTCAATAGAATTCAAAACTCTTCTATTTATTATATATAAAATTGGTGTGCGATATGAAGATTAGTGTTATTGTTCCTTGCTACAATGCGTTAAGTAAAATAGAAAAATGTATAAAATCTTTAGAATCTATTAATTTCCCACAAAATGATTTTGAGGTGATTTTTGTTGATGATTTTTCTAGTGACAATACTGTAAAATATATAAAAGATAACTTAAAAAACAAAAATAATTGGAGGTTGGTTGAGCTAAGCAAGAATAGTGGTTCACCATCCAGACCTAGGAATGAGGGTATAAATATTGCGAAAGGCGATTACTTATTCTTTATAGATTGTGATGACGAGATTTTATATGATACTTTAAAATCTTATTATGATTTTGCTATTAAAAAAGACGCCGATATATTGCGTGGTTACTTATTAGTTGATAATGGAGAGAAAAGATTATCAATGAATAGGATTGATACTGAATTTAATAGTATTACCAAAAAAGAAAAAATCGAAAATATAATTAGTAAGCAAAGCACTACTGTATGTAGTCTAATAAAAAAAGAGATAGTTTTAAAAAATAAAATTTTTTGGAAAGAAAACCTTAGAATGGGTGAGGATACTGTATTTCTGATCGAATGTTTATTAGCTTCAGAGAAAATATACTATATAGACCATCCTACCTTTATATATCATAAGAAGCAAAGCCAAGTAGCATCGTCTACTCAACAATATGGCTCTAAAGAACTAAGAAATCATTTAGAGGTTTGGGAGTATGCTCGGAAAAGGTTGCTAGAAGTTAATATTGATTACTATAAAATAAGACTTCAAGTTGGGTTGCAAACGGCTATCCAAGGTATGATTAAATTTGACAGTAGCAATATAGGCAAAGAGGATTTTGAAAGGTTATCTTTGTTTGTTAGAAATAATGAAGATATAATACTAAACTTTAATTACAATAAAAGAATTAAAGAAATAATATCTATTTTAATAAATGAAAAATATGAGGATTTCTTATTAGCAATCAAACAAAGATTAGTTATAAGTGGTTATGATCTAAAGTTTATTAAACCAATAATTAGCTATTTGGAAGTATTCTATGAAGTAAGAGTTGATGAATGGGCCGGTCATAATATAAACAATGAGACGCATAGTCTAGAGTGTTTAAATTGGGGCGAAATCATATTATGCGAATGGATGCTAGGCAATGCTGTATGGTATAGTAATCGAGTTACAAATGAACAGAAACTTTTTATACGCATGCATAGATTTGAACTTACAACAAAATGGTACAAAGAAATAGATTTCAGGAGAGTTAACAGAGTTTTTGCTGTATCAGTTTACTTTTTTGAAAAGTTAGTTGAAATAACTGGTATATCTAGATCTTTAGCTAGTCTACTCCCAAACTATCTAGATATTGATAATTATCAAAAATCTGATGAGCAAAGTAAATTATATCATCTTGGTATGATTGGTATTTTACCATCACGTAAAGGATACATGGAATCATTAAAGATATTAAAGAAATTAGTAGCTAAAGACCTTAGATATAAATTATTTATTTTTGGAAAGGCTGCAGAAGATCTAGATTGGATAAAAAACAACCATAATGAAATGAATTACTATATTAGTTGTGATAAATTTATTAAAGATAATAACTTGCAAAACCATATAGTATTTGAAGGTTGGGTTGATGTTAAGAAGGGAATTAAGGATATAGGATTTATTATCTCTAGTAGTAATAATGAAGAATTTCCTGAAAGTTTTCATCTTGCTCCTGCTGATGCTTTTTGTGCAGGAAACCAAGGTTTGCTATTAAATTGGAACGGTGTAGAGTATATATATCCAAAAAAATATATATTTAATTCTATTGAACATATAGCGCATCATATATATTCACAGAGAAACATGAAGGATTTTGATGCTTATAGAAGTATAGGCGAAAATATAATTAATCGTAAATATTCAATTGAAAGATTTGTATTAAAATTTAACGACGTAGTAGCTTTATCAAATAGGAGAATTAATAATTCGCCTTATCCCACATTAGTAAAAGAAAGGTTCTTAAAGTCAGTCTTAAGTTTTGAAGATTACAATATTTCGAAAAATAAAAACGAGATATTAATCCCAAAAGAATTTAGTGGCTCTGGAAATTTCTTTCTAGAATACGAGCCTAATATTTCTGCTAATACGAAAATAAATGCTGCGCTCATTTCTTTGAAAGTTGAAGGAAGTAATCAGGATATAGAAAATTTTCAATTATCAGAATTTGATGATATTGGAATTTATAAATATCTTGACACTTCACAAAGTAATATACTGAGAAGTATCAATTTTTCAATTCCTGAGGGCAGTGAGTTAATTTCTATATCATTTATTCTATGGCATGAAGATGCTAACATTAATTTGAAAGAACTAAAATTGTTGAGATATTGACTATTCTCTTATAGATAAAAATCTTATTTTTACGAAATTTATTTAAAAAAATTCTATATATTTATATTGACTCTCAATATATCCTTAGGTATTAGACATGTATAACAGTACATTACTTGTAGATTCTGAAGGCTTTATAGTTGCAAAGACTGAATACAATGGCTTAATTGCTTGTTATTTAATGAGCAATGACCAAATTATCGAGAAAGAATTTTATAAGAAAAGGAAGCAGCATAAATTCGCAAAGAAACCTAAATATGGAACTTTATCTGTAGTATTCTTTTTTAAAGATAAAAACAACGATATTATTAAATATCAAACAAAAAGTTTTATTTACGATGATATTCAATATGAAATATTAGATATAAACCCTAAAATAGTAATTGAAGAGCCAGAATTTAAGATAGAGTATTACAATCAAGGTTCAAATATAACTTTTATAACTTTCAATGGCTCAGGTACTACAAAGGACAGCATTCCTTTTGGACGTTCTTATGTATTGAAAAATAAGTGGAATCTAATTGCTGTTTATCAAGACATTGGTAGTCAATACCAAGGTATAGATATTGAAGAGTTCTATAATTACGTAAGTCCATTGATAGTAAATAAGGAAACTTTTGTTTATGGGTCGTCATTAGGAGGATACTGTGCTTTATATTTCGGAGGATGTATTAATGCTACAATAATCGCAGCATCTCCTAGAAATTCTGCTCACCCTTCAATTAACGACCCTCAGTTTTCTAATTTATCTTTTGTGCATAAATGTTTTAGTGAGTTACCTTTAACTAAGAAACCAGTTTATATAGTTTTTGATTCAAATATTCCTGTTGATCAAAAATTCATATATGAACAGGTCATGAAACTATACTCTCAACCTAATTTATTAGCTTTACCAGATGCCTCCCACGCCGTATTAACTACGATGTTATCTTCTGGAGTTTTACAGCTATACATGAGCAGTATCATTTGTGAATCTTACAATAATGAAATTGAATCCTACATAAAGTATAAATGTAATAAAGAGTAGTTCATTTATTACCTAATTATTTTTATTAATCTTTGCCTAAATTGATATTTATCAAAAAATAGAACCAAATTTATAGTGATATTATGTAAATAGCCCTATAAATGAATGTAAGCATGTTGTATAGTTAGATTTAATACTATCTATGATTGAATAGTTTAATATTCTCGTTAATATGTATTCTACAATTAATACAGATTAAAATAAAAATATACTAAATTTAGGATTGAATATGTTTAATGTAAATATATCTATTAATAACGATAAAGTTATAGGTCAGTTTTTAGTTGACAGCTATTTTTTTGAGCCATCTAAGTATGAATATGCATATTATCTATATAAGGATGGTGAGAGAGTAGATACGGTTTGGTATACAAAAAATATGACCGTTACCTTTAACAGGAAAGGGCAAACTGGTGTTTTCTTTATTAAAGCTTTTATTAAAGATATAGAGAGTCAGGGTACAAGAAATTATAATTCGGAAAGGATATCTATCTAATAGAAGTCAGGTATAAATTAGTTGTAACTTGCACAATGAATTTTAGTTCTATTTTAACATTAGCCAGTCTTAAATTTAAAGATTGGCTATTTTCTTTATTTATTTTAAATGAAACTATACTTAATATATCCTTTTTAATACAATTACATAGAAAACAGAGTGCTATATTAATAATTACACTTCGTTATTCATCGATTAGTTACTATGATAAAAAACTTAATGACGGTTCAAGCTAGCACTAAAATCGCTTTGGTCAGTGATGAGCTTACCGCCATATCTTTAGATAGAGACAATGGCATTAAAGTAAAGAAGCTAACTAATCGTCATTGGACTTGGCTATTTAAGGCATTTAGGCCTAATTTTATATTAGTCGAATCAGTATGGCGAGGTTATAAAGAGTCATGGCGTTATAAAGTTGCCAATTACCCTGACTATCCTGAACGCCACAATGATGATTTACAGCGCCTATTAGAGATGGCTGATAAGTATAACGTGCCCGCTGTATTTTGGAATAAAGAAGACGGTGCGCATTTTAATCGCTTCATTAATGCTGCCAGTTTATTTAAGTATATTCTAACTGTTGATTCAAATTGTGTAGCTAGATACCAAGCGATATTGGGTAATAAGGTAAAAGTAGGGGTGCTACCATTTGCGGTACAGCCTAAGTTTCATTATCCCGCCACATCACCGCCGCGCTATCTTAAGAGTTTATTCATTGGTAGTTATAGTAAGCATATTCACAGTGCTCGGCAACAGTGGCAAGATATGGCATTCAGTTCAGCATCTCCCTATGGCTTGGATATCATAGATCGCAACTCAGATCGTAACCCTGATGTATATCGTTACCCTGATTTACCTAACATGACGGTATTCCCTAATGTCCCTTACAATAAGACGGGTAATGTATACCGTCAGTATTCACACTGTCTAAACGTAAATACCGTGACTGATTCACCGAGTATGTTTTCTCGTCGATTAATTGAGATTATGGCATGTGGTAGATTGGCGATTACTAATCCCAGTTTGGCAGTCAGTACGCGCTTTGAGGGTATGTGTGAAGTTGTCGACAGTAAAGAGCAAGCTGATGAACTATTCGCGCAGTTATCTAAAGGCTATACTAAGCATCAGGAAGAAATGATGCGTTATGCGAGTGCTCATGTGTTAGAAAACTATAACTACGATCAATGGCTCCAGCATATTATAGACTTTCTTGAATTATAGTGTAATACTCACAATGAAACTCTACTTAAGTTTTTAGGTAGCGTTAATACAGTAAGCCTGTTAGCAATGACTAACAGGCTTTTTTGTACTTATTAGAAAACTTATCCTAACCAATCACTAACTGCTCCAAACCATCATCAGCCGTTGCTAAGTTGGCTACCATAGATAACGCATGGGCCTGCTGGCTAGTATGGTCAGTTTTTGGTGTAGCCGCTGTGCCACCACGTAGCCAGTTACTAGCTGTAGTGTCACTATTGTTGTTTTTCTGCTGATTTTGCAAATTATACCAAGCCAAATCATGATGGAGTGCGACCACGTCTCCCATAATGAGCAAGGCTGGTGTGGGCAGCTGGTTTTTTTCTTGCAACTCAACGATGTCAGCAAGCGTTCCCGTTAATACTTGCTGATTGGGCATGCTAGCATTAGATACAATGGCAATCGGGGTATCGCTACTGCGTCCTGCGTCAATCAAGCCTTCAGTCAAACGCGCCAGCGAATGCAGTCCCATATAAAACACTACGGTTTCATCAGTATTCAAAAAGCTCTTAAAGTTGCTATTGGGCGCACCCGCTTTTAAAAATCCAGTGACAAAACGCACTGACTGCGAATGGTCGCGATGGGTTAGCGGAATGCCAGCATAGCTTGCGGCGGCATTGGCAGCGGTAATACCAGGCACCACTTGATACGGAACGCCATGCGCACGTAAGCTCTCAATTTCTTCTCCACCCCGACCAAAGATAAAAGGGTCGCCGCCTTTTAAACGCACCACACGGCGACCTTCTTTAGCGCTATTGACCAACAATTCATTAATGCCTAATTGCGCCACAGCATGATTGCTACGTTTTTTGCCAACAAACACTTTATCGGCATCACGGCGGCATAAATCCAATACTTGCGGTGATACTAGCGCATCATAATAGACAATATCAGCCTGCTGCATGAGACGCAGCGCTTTAAAGGTGAGCAACTCTGGGTCACCTGGGCCTGCACCAACGATATAGACTTCGCCTACATTATTTTGTAGGGTTTGAGGTTCTGTGGATATATCATTCTCTGTATGTTTTTCAGTGATAATTGATGCTGTTTTATCTAAATCGGCTTGTAATTGTGCCGCCGCTTCATCTTCATTACCAGCAAACATCAGCTGACTGACTGGACCTTCAAATGCTTTTTCCCAAAACTGTCGACGACCCGTCAATGTTGGAATTTTAGTTTTCACTTCGCTACGAAAATCCCCAGCAAGCTTTGCCAATTTACCATAGCCTTGTGGAATCAAGGTTTCGAGGCGAGCGCGTAATAGACGTGCCAACACTGGCGCTTTGCCGTTTGACGATATGCCAATCACGATTGGATTGCGATCAACAATCGCAGGGAAGATAAAATCGCATAAATGCGGCGTATCGACGACGTTTACAGGGATATTTAATGCCGTCGCATCAGCATGTATTTGATGGTTAAGTGTCTCATCGTCAGTGGCAGCAATGATAACGCGTGCGCCTGTCATATAAGTTTTATTATAATTCTCATAAATCAGCTCATGCTTACTGTCACTGAGCAAGGCTTGTAGTTCAACACAGATATTTGGCGCAAGAACAGTGATGCACGCGCCAGCACGGCTGAGCAAATCTGCTTTACGTAGCGCCACATCACCGCCGCCAACAATGAGTACTTTACGGTCTTCTAATTTAAAAAATAATGGAAAGGTGTTCATAGGATTACCTGTAATTCATTCAATGTAAGGTATGTCGCTATTATGAGGTATCACAGGCATACGCTCACGTAGCGAATTGGCATTAGCATATTCGTTTTTGTCATGTTGGTGAGGGTTTTTGGTATAAAAGGGAATAGGTAAGGCGTGAAATACAGAACTAAAAAAGCCACAGGCTTACGTCAAAGCTTGTGGCTGTCATGTAGATTAGATTTTTGCATTAGATATTAGCAATAATGAGATTTGACCACGTACAAAAACCTACTCAAACTCACTCAGCATCTTAGTCATACGGGCATCTTTTTGTTGCCAGATATCCTCTAACCAGTCAAACATCATTTTTTTGGTGGTTTCATCACGGTCATAGCCGCCGTCCATGATGGCAGCAAATAATTCATCTGGTATCTTTAAGCGAGTCACATCGACGCCCAAACGGCGAATATTACCTTTCCATAAATCATCATAGTCAGGCGCGCCGTCTGGGTAGACAATGGTCACGTCCAAGATAGAATCCAACTCATTGCCTAACGCATTAATTGCTAATGACAAACCGCCAGCCCGTGGTTTTAACAAATGCTGATAAGGAGATTTTTGTTGGTCATGTTTTTCTTTAGTAAAGCGCGTGCCTTCCAAATAGTTTAATAGCGCGAAAGGTTTGTTTTTTAATTGACGACAAGCACGCTTAGCCTCAAGCAAGTTTTGTTTTTTAAGCTCTGGATTCTTGGCCATCGCTTTGGCAGAAAAGCGCTTCATCATCGGAAAGTCTAAGAAATAAAAGGCTTGACCGATAACAGGAATATAAATCAGATTAAACTTGGTAAAAAACCGTGTCAGAGGCAGGGTATCTTGGCTGATATATTGCACAATGCTGGTATCAACCCACGATTGATGGTTGCTTACCAATAGATACTGTTTGTCTTCGCTCAGATCGTCAGGCAGGTTAATGCGCCAGTCTTTGTGAGGTAGGGCATGATCAATGACGGCATTATTACTATTAATCCAGTATTTGGTAATCGCAATCAGCGCATCATCCGCAGCTTTCGCTCCTGTCAATACTTTTGCCGCTCCCAAAGTCCAGATGGGCAAGCCCACCATTGCACTATTGGCAGTAAGAACACTCGTACCAGTTAAAAAAGAGGCGGTCTTGCCTACCGCTGGTAGCTTATCGTGCAGTTTTTCATAGAGTGAATCGATTTTTTTTATAAAAGACATAATAAATATCCATATTAATGAGCGCGAGTGCCTATAAGGAAATAAAAAAGGATGAGTAACTTTGTCCATGATGTGGCTTTATAGCGTCGGTTTAATGCTGAGCAGCCACTGAGGCAAGCCATAGAATACCGCAATGTTAGACAATAAAACGTTCAAGAAACGTTAATTATTCAAATACTGACTTCTTTATACAGATAGAGATATTCAAAAATAATAGAAAATTGTCTATTAAGCGAACTATTTGCTATAGTTTGGCGGCCTCTAATGAATACTTTATATAATAAGCTATTGTGAGGAATAGGAGGATGTATGTCATGGTTCATCATAGCGTATGAAGCGAGCTGTTGAAGCAATAAACGGTAGTCAATATGATTGTAGTGCTAATCTAAGGTGTTGAAAATTATTCCGCGTGGCGCCGCGCTGAGTTTAGCGTCTGCTTTGTTTGGCATACTTTTATTATTGGCTTTTGTACTGACTCATCAAATAAGTTGGTCAATTTCTGGTATCTATCGCTATGATCTGTTGTTGGCTTATGCTTTGATTATTCAAGTCTTTTTGGTTTATTTCAAATTAGAGACACCGCGTGAGGTATGGGTCATTGCTATTTTTCATATTATGGCCATGGCAATGGAGCTGTTTTTAACCCATCCCAAAATTGGTTCTTGGTACTATCCTGAACCAGCAATTTTTAGAATTGCCACTGTGCCACTTTTCGCCGGATTTATGTATTCGGCAGTAGGTAGTTTTTTAGCGCGTGGCTTAAGATTGTTTAATGCCTCTTTTACCGACTTACCACGTTTACTATGGGTGAGTTTATTGGTTATTTTTTCTTATGCCAATTTCTTTACTAAGTTTTTTGTCCCTGATATTCGCAATATATTGTTCATCGCTTCAGTAGTTTTATTTTGGAAAACCAGAGTATTTTTTCAAATCCATCACAAAAATAATCTTCAATTGCGTGATACCAAGCAATATCAATGTCCATTTTTACCATTACTGTTGTTCCTCGCTTTTTTGGTTTGGTTGGCAGAAAATATTGCTACTTTTACCAATATTTGGCGTTATCCGTCACAAGCGAATGTATGGCATATGGTAGGTTGGGGTAAGCTGGGCTCTTGGTACTTATTACTGATGTTAAGTCTAGTGTTGGTTTTGGCAGTCATGGGTAAAAGGGATGAGAAAGGCGGTTGGCAGTTAGCTCGATAATTTTGATACTTGCGTGTGTTCTCATTGTTTTGGCAGTAGCGCTAGCGCTTGGATTATAGATTCAAATTTTGTGGGACTGAATATTGAATCGAATATGAAAATAAAAAAAGCCCCCTTAAATCATAAGAGGGCTTTTACTTTATGGATTGCTGCTAAAATTACAACTGCGTATGCAAACCACACTCACGGCTTTCTTCTACTTTCGTTGGATCAAAGTAGTCATGCTCGTTAGGTAAGGTATGCTCATCAAGATACACATCTAGATCTGCATCTGTTTTCTCAAATAATGGGGCTACTTTTAGTACGCCATCTTTTGATAGGCTGAGTACATCAAGACCTTGGCGGAATTCGGTTTGATCTTTACGAATGGCGTTGAACCAAACGTCAGGCTTTAGCTCATCTAGTGCACGGCGGAATGGCTCAAGTTTCACTTGTTCTGTAAATTCATCATGCTGTGGGTTATCAATCCCTGGGATGCCATTCATCGTGGCATCACGATGCGCCGCCGTTTGCTTAGGGATATAGGTAACGACATTAAGATCTAAGTCTTTGATCACTTTATTAGCAAAACGATAAGTGGCGTCCGTGTTATAACCAGAATCTACCCATAATACGGTGATATCAGGACGTTGCTTGGCAACTAAATGCAAGATAGCCGACTCGTAAGGGCGGAAGTTGGTGGTAATGATAGGGTTTTTAGCCTGACTGAGTGCCCATTCAACGATTTGCTCTGGTGATTTACCTTGTAGCGCTTGGTTGGCTTGATCAAGGTCTAGATCTGGGTGTAATTGACTCATAATATGTTCCTTAATGGTGGTTAATAATTTAAATGCATAAAGTTAAAGATGGTAAAAAAATTAAGTATTGAATAGTAATCTTAGGCTGGGTTTTTAACCCAGCCTACAAAAATAGGTCGTTGCTGTCATAATTTAAATTGAAATAATACAAATTAGGCGTCCGCAAACATCGGTAAGTCGGCGGCGTTGCGACCGTCATAACTGCTAGCCAGCGCGTTAAATGCTTGGCTGATGTCGGAGATGGACTGTAGGTCATGCTCGCTTATCATAAAACTGTCCGCGCCCGCACGTAGTAGGTAGGCAATTTGGTCACGCCCAAACTTGCCAGCCATACGAATCTCGCCTTGGTAACCGATCTGGCGTAGGGTCTGGGCAAAGCTAAAGCCGCGTCCATCGGTGAACACTGGCACATTAATCACAATTAAATCTTGCTGCAATAAAAACTCTGGTATGCGAGTTAGCACTTCCGTATCGCTATTCGATGTCACCCAGACACCAAGATTGCTGGTATGTTGAGCGAGTAATTCATACACCTCTTGCAATAGACCGCCAGCAATATTGCCCTTAGTATCCAATAAATCGCTAAGCGGTAAGAGCACATCGAGCTTTTCTTGCTTTTGTAAAATTTCGAGCAATGATATGTGGGTCAGTGCGATACCATCTGGTAGATCGTTAGTCGTCAGTACATGCCAAGTATCGTTTTGACTGATGTCCACAGCCTCGCTATTGAAAAGATGATGATTACCCATAGACCTTCTCCTTAAAGGGTGCAAGGCCAATACGATTGATCAGCTCACCAAAGCCTTCTACCTCATTCTCATTAGCCACGCGTTGCTCTAGATAGACGTCTACTATCTTTTGTATCGTCGTCGCGACATCATCAGATGGCACCGCTTTACCCAATATCTTGCCGATTTTGGCGTCGTTACTAGAGTTTCCGCCGAGGCTGATTTGATACCAGTATTCGCCTTTTTTATCGACACCAAGGATACCGATATCGCCGGTATGATGATGCGCACAGGCATTCATACAGCCAGACATATTGAGGCGGATTTCACCCAAATCATAAAGATAGTCGAGATCATCAAATTGCTTTTCGATTTGTTCAGCGATATTGTGGGTTGTGGCATTGGCGAGCGAGCAAAAGTCCCAGCCTGGGCAGACGATCATATCGGTGAGGGTATTGATATTTGGACGGGCCAAATGTAGCGCAACCAACTGTTGCCATAGCTCGTATAAGCGGTTGGTTTGTACATCAGCGAAAACCAGATTTTGCTGATAAGTACCACGCAATTCACCAAAGCTATGTTCATCAGCGAGGTCGGCGAGGGCGTCCATTTGCGACTCACTGATATCACCTGAAGGCACGTACTTACCATTGACCAACCCTGCTTTTAACGAAATCACCACGGCGCGATAACCTGCGATTTTATGGGCGACCGTATTTTGGTTATACCAATTGGCAAAGTCTTTATCAGCGTTTAATTGCTGCTGCAAGTCCGACTGTACTTGGAGCGCATCAAAGCTTAGATAATCAGGTTCGGTAAAATAACTACTGGCTTTGTCAAAGCTGGCATCGGTTAGAGTTAATGAGCCACCTTTGGTGTGTGCTTCCCATTCAGCCTCGACCAGTTTAGCAAAGGCAGGACCGCCCATGCTCTCGACTAATATTTTGATACGCGCTTTGAATTTATTATCGCGGCGACCATGCAGATTATAGACGCGCAAAATCGCATCTAAATAGCTGAGTAAATGATGGCGTGGTAAAAATTTATTAATGGTTTTGCCAATCACTGGCGTACGTCCAAGCCCGCCACCAACAATCACCTCAAATCCAAGCTCGCCTTCTTCATTGGCTTTTAAATGCAGTCCGATATCATGCACCTGCGTCGCTGCCCGATCATTGGCGGTACCGATGACGGCAATCTTAAATTTGCGCGGTAAAAATGCAAACTCAGGATGAAAGGTTGACCACTGGCGAATAATCTCACAATAAGGACGTGGATCAGCAATCTCTTCTTTATGAATACCAGCATATGGATCGGTGGTGGTATTACGAATACAGTTGCCCGAAGTCTGAATGGCATGCATCTGTACCGATGCCAGCTCCGCCAAAATATCTGGCACTTCTTCAAGTTTTGGCCAGTTCAGCTGCATATTGGTACGGGTAGTGAAGTGTCCGTAACCTCTGTCATATTTGCGGGTAATCTCGGCGAGCTTACGCAATTGATAGGTTGCCAGCAAGCCATATGGAACCGCAATACGCAACATCGGCGCATAACGCTGGATATAAAGACCGTTCTGCAAACGCAGCGGCAAAAATTGCTCTTCTGGCAGCTCGCCTGCCAAAAACCGTTCGGTTTGGTCGCGAAATTGGGCGACTCGTTCTTCTACCAAGGTTTGGTCAGCATAATTATATTGGTACATGACGTAATCTCAATAATGATAGACGTATATGATAGCTTAAAAACTGCTCAGTGACAGTTTAGCTTAGCTTAGCTTAGCTTAGCTTAGCTTAGCTTAGCGTCACATCATATAAGCTATAGCGTTAAAACATAAATTCCTATAAGTCATATCCATATCCAAAGTCAGCATAAATTTTCATAACGAAAATTCGGTAGCCTATGCGTATTCTATTTATAACCCATTTACTCAGCTTTCTCACTCATCATTAAGGTTTTAAATTAATATGACATCTTCAGTCCCCAATCAAGCAGCCTCAAAACTAGTACCCCCTCATGGTAGCGACACCCTAAAGCCACTATTATTAAAAGGTAAAGCACGCGAAGAGGCTCTAGAACTTGCCAGCACTTTGCCGACTATCACGCTAAGCTCACGTGAGCGTGGTGATTTGATTATGCTTGGTATTGGTGGCTTCACCCCGCTAAATGGCTTTATGAATCAAGCCGATTGGCAAGGCGTTGTTGACAACATGCGTCTGCAAAGTGGTGAGAATGCTGGCTTGTTTTGGCCAATCCCCATTACTTTATCTGCTCCAAGAGCACTGACCGATACTTTGAGCCAAGGTGATAAAGTGGCTTTGGTCGCGGATGATGGGGAAGTGATGGGCATCATTACTGTCGAAGAAACTTATGATATCGACAAAGACCATGAGTGCCAGCAAGTCTTTACCACAACTGATCCTGAACATCCGGGCGTGCAGCAAGTCCTGAACCAAGGCGAAGTCAACATCGCAGGTCGCGTCGAAGTACTAAGCGAAGGCGAGTTCCCCGCCTTATACCCAGAGATTTATAAAACGCCAGCTGAGACGCGCGAGATATTGGATGCCAAAGGCTGGAAAACAGTCGCCGCCTTCCAAACGCGTAACCCTATGCACCGCTCACACGAATATCTGGCCAAGATTGCGATCGAGATTTGTGATGGCGTACTGATTCATTCGCTACTCGGCGCATTAAAACCAGGAGATATCCCAGCTGAGGTACGCCAAGAAGCCATTAAGACCTTGATTGATAATTATTTCAGAGCTGATACCGTGATCCAAGCAGGCTATCCGCTAGACATGCGTTATGCCGGTCCGCGTGAGGCGCTACTGCATGCAGTATTCCGTCAAAACTACGGTTGTAGCCATCTGATTGTTGGTCGTGACCACGCTGGTGTCGGCGATTATTACGGTGCCTTTGATGCACAAACGATATTTGAACAGGTTGGTAAAGATGATCTTATCACTCAACCACTAAAAATTGGCTGGACGTTCTGGTGTAATGCTTGTAATGCCATGGCATCAGATAAGACTTGCCCGCATGAAGCGTCTGAACACGTTAAAGTATCAGGTACGAAGCTGCGTAAAGCGCTATCAGAAGATGAAGAAGTACCAGACAACTTTAGCCGTCCAGAAGTATTACAAATTTTGCGTGATTATTATGCTGGTATCGCAAGAGAGGAACGTGCTGAAGTGAAATTGGTTGGTGCCTCTGCGGTGTAAACCAAGATTATCAGCATACAAACCAGTATCAAAAAAAGGTGTCAGACTTATCATCTGACACCTTTTTTTTTGATACTGGTTTTCAACGCCTGTTATCTAAGCTAGCGTTCGTTATCTATTAAATCTCTAAATCTGTTGTCAGCTTTTGATAGTCACCAATCAATGTGCCACCGCCAGAGCAGAAGTAGTTAAGCGCGTATTTATCTTGACTATCAATAGTCAGCTTATCATCCTTAAATTGAAAGAATGCTGTACTGTCATTGACTTTGCTTTGGAAAATAATGCCGTGCGCGTCGTCTTGACCCATTAATGTCGCCTTGCTATCAAACTGGCAACTGGGCTTTTTAATATCGCTACGGGCGCGAACCTTTATGTTGATTTGCTGATCACTCTCTGCCCGTACCATGACGCCAACCCAATCATAGCCTTGCGCGCGCTTTTCATAACCTTCATCAGCATAATCTCCAACGACTGCTTGCACAGCTGGCATGACATCGGCTATAGGTTGTTTTATGGCTTGGTGATTCACGCTAGGTGTCATGTTATTACAGCCACTTAAGGCAAACAGAGCCGCCGATGTGGTGAAAAATACCGAAAAAAAGCGTGAGTGACGAGCGGCACGAGGTGGAGACATGATCATTTAAGTACCTTTGATAAAGGAGTGATTAAGAGGAATGGTCGTTATCTAAACGAAACGCCTAACAGCATGGCTGTAAGGATATTAGAGATAGTATCGTTTACATAAAGGCTCGTCTATTTGACATACTCCCACCACTTTCGCCAAGCTCAAGTGGGGGATTCTAAAAGCAAACGCTCTTAGGCAACATTCTCACGAATATCACAAGTTTTCTGTTTCAACGGGCGACCCTTTACCGCATCTTCCCTCCGCAGACAACACGGCATGCCCTGCCGCTAATATGTTGCGAGCCGCGTTAACATCTGCGTTCGCAACATAACCACATTGGACGCACTCAAATTTTGATTGAGTTTGTCTATTTTCTTTGGCGACATGCTTGCAGTTAAAGCAGGTTTGGCTGGTGTAACGTGGATTGATTTTCACTAGCAGCCCACCTTGCCATTGCTGCTTGTACTCAAGCATATTGACCATCATGGCCCAGCCTTGATCCAAAATTGATTTATTCAATCCTGATTTGGCTTTGACATTATAACCTTTTTTCTCCATCGACCCGCTTGCAGACTTCGACATATTGGTTACTTTTAAGTCCTCACAAGCAATCATAGCGTGGTTTTTGCTGATGCTGGTGGTGATTTTATGCAAGTAGTCATGACGAATATTGGCGATATGATGGTGCAATTTCTGTATCTTACGGTTTTGCTTTTTCCAGTTTTCACTGAATTTTACTTTCTTGATTAATTGACGCTGTAATCTAGCAAGCTTGAGTTGATTGGCTTTAAAGCCGTTTTTAGGTTTGATGTATTCACCATTTGAGGTGGTGAGTAGTTTGCTGATACCCATGTCTAATCCAATAGCGCTTATGGCAGGATGCCGAGGGTTCTCAGCCAGTTCAAGTTCACACCCAAACGACACGTACCAGCGCCCTGATTTCTTGCTGATGGTGACGTTTTTGATGGTGCCGATAATGTTTTGGGATTTTCTAAACTTCACCAAGCCAATACCGTTGGGTAGTTTGACTCGATTGTCCTCAACACGGCAATATTTATCAAACTGAACCAAGCGAATTGAGTCGCAGCCATCGGACTTGTGCTTAAATCTTGGCATCAGTGGACGTAGTTGGATCTCCGATCCATCAGCCAATTTAAAGAACTTGGGTTTACGGGGTTTCTTTTTATTTTCTTTTAACCTGGCATGGACTTTGGGGTCAAAAAAACGTGACCAAGCAGAGGCGAGATCACGTACTTTTTGTTGTAAAGCCACCGCATTTGAACTGGTTTTTAGGAAGTCAAAATCAGGATTACTTTTTAAATCTATAATTTTATTAACCAGATTGGTGGCATTAATAAACTCGTTGTTAGCAAACATCTCAAATGAGATTGCCAGCATTTGATTCCAAACAAAACGCGCAGAGCCGACAAGATTATTTAAAATAACCGTTTGCTCCGTATTAGGCTCAAGCCTAAATTTATACGCTTTGTTGATCTTCATAAACACTTTCTTTATTAATGAGTGTGTATTTGATATTATGATTATAATTCTAGCACTTAAGGGTTTTTATTACAATGAGTGAGATATATAAAAATCGCTATGCCGCCTTTAACCTACACGTTCATTTGGTTTTTTTTACCAAGTACCGAAAAAAAGTTTTAGTTGAGTTGCATCATGATTATTTTAGTGAATGTGTTGCTGAGCTCTGTAAAATTTTTGACGCTGAGCTAAAGGAGTGTAACGGTGAGGCAGATCACATTCACATGCTTATTCAGTATCCGCCAACGGTGCAGTTAAGCAAGTTGGTTAATAATCTAAAGTCAGTCACAAGTAGACGAATGAGAGGCGATTTCATTGAGTTAAGAGCAGCTTATGCCAAGCCGGTGCTTTGGTCCCGATCTTATTTTGCAAGCTCTTGTGGTGGTGCGCCATTAGATATTATTAAGCAATATATTCAGAATCAGCGAGGCTAGCCTAAGCCTTGTGAAATAATTAATAAAATGACTTATGCCAAGTTAATCACTCGATAAGCGCATTTGTCACTAAGCATTTGACTCACATGCTGTTAGCATATTTCTCATTATCCATAGAACCGTATCCAAAGAATTATGAGCATTAATAAGATTGTCAATGCTGTGGAAAACGCTTCTATCAACATTATTGAGAGCACCCATGCAACCAGATAACAAAAGTATTCAGCAAATATCTCAAAATCTTCGTTTTGCTACCCTGCATACCCTTATTGAGGATAAAAAGACGCCAACGCCGATCGCCAATATCAGTGTTAAAGTTGGTAGCGTACTGGCGTTTGCTATGCTAATGACAGGCTGTAATCCTACCGAAGCCACTCAGCAAGACGGCTCGAACGCAACGGGTGATGCAAAAAATATCAGTTTATTAAATGTCTCTTATGATGTATCACGCGATTTTTATAAAGATTATAACGCTTTATTTAGCGCAGATTATCAGCAAAAGCATTCAGACAGTCAGGTAAATATCAACCAATCACATGGTGGCTCAAGCAAACAAGCGCTGTCGGTTGCCAATGGTCTGCAAGCAGATGTAGTGACCTTAAACCAAGAAAGTGATATGAATCTGTTGGTTAAAAAAGGCTTGGTCACAGCTGATTGGCAGCAAGCGTTCCCGAACAATGCGGTGCCTTATACCAGTACCATGGTGCTATTGGTGCGCGATGGTAACCCCAAAAACATCAAAGACTGGTCGGACTTGGCGCGTAACGATATCGACGTGGTGATACCAAACCCGAAAACCAGTGGCACCGCGCGTTATGCGTTTTTGGGTGCTTATGGTTATGGATTACATCAATTTAAAGAAACGGTGCAAAGTCCTGCCAAAACGGATGATTTTATCAAAAGACTACTGGCAAACGTGGTCACTTATGACAATGGCGCACGCGCCGCAACAACCAGCTTTACTCAGCGCAGGCTGGGCGATGTACTCATCACGACCGAAAATGAAGCGCATTTAGCCGTCAAGCAATTTGCCAAAGGACAGGTCGATATCGTTTATCCCAGTTATTCTATTGTGATTGCGAATCCAGTGGCGGTCGTAACAGCCGTTACTGACAAGGGCGGCAAGACGGCAGCGGCGAATGCTTACCTAAAAGGCTTATGGGACACTCCAGCACAAGAGCTGATGGCAGAGATGTATATGCGTCCAAGTAACCCACAAGTGCTGGCAGCTCACAAAGCAACCTTGCCTGATATTGAGACTTTTGAGCCGGTAGCAGTATTTGGTTCTTGGGAGCAGATTATTGACACTTTCTTTGTCGATGGTGGGCGTTTTGATCAGCTGGCAAGAGTGAAGTAGGGAGCCTTTATCAAGAGATTGTCAATGGCCTGATACATACTCAAAGTGCTCAATTTGTATGAGCCAGAGCGGGTAGTTAGTAGGGTGTCAGCGTTATGTATTAACGATATTATTTAAGTGATTGATAACCTTGTATTTATCCCTTTGTTATTCCATTTTGGCAATAACATACGCATATTCATCATTAAACATAATAAGATGGCACTGTTAGCATACTTGCATTACTTAACAGATACCTTTGAGGAATTTATGACATACGCTTTGCAATATCAACAAAAAAGTAAAAAACGTCACGTCTTGAGCATTGCAGGCGTTGCATTAACCTTGGGGCTGGCTGGCTGTAGCAATAGCGAGACAGAGACGACTGCTAATGCAGATGGCACAGTTGCCACAGAAGGTCAAAATATTGAGCTGCTGAACGTCTCTTATGATGTGGCACGTGACTTTTATAAAGACTACAACCCCTTATTCGTTGAGCACTATAAAGCGGAAAATCCAAACAGCAATATCCTAATCAAGCAGTCACATGGTGGCTCAAGTAAACAAGCGCTGTCAGTTGCCAATGGTCTGCAAGCAGATGTCGCCACCATGAACCAAGGCTCTGATATTGAGCTGCTTGAGAAAAAAGGCTTGGTTGAGTCAGATTGGGAAAGTAAATTCCCAGACAATGCCGTCCCTTTTACCAGTACCATTGTATTCCTAGTCCGTAAAGACAATCCAAAAGGTATCAATGACTGGGAAGATTTAACCAAAGAAGGCGTTGAGATCGTCATGGCCAATCCAAAAGTGACCGGTAATGGTCGTTATGCGTTCTTGGGCGCTTATGGTTATGGCTTACATGCTTTTGATAAAAACGAGACCAATGCCAAAAACTACGTGAAAGACATGCTTAAAAACGTCAAAGTTTATGAGAATGGCGGGCGCGCTGCGACCACCACTTTCGTTCAGCGTGGTATCGGTGATGTCCTAGTGACTTTTGAAAATGAAGCCAACCTTGCCGCAACTGATTTTGGTGCTGGTAAAGTTGACATCGTTTATCCTAAATACTCTATTAAATCAGAAAGCCCTGTTGCGATTGTCAAGTCAGTGACAGATAAAAAAGGCACAACGGATGCCGCAAAAGCTTATCTTGACTACTTATGGAGCGAGCCTGCCCAGCAGCTAGCAGCCAATCTATACTTGCGTCCTAGCGTCAAAAGCGTCCTTGATAAAAATGGTGATAAATTACCACCAATCGAAACATTCCGTCCAAATGATGCCTTTGGCACGTGGGATGAAATCATGGGTACGTACTTCAGTGATGGCGGTGTATTCGACCAGCTCGCCATTAACGCCCCGCAGTAATCACTTGCTAAGTGCATAAGAGAAGCTACTGCGCTAGCAAATGCAGTCAGTCACACCGTTAGTCATGCAGAACCTCATAAAGGACATGGTCATATACGCTATGTCCTTTATACCGTAAGCACACTAATATCTACCTGATAGCATGGTTTTATGGACGACATCATCGTTAAATGCTTTCTGTTAAGTACTCTTTTTAAGTATCAATAGTGAAAACCCACGTTAAGCAATAACAATAAATAGTAATCATCGCTAAGTACGATTGGTTAGGCAATAGGACATCATTATGAGTGCAAAAACATCTCCTGCCAGCAAAGCCCCTGCAAAAAAAGGGTGGTTAACACGTTTGCGCCAACGCAATGTGCTGCCAGGGTTCGGCCTAAGCATGGGTATCACTGTCTTTAGCTTATCGCTACTGGTGGTATTACCGTTTGCCATGATGGCCTACACCACGACTCAGATGGGTTGGACTGGATTCTGGGAGACGATTAGTCAGCCGCAAGTCACTGCTGCTATCAAGCTAAGCTTATGGATGTCGTTTTTGGCGATGCTGACCAACATGGTGTTTGGCACATTGGTTGCTTGGGTACTCGTACGCTACGAGTTCTGGGGTAAGTCGTTGATTAATGCGCTAGTTGATTTACCATTTGCATTACCAACGGCGGTCACAGGTATTTCGCTTGCGACCCTTTATGCCCCTAATGGTTTGATTGGGCAGTGGTTTGATAAATTTGGCATTCAGGTCGCCTTTACACCTATAGGTATTTGGCTCGCCTTGGTTGTGGTCAGCTTTCCTTTTATTGTCCGTGCGGTACAGCCTGTACTCGCTGAGCTATCGGTTGAATTTGAAGAGGCAGCCGCGGTATTGGGCGCCAATCGCTTGACGACGTTTCGCAAAGTAATTTTGCCAGAGCTGTTGCCCGCTTTACTCATGGGTGCTGGCATGATGTTTGCTCGTGCCACTGGCGAGTACGGTTCGGTTATCTTTATCGCTGGCAATATCCCCATGCAATCAGAGATTTTACCGCTCATTATTATTAGTAAACTAGAGCAGTTTGATGTTCAAGGGGCTTCTGCGGTTGCATTATTTATGCTAATAATCTCATTTGTGATCTTATTAACTATTAACATCATGCAGTGGAAACTGTCGCGCCGTGTAGGAGCTCGCTAATGCAAATATCTAATAGCTACGACTACCAAAGCAACGCAGCGACTAAAGATACGCCATGGATACGTCTTACCTTTATCGTCATCGCAGTGTTATTTATGGTCATCATGTTGGTCATTCCGTTGCTGGCTGTGTTCTATGAGGCCTTTAAAGGTGGCTGGCAGTTGTATATTGCCTCGCTGGTCGACCCAGAAGCCTTACAAGCCATTAAGCTGACATTGATTACCGCGGCTATCGTCTTGCCCATCAACATGGTGATGGGTATCGCAATCGCATGGCTAGTGACCCGCTATCAGTTTAAAGGTAAGCAGCTCGTTACTACCTTGCTTGATCTGCCATTTTCAGTATCACCCGTCGTTGCAGGTTTGATGTTTGTTTTACTATTCGGACTCAATTCCACCATTGGCGGCTGGCTTGAGAGCATGGGGTTTCAAGTTATTTATGCGGTTCCAGGGATCGTGCTCGCTACTTTATTTGTCACCTTTCCCTTTGTAGCACGTGAGCTGATACCGCTGATGCAGACGCAAGGCGACTCTGAAGAGCAAGCTGCATTGACCTTAGGCGCGACTGGCTGGCAGACGTTTTGGCATGTGACACTACCGAATATCAAATGGGCACTACTCTATGGTTTGATTTTGACCAATGCGCGGGCAATGGGTGAGTTTGGGGCGGTGAGTGTGGTATCTGGTCATATTCGCGGCGAGACCAATACCATGCCACTACTGGTTGAGATTGCTTACAATGATTATAACTTTACCGCCGCTTTTGCCTTATCGAGCCTACTAGCTGCATTGGCATTGGTGACGTTGCTTATTCAACAAGTCATGACTAAGCTACAAGAGCGCAAATTTGCCAAGTCCGAACGGCTGGCAAGTGTGCCTGAGTTACTGGTAAGTGCCAACGCTACTAAGGCTACCAATACTACTGATGCAACAACCGCTGAAAGTTCGGATAAATGATAAGCAAGATTATCTACACTTGGTCTGAACAAAGGCTGGCATTAGATTTAATTTAATAATATAAATGCGGTAACCAAAAAATCTGCCACGATACCAAAGATATAATAAGAGAACCCATTATGAGCATCGAGATTCGCAACGTTAATAAAAAATTCGGTCAGTTTACCGCCTTAGATAATATCAATATCACCGTGCCGACTGGCAAGCTGACCACTTTACTGGGACCATCAGGCTGTGGCAAAACGACGTTGCTACGCATTATCGCCGGCTTAGAGTATGCTGACTCAGGGCAGATATTGTTTGATGAGATGGATGTGACCAATACGCCAGTACAAAAGCGCCATATTGGCTTTATGTTTCAGCATTACGCATTGTTTCGTCATAAAAATATCGCCGATAATGTCGCCTTTGGACTGACCTTGTTACCAAAGAATGAGCGACCGAGTAAGGCAGATATCAATAAGCGCGTTGCCGAGCTATTAGACTTGGTGCAGCTGCCACAAGTGGCCAATGCTTATCCGCATCAATTATCAGGCGGTCAGCGTCAACGGATTGCGCTGGCACGCGCCTTAGCAGTGAAGCCAAAGTTATTGTTGCTCGATGAGCCTTTTGGTGCACTTGATGCCAAGGTACGTAAAGAGCTGCGCACGTGGCTAAAGAACATCCATCATGAGCTTGGTATTACCAGTATCATGGTTACTCACGATCAAGAAGAAGCCCGCGCGGTCTCAGATGAGATCGTGGTCATGAATCAGGGGCGGGTAGAGCAGGTAGGCACATCGGAGGAGCTGATACACCAGCCAGCCAATGCGTTTATCAGTGATTTTTTAGACTTAGCATAGTGAAATTTGGTGCAGTTTTTCTATTATAACGCATAAAAAAAGACCTACAATAAATAGGTCTTTTTTTATGCGTTAAAGCAGGTCTCAATTTCATTTGGTATCTAGCGTTATTGAGATCAAATGTTGATAGCAATAATGCTAGATAGTTATCATATCTCAGCAGGCTTGGACATATCGAGGTCTTTGCTAGATATTTGCTTATAAGTAATATCCAAAATCTCTTGGCACCATTCTGGCAAGTCGTCAGCGACTTCATACCACATCCACGTACCGTCGCGAACACAGCTTAAAATACCGAGTTTCTTTAAATGGTTCAAATGACGCGATATCGTTGGCTGTGGTTGATCCAGTATTTCTACCAACTCACCAACACAGCGCGATTCTTTGTTAAATAGAATTTGAAATATTTTTAAGCGCGTCGGGTCAGATAAGACTTTAAATAACTCGATAGGTCGTATCGTAAAATTATTATCAGACATAGAACAATTCCAATTGGGCTTTGTTAATAGGGGTTCAATATAACAGCAGTTATCTACAAAATCGATTAAAAAATGGGCTAAATTACAGTTCGTCGTTAATTTACTACCTTTCATCATATTCGGTTACACGCACGCTTATATTCACTTACATCAATTAACTGCGTGCAATATAACTCTACTTTCATGACTGTACTTTTATACCAATAATATATCAAATGCTATTGCAAATGATAATAGTTATCGTTATTATATATCAAGCCATAAAAATGACCGTGAATATCAAGACAAACACTCTATTCACCATTTTTATCATCAATGCACTAAATTTATGAGCAATAAAAGCAGTTACCGAATAGCGGTATTCAGAGGAGCCAGACCATGTACGTATGCATCTGTAATGACGTAAAAGAAAAGCAAATCAAAGCAGCCATTGCTTCAGGTATCGATACCCTTGACGGTCTAAAAGATACCCTCGATGTTGCGACTTGCTGTGGCTGCTGCGAACCGATGGTTAACGATTATCTAGATGAGCATCATGCTAAACTCGATGTCTTGGCTTACGCTGTTTAAACGTTATCAAACCAGAGATTTACTACCCAGCTGTTCATCACCTCACTACACCAATATCACTAGTACGCCTCGATACCACATACATTCAATATTCCGCACTTATCCTTTGGTCATTATACATAAAGGGTAAGTTGCGAGCGTCCATATAACTTTACCTATACACCTACTACAATAATGATATTGAGCATCATTAGCAGCCATTGTTGCGATAAGCCAGTGATTACTAAAGCTAGCTAATTATGATTCTCAATTAGCATCTTATTCTTAGTTCATAACATTACAAGCTGTATAGCGCCTATATGCTACTATATCTGTCTCACGTTGTAAGACGTTTTGTTGATTTTGATCTTTACTGATCAGTTTACCAATAGTACTATCCTTATATGGGTAATTATGAATGTACGGTGATCTGTAAAATATAAATAGGGGAGTATAGGTTATGATAGGTAGCCCAAAAGTCATTGATTATTTGAATTTTTTGTTAGGCGGTGAGCTTGCTGCCCGTGACCAGTATTTTATTCACTCAGAAATGTATGCTGAATGGCATTATGGCAAATTGTACGACCGTATCCATCATGAGATGGCAGATGAGACGCTACATGCCCAATCTATTATTCGCCGTATCCTAATGCTGAGCGGCACGCCGAAAATGACGGTCAATGCCATCAATATCGGCGCGACAGTTCCTGAAATGCTGCAACTTGACCTTGAGCTAGAGTATCAAGTACAACAGCACTTAAAAGACGGTATTGCTCTCTGTGAAGCAGAGCGCGATTATGTCACGCGTGAGATGTTGGTAGAACAACTAAAAGACACTGAAGAAGATCATGCGCATTGGCTTGAGCAACAGTTGCGCTTAATTGAGATGATCAGTCTGCCCAATTATCTACAAAGCCAAATGGCTGAAGTCACTCCCAATCTTGTTTAATGTCACGAAGATATGAACAATAACCATAGTATTTAGCATAAATAACGGCATGAAAGGGAGAGAGATAATGAAAGGGGATAAAGAGGTTATTCGCGCTTTAAATAAAGTGCTCGGACAGTCATTGATTGCCATCAACCAGTACTTTTTACATGCGCGCATTGCGCGCCATTGGGGATTAGAAGCCCTCAATGAGAGTTTCTATAAACAATCCATCGCTGAGATGAAATGGTCTGATGAGCTGATTGCCCGGATTTTATTGTTAGGCGGTTTACCAAATTTGCAAGATTATGGAAAGATGTTCATCGGTGAAGATGTGCCAGAGATTATCGAATGCAATTTGCGCCTAGAAAAACAAAAATTCGATATCATTACTGACGCCATTACTCTATGTGAAACAAAGTCTGACTATGTGTCGCGCCAGCTATTGGTGACGCTAAAAGATGGCAATGAAGAGTATCAAGACTGGTTAGAGACGCAAGAAGACTTGATCAAAAGCATTGGGGTTGAGCGCTATATCCAATCACAAATGGATGATGACGCGCCTTAATGGTTCATTGTTGATGCAATGAGCCGTAATATGCTCTAAAAATGCCAGCGTGTCTTGTGGTTTATAATCACTCACATGCTGGCATTTTTATGTCTCATACTCCAAATATCAGCGGCTCAGTATAAGCCGCGCCCATCTTCAGGCTTAAGTCGTAAGAAGTACAGCCCCGAGAGAATGGTCAAGACCCCAAGTATCCAATAGGTGGTTTGAAACGCTGTCAGCGTATCCATTTGTAGGCGTTCACGTAACAGCGTCAGTACCGCTGCCCCAAAAGCAATACCGAAACTAATCGCCAACTGCTGATTGACCGCCATCAAGCTATTGCCGCTACTGGTTTGAGCGCCTTGCAAATCACCGATAGTAATCGTATTCATCGCGCTGAATTGCATAGAATTACAAGCGCCCATTATGGTCAAAATAGGGATAAACCATAACCACTGTGAGGCATCGGTAAACTGTGCCAACACAATGATGAGCGTGCCCATCAAAAACGTGTTGAAGACCAGCACTTTGCGATAAGTATAACGCTGAATAATTTTACTGACCCAGGGTTTAATCCCGATAGCACCGACCGCGATGGGCGCGAGGAGCCAACCTGCCTGCGACGGTGAGTATTCAAACACCACTTGCAGCAACAGCGGCAGCAAAAACGGTACGGCGCTGATGCCTAATCTGGTAAATAAGTTACCAGTGATGCCAATACGAAAGGTGCGAATGTCAAACAAACTCAAGGGGAACAACGGTGCTTGACGACGCTTGGCGTGCCAGATATAAGCGCCTATCAATAAACTGGCCACCAAACTAAGCAGCAACCCATAAAACCCTCGACCAGTCTGCGAGCCGAACTCTACAGCAAGCGTAAACCCACAAGCTGCTGCCGCAAACAATAAAAATCCTGTCCAATCAAGCCGCTTGGTATCCTCAAATAGTGCCGGAACCAGTTTTTTGCCCATGATAAAGCCAAAAATACCCATCGGTATATTGATCAAAAATATCCAATGCCAACTGGTATATTGTACGATATAGCCACCTAAGACAGGCCCTACTAGCGGGGCTACCAAAGCAGGAATTACCGCAAAGTTCATAACGGTCAGCAGCTTATTGCGTGGGTAGGATTTGACCAATATTAAGCGAGCCACAGGCGTCATCATCGCCCCGCCAATACCTTGTATAACCCGTGAACCAATCAAAAAATCCAACGTTGGTGACGCAGCACATAGCAGTGAGCCAATACAAAAGATAATAATCGCTGCCAAAAATACTCGGCGCGTGCCGTATTTATCCGCCAAAAAACCACTGATGGGAATAAATATGGCCAAAGTTAGCGCATAACTGATCACCGCCCACTGCATTTTTAATGGAGACTCACCCAGCGCCTGTGCCATCTGCGGTAATGACGTATTTAATATAGTGGCATCCAAAATTTGCATAAATAGCGCCACCGCTAGCACATAGGGCAAGTATTTATCTTGTGTCGGGGTTAGCGTTACCATGTAAATCTCATTAGATATTCCATCATAAAATGAACAAAATAGTCTATTGACGACTAATTCGCTATACCAACCGAGTAGTATAAGAAAGACTCAATCATAATAAAAGGGAATCAAAGTAACGGCTGGCGGTTGAGGTTATAAAATTCTGTGTTTAGAGGTAATAATATTAACACTGCTTACAAGAGAGGACTTTAATATCAGGGTTGGTTATCGTTATAGTAAACCCTCGCTAACGACTTAAGCCAACAGATAAGCAGTATAGTCAATTTCATCTCAATCATATGATATTGAATTGACTACCGACGATATAAGTAGAAGCATCAACAATACGATAAAGATAAACTGAGGATATATTATGAGTCAGGAAAATAACAAAGCTTGCAATCATACCGATGGCCAAAACGATAAATATGTCCCGCCAAAGGTTTGGACGCAGGACAAAGAAAACGGTGGTAAGTTTGCCAGTATCAATCGCCCAACAGCGGGTGCGCGCTATGAGAAAGCGCTGCCAGTAGGCGATGCGCCATTACAGCTGTATTCATTGAATACGCCAAATGGCGTCAAGGTTAATATCCTGTTAGAAGAGCTTGCCGAGATTGGTGTTAAAGGTGCTGAATATGATGCCTATAAAATTGATATCTCTCAAGGAGAGCAGTTTGGTTCTGGCTTTGTAGCCATAAACCCTAACTCAAAAATTCCAGCCTTGGTTGATCATTCTTCCGATATAGCTGGCGAGCCGATAGCGCTCTTCGAGTCTGGTGCTATCTTGATGTATCTGGCAGAAAAATTTGACCAATTTATGCCTTTATCACTTGGCAAAGCACGGGCAGAGTGTTTGTCTTGGGTCATGTGGCAGATGGGCAGTGCGCCGTTCTTAGGTGGCGGCTTCGGACATTTTTATGCTTATGCGCCTGAACCGCTAGAGTACCCGATCAACCGCTATACCATGGAAACCAAACGCCAGCTCGATGTGCTAGATACCCATCTAAAAGACAGCACATATATGTGTGGTAACAATGAAGCCGATTATAATATTGCGGATATGATTATTTGGGCATGGTATGGACAATTGGTGCTTGGAAAGCTCTATGATGCCGCCGAGTTCCTGCAAGTTAATGACTACAAGCATGTGAAGCGCTGGGCACAGGCAATTGCTGAACGTCCAGCCGTTAAGCGTGCCGTAGACCTATCATTAAAGCCTATTGACTAAACCTATCGATAACAGACGCATTAATAAAATCAAGGCTGATAGGCTATTTGCTTATCAGCCTTGATTTTATCCGACATCTTGCTATTCTATATTCATATATGGTTATATTAAAATAGAGATATACTTATCTGTTTACACAATGATACATTAGTACAACAGATAGAAACCTTAGTACGTTAAGATAGCTTGAGTAGCTCAAGCACATAACACCTTAATAAGCGGGTATTTGTACTGCTTATTTAATTGGCTCAATACCATTGGGATACCAGCAAGGCGAATAGAGCGACTTATAATAGACTGAGTAAATCAGACAACATATCTGATTGAAATAAGATTGACTATATTGATGGATAACGATTATGAAGGATGATAACCGTAAACGGATCAACTTCTCACGACAGGCGATGGCTAGCGAATTAACAGTTGTCAATACCAAACTCAGCGCCATTCAGAACGATCAACAGATAGATGCTAATCGATACTCAATATTGCAATACAAAGCCAACTTGACCACCCATCCTAAAAAAATAAAAAAGATACTCTTATTGATGATAAAAAATAAAATACGATTACCTATGTTTGCTGCTATCAGCGCAGCTTTATTTAGTACAGCGACGATGGCCAGCAATGGCGTTGAATTTACCAATCAAGACTGGCAGGTAGTCTGCGACAATACTCGTACATGCCGGCTGGCAGGCTATCAAGCAGAAAACAATAGCGAATTTCCTATATCGGTATTGCTCATACGCCGTGCAGGCGCAAATGCTGGTGTGGATGGCAAAGTAAAGTTGGGCGGTGCTAAAGAAAGCTCATCTAAAGCCTTGATGCAACTTGGCAATCGTCATCGTATATCATTGTTCATCAATGGTCGAGACTATGGCGAAACCAAGCCGTTTTCAACTGCAGCAGGCAATGCTGATCTGACCCCAACACAAGTCACAGCGCTACTAGAGGCACTGACTAAGTCAAGCAAAATTGAGCTAGTGCTACGTAACTCACGCTGGCAACTGTCTGATAAAGGGGCTAGCGCCGTCATGCTCAAAGCAGATGAAGCCCAAGGTCGAGTAGGGACGTCATCTGCCTTTGTCAATACTGATGGTGCCGCCAAATCAAATAGCACTGTATTGCCATCTAAACCTGCACCAAAACTGCGCTTTGTGGCGCCCAATCCGAAAGCCGTCGCTAGCGACAATAGAAAGTTTGTGATGAAATCGTCGCAGCTAGCGGCGCTGATGAAAAGTACAATGAAAGATGCAGATAGTGACTGTCCCAATCTATCAGACAAATCACCATGGCGTGTGAGCCGACTGAATGGCTCACAGCTGTTGGCACAACACGATTGCTGGACGGGCGCTTATAATACTGGTGCAGGCATCTGGGTCATCAATGACAGTAAACCTTATAAACCGACATTGGTAACCACCAACGCCACTGGCTATGATAAGGGTAAAATCACTTCCGTACAAAAAGGTCGCGGCATCGGTGATTGTTTAACCAAGACTGATTGGGTATGGACAGGTAAGGCATTTGAAAAAAGCCATGAAAGCACCACAGGGCTTTGCCGTATGATTGAAGCGGGCGGTGCGTGGCAGCTGCCGACGTATGTCACTGAAGTTAAAATGGTGCGATAGCCGCCAATAATACTGCTGATTGTCTTATTACTCAGCATATTGAACGCGTACATTTATAAGTAGATTTTCTTTATTTACCGAGAAATTTAATAAATAGCTACATATAATATTTTATTGTGCTATACTGCGTCGCCACGTTAGCTTAGGCTTTCGTGAATTATGAGATTGATAACATCGCCTGCGATTTTGGGTCTAGGATGACCATAAGTAATTGTTGCCGATGATTTTGTGTACTTAAATAACCTGTCATGAAAATAGCAGTTATTTTTGACTCATATCTTATCTACCGAACCATAAATATGGTTTAAATTGGTTGTTATTCGCGATTATTTGCTTTGGACAAAGCATTAATAATACGCTTATATCAAACAAGGATGAGACACTCGGCACTACCACCAAAATACGTCAGACAGCACGAACGCATTTATTGTAGAGGCTCTAAGCTTTATTGGCTTGACTTCTGATTATCGACACTTACATGTGGTCCGGTAATCCTTTAATAAAGGCAGCGTGGTGAACGGTTATCAGTGGTATGCATCAAGCTTGCTGAATTTACAGCAACTTATACTTACCAAGGATTCTCATGACTGATATTTTATCTGCAATCGCCGCTGAAAACGGCATCATCGAAAACACTGACACTCCAAATACTGATACTAATAATCAAGCGGCTACTACTGACGCGACTGATGAAGATCAAATTACCTTTGCTGAACTAGACATTGCCAAGCCGATTTTGACCGCGCTTGATCGCAGTGGTTATACCAATCCAACACCTATTCAAGCACAAGCCATTCCTTTTGCACTAGCAGGTCGCGACTTATTATTGTCTGCGCAAACTGGTAGTGGTAAAACAGCGGCATTCGTTATCCCTGTACTTGACCGTTTAAGCCGTGCAACCAGCTTTGATAAACTAACTAAAGCCCTTATCTTAACGCCAACGCGTGAACTTGCTCAGCAAGTACATGATAGCGTACGTACATACTCTAAAGACATGCGTGGTCTATTCTGCGTGCCTTTAGTTGGCGGCGCACCATACAATGGTCAGATCACTGCGTTGAAAAAAGGCGTTCAAGTTATCGTTGCGACCCCAGGTCGTCTACTTGACCATATCAATGCTGGTCGTGTTGATTTATCAAGCCTAGAAATTTTGGTACTTGATGAAGCTGACCGTATGCTAGACATGGGCTTTGCTGATGACATCAGTGATATCCTTCGTGCCGCACCAATTGATCGTCAAACGATCATGTGTTCTGCAACTTGGGATGGCCCAGTAGGTAAAATCGCTGCCAGCTTCACTAAGAACCCTGAGCGTGTATCAATCAAAGTAGAATCTGCACACATCGAAGAAAAAGTGTACTACTGTGATGATTTCGATCACAAAAACCGCTTACTTGACAAAATCGTTTGCCAGCAAGATATGGAACAGATCATTATCTTTGCTGCTACCAAACGTAGCACTGAAAAACTGGCCAAACAGCTACAAGAAGCGGGTCATAAAGCCAGCTTCCTACACGGTGATTTGCCACAAAGCAAGCGTAACCGTATCGTTCAAGACTTGCGTAATGGTAAAGTTAAAATCCTAGTAGCGACTGACGTTGCTGCTCGTGGTCTAGATATCCCAGCTATCTCGCACGTTATTAACTATGATCTTCCACGTCAGACTGAAGATTACGTCCATCGTATCGGTCGTTGTGGTCGTGCTGGTCGTACTGGTATCGCTATCAGCTTGTGTAGCATGGATGATCGTCCACAGCTAAACGCTATCAATCGTTACTTAGATCGCAAAATGGAAGTATGTATCATCGAAGGCATGGAGCCTAAGAAGACTTATGTACCTAGCGAAAATAAAGGTAATGGTCGTGGCCGTGGTCGCGGTCGTTCAAACGGCGGCGGTGGTAATGGTCAAGGCCGTGGTCGCTCGAGCGGTGGTTATCAAGGTAATCCTGCTAATGCTCGCGGTCGTTCAAGCGATAGCGCCTCAACTGGTCAACGCGCTAGCAATGACAGCGGTTATCAAGGTAAGCCACGTGACGCGTCAGGCAAACCAAATGAACGTTCAGGTGGCAAGCCGTATCAAGGCAAGCGCACTGGTGCTCCTAGCCGCGGCGATAGCACTGGCGTTCCACGTGGTGAGCGTGCTGCAACAGGTCGTGGTCGTCCAAGTGGCAGCCAAGGTCGCCCAGCAGGTCGTTCTGACAGCCGTGGTCAAGGTCGTCCAAACGGCGGCAACCGTGGTAACAACTCGTAATACTTTTATATTTGGTGATTAAAATTATTAATTGCTTGATCGCCTAAAGATAGCACTAAAAAAGCCAGATACTTGTTATCTGGCTTTTTTGTGTTTATTCGATCGCTGCTTGCGCGTTTTTTTCGCCTTGTCTATACTAACAAGCTTTTATTCATCGTGTGCTGCGGAGCTATTTGATGCCCGATATTTCTCATTTAACCATTGATAGCCTGCCATTGGCTTTTGGCATCATTATGGCCATTATCGGTTTGGTTTTTTATACCCAAGGATTACCCGGTAAATTCTGGCAGCGCTTTTATGCGGTATTGCCGGGTATTGTGCTGTGTTGCTTTATCCCTGCAACGCTTAATAGTTTAGGCGTCTTCGCTGACGGTATCGGCTCACAGATTTATGGCTTTACTGCCACGTATCTGTTGCCAGCAAGTTTGCTGTTAATGACCTTGTCGATGGATGTACCGAAGATATTGGGGCTAGGTTGGAAAGCCATCGCCATGTTTTTTGCTGCTAGTATCGCGATTATTATTAGTGGCCCTATTAGTTTAGGTGTCGCTAAATGGATATCGCCTGAGATGTTTACTGATGACACGCTATGGCGTGGGTTTTCGGCGGTGGCGGGTAGCTGGATTGGCGGCGCGGCAAATCAAGCAGCGATGAAAGAGTTGTTTGGCGTCAGTGATGATTTATTTGGGATGATGATTTTGGTCGATACCACCAATGCCTCACTTTGGCTGTTGGCTATCTTGGTACTGGCGAAGCATAGCGATAAGATAGATCGGCTATTGAGGGCAGACACCAGTAGTATTGATAAAGTGATTAAGGCGGTTGAGAATTATGGGCGTGACAATGCTCGTCCAGCAACTTTAAATGACTTGATGGTGATGTTTGGCTTATGCTTTGCTATGGTGGGTGTCGCACACTTTATCGGTGGTCAAATTGCAGGGTTTTTTGCGCCCTATAGCTGGGCAGTACAATACAGCTTTGCCAGCTCGTTCTTTTGGATGGTTGTGATTATAACCTTGATAGGGGTAATTTTTTCCTTTACCAAGATACGTCGCCTTGATCATGTGGGTGCTTCCAAAATTGGTACGGTATTTATCTTCATCTTGATTGCTGCTATTGGTATGCAAATCAATCTTGCGGGTATCGTCTCGCAGTGGCGACTGCTCCTTATTGGTTTATTATGGATGAGCATTCACGTTGTCATTATCTTTGCTGTGGCTAGGATGATCCGTGCGCCGTTTTTCTTTTTGGCAGTCGGCTCCAATGCCAATACTGGCGGTGCATCATCAGCACCCATTGTCGCAACTGCGTTTCACCCATCACTAGCGCCAGTTGGGGTGTTTTTGGGCATTCTGGGCTATGCGGTAGGCACTTTCGGTGGCTATATTAGTACCCAATTGATGCGCTTGGTAGTAGGGTGAGCTCGAATATAATGCTCAGCATTGGTAACGCCAGACGCTTCTGTCATAACGCTAACTAGTCTGCGCTGTTAATCGCTATCATATTCATATGAGTCGGACTAGTTAGTATTAGTTGATAAACAACTATGTTGACCCATCATATCTCTACAGAGAGAAAAACTTTCAATTTATACCAATTTAATAACAAAAAGCCGACTTCACCGTCGGCTTTTTACTTGTAGTATCAATACATACTAAATTGAGCAAACACTCAAATTTGATATTAAATATTTTTAACCCAAAACTATAAGGATAAAACAATGCAAGCAAACTACAACCCAAAAATCATTGCTGGTGTAACATTTCCTACTATCGAAGTACCCACTTATAATGGTGACATGGCGCTATTGGGCAAGCCCGAAAATGGTCATGACTGGAAAATGGTGGTTGTTTACCGAGGTCAACACTGTCCTATTTGTACCAAATACCTCAATCAGTTAGAAACATTAAAATCGGCATTTAATGAAACGGGTGTCGACGTCATTGCTGTTTCAGGTGACAGCAAAGAGCAGGTAAAAAGCCATTTGGAAAAAATAAATGTGAGCTTTCCTATCGCCTATGATCTGACCGTTGAACAAATGAAAATGCTGGGTCTTTATATCTCCAACCCACGTTCAGAGAAAGAAACCGATCATCCATTTGCAGAGCCCGGCTTGTTTGTTATCAATACAGAAGGGAAGATTCAGATTGTAGATATCTCCAATGCTCCTTTTACTAGACCTGAGCTGGAAGCCTTGGCAAATGGTCTGGCCTTTATCAGAAATCCAGAAAACAACTATCCTATTCGTGGTACACACGATTATGCTTAAGACTGTATTATTGACGACGGCATTTTTCTTGATGTCAGACATTTAATACGCTTAAGTGTGGCTGTAAACTCAAAACTAAACTAATAAATAGTCAAAGACGTAAATTCATAGGGCAGTGCATCATAACCGATGCATTGTCTTTTTTATTGCAAACGCTCTTTATTGTTAACATTCTCTCCAAAAGCTGAAATCACAAACCTTATTTATACAGGTGTGCACTCACAGTCAAAAACCCTGCACTGTCAGTCAATCTATTTACCAAAAACCTCGCTATAGTAAAAAAGCTTCGTCATTAGGATGGATGACAGCCATATAAAGAATGAGTGTAATTGTTAAGTATTAACGGCCACATTGGGCGCTATATTTTACAGAGCCACTCATATCTTCTGATATAAATTTCTAGACAGGGAGTCTCACATGAGCAACGCTCACACTTCAATTGATCCTATTACCTTGTCCGTCGTACGTGGTGCCTTAGAAACGGCGCAGCGCGAGATGACGACAACCTTAGAAAAAACCGCTCGCTCTAGCGTCTTCAACTTAGCTCACGATTATAGCAATGCTTTGTTTGATCATCTGCCTGAGATGATTTTGCAGGGTCAAGACATTCCTATTCATTTAGGTTCACTCATGCCAGCCATGAAAGCCGTTGCCGAATATTATGGTGATGACATTCATGAAGGAGACGTTATTTATCACAACGATCCCGTGATGATGGGCAGTCATATCCTAGATTGCTGTATGTATAAGCCAGTGTTTTATAAAGGTGAGTTGGTGTTTTGGACAGTATGCAAAGGTCATGTCACTGATATCGGTGGTCCCGTGCCAGCAGGATATAATCCAGACGCTAAAGAGATATACGCCGAAGGGTTGCGCATTCCGCCCATCAAAATATGGGAAAAAGGCGTTAGACGTCGTGATGTCATTAACTTAATCCATAGTAATATGCGCTCTCGCCGTAACCAAGAAGGCGATCTTAATGCTCAATATGGGGCGTGTGCGGTTGGTGAGCGCAACATGATTGCGCTGCTAGATAAGTATGGGGTAGAGACCGTCCGTGCGGCGATCGAAGAGCTAAAGAATATGGCTGATACCCATATGCGATCATTAATTTCATCTATTCCAAATGGCCAGTATCATGGCGAAGCGGTATTAGAAGATTCAGGTCACGGTCTGGGTGATTTGACCATCAGCGCTGATATTGAGATTAAAGACAGCGATGTACATATCAAGATTACCAGCCCGCCGCAAGTACCTTACTTCATTAACTCTTATGCAGGCAATTCGATGTCTGGTGTTCTCCTAGGGCTGATGATGTTTGCCCAAGTAGACCCGCCGTACAACGAAGGTTTATACCGCTGTGTCACGGTAGACTTGGGTGAGCATGGCACGCTATGTAATGCCAAAGAACCTGCCCCTCATGTGAATTGTACTACCACACCGATGGAAACCTTAACGGATGCGGTGCGTATGGCTTTTGAAGACGCAGCGCCAGATCGAGTGATTGCCTCTTGGGGTCATGCTTCTGGCATCAATATCTCAGGTATCGATCCAAAAACAGGGGAACAATACGTCACTATGATTCTAGCTTCGATCATCTCCGGTGCTGGCGCAACTCAGCAAATGGACGGCTGGCATGCTTGCGGTCCTTTATGCTGCTTTGGCGCGTTAAGCTCTGGTGATATTGAACTATTAGAGTATCAGTATCCTATCTTAATTCATAAGTATGGCTTGGCAGAAGACAGTGGCGGCGCTGGTGAGTATCGTGGCGGTTGCGGCACCGTATGGGAAGTTGAGCCGTTAGGTCATGAGATGACGGTAGTGGCGTTTGGGGAAGGTCGTGAGCATCCAACGATGGGGGCTGCAGGAGCAGAGCAAATATCACCTGAGCTGAAATTAGGGCGCTTAGAGATTATCCATAAGGATGGCTTCACTGATCTGCACAAGCAAAATATAATGACTGAAATTCAACCGGGTGACCGTGCGCGTAATACCAATCCAGGCGGTGGCGGCTACGGTAGCTCGTTTGCACGGTCGGTACCCGCAGTATTAAAAGATGTAGAAGAAAGGATCATATCAGTAGCAGCGGCTAAGACTGAGTACGGTGTGGTTATTGACTCACAAACGCTGGCGGTCAATGAAGCAGAGACGGATGCTTTACGTCGTAAGCTGACGGCATAAAACCCAAAAACCCAAAACTAACTGATGATATTAAATAATTTGAGTTAAGGATGACTTATGAAAAATGATTTCCGAATTGGCGTCGATGCTGGCGGGACGTTTACTGACTTTGTTTTGGCAGAAAGAAGTGGCCATGTACATCTATTCAAAGCACCTTCTACTCCCGAAGATGGCACCCTGGCTATTGCTAATGGTTTACAGCAAATCGCCACGCAGTTTGACCGTCCTATTGAAGATATTATTCAAGCCTGCGACCTATGTATCAATGGTACTACTGTGGCGCTAAACGCGCTGATTCAGATGAAAGGGGTCAAGGTCGGGCTGTTATGTACCAAAGGTCACGAGGACAGTATCGAGATACGCTTAGGGCATAAAGAAGAAGGGCATCGCTATGATGCTAGCTATCCGCCAGCACCGCAAATCGCCACCCGTGATCGTCGTTTTCCCATACGTGGACGCATATTAGCTGATGGTACTGAACACGAGCCGCTAAATGAGCAAGACGTACTCGATGCCATCAGAGCACTTAAGGAAAAAGACGTTCAGGCCGTTGCTATCTCTTTCGTCTGGTCTATTCGTAATACTCAGCATGAGCAGCGTGCTAAAGAGCTTGTTGAGCAGCATATGCCAGGGGTATTCGTTTGCTGTGGTAGTGATGTCTATCCGCAGATCAAAGAATATACTCGCACTTCAACGACGCTAGTGAATGCCTACCTAAGCCCAGTCATGGCATCTTATGTCCATAAAATTGACGACTACTTTAAGGCATTAGGCGCTGAGCAGCCAGTACGTTATTTCCAGTCTAATGGCGGGCTTGCAGTTGGTAGTATCATGCGAGAGCGTGCGGTAAATGCCATTAACTCAGGCCCCGCATCGGCACCACAAGCGGGTCTGTATATTGCCAGTCCTTTTGGGATTGACGATATCATTACGGTTGATATGGGCGGTACTTCTTTTGATATCACTATGGCTAAATCAGGCAGAACCAGCCTTAACCGCGATATTGATTTTTTACGTAATCGTATTGGCGTACCTATGATTCATGTAGAGACATTAGGGGCGGGCGGTGGCTCTATTGGGCATGTTAATACTTTTGGTATGCTAGAGGTCGGTCCTCAGAGTGCTGGCGCGACGCCTGGACCAGCATGTTATGGTAAAGGTGGTGACTTGCCAACCGTCACAGATGCAAACTTAGTATTGGGCTATCTACAGCCAAATGCGGTGTTAGGTGGCTGTGTGACCTTAGACAAAGACAAAGCGGTACAAGCGGTGCAAACACACATCGCTGATCCGCTAAATATCGAGTTAGATCACGCCGCATTTGGTATCAGTGCTATCGTTAACCAAAACATGTCTAATGCCATTCGCCGTATTACTATCGAAAAAGGCTATGATCCTCGGGATTTTGCGCTAGTCTGCGCAGGCGGAGCAGCTGGCATGCATATTATTGCTCTGGCCGAAGAGATGGGAATAGGGACTATTTTAATACCCAAAATTGCATCCTGTCTCTGTGCCTTTGGTCAGATTATCTCTGATATCAAGTATAACTACTTGGCGACACAAATGATGATCCTTGCACCAGAGGTAGAATTGCAAGCACTCAATGCCAAGCTACAAGAGCTTGAAGCGCAAGGTGTCCAAAAATTGCTAGAAGATGGTTTTACAGATGAAGATATTACTATCGAGCGTACCATGGAGATGCGCTATGTTGGTCAGGTGCATGAATGTAACGTGCTGATACCGAATGGTAAGCTCGATGCTGAAAGGGTGAATACCATCTTAGAGCTGTTCCATCATCGCCATCGTGAGCTTTATACCTATGATGAGCGTGATAGTCACGTCGAGCTAGTCAACATTGAGGTGTCGGTCATCGGTAAAATCAGTAAGCCAAAACTACCGAGCCTTGTGCCGCAGCAAGGAGATATCAGTAATGCTAAAACGGGTAGCCGTGAGATGCTGTTTGATCAGTCCTATGACTGGATTGATACGCCTATCTATGATGGGGAGAAATTCGGTACTGGTGCATTGGTCACAGGCCCTGCGCTTATCCAAGAGCCAACCACTACCGTGGTCATTAAAAATGGCTGGCAAGCAGAGCTGCATGAGACTGGAACTTATAAGCTGACTCGAGCAGCATAAAGCAAGTTATGAAACAAGACTAATTAAAGGCTTTAGGTATTAAGTACTCTTTAATGCCTAAAGCCTTTTTTATTTTATGATATAAAAGAGGATTATTGATGAATAACTGATAGGATATCAGTACAGTTGTATACCATATACTGAGTGTTCAAGGATGAATGCAAATCAAAAGCCAAATCGTTATCAAAATACCTCTCATCAAACCTTACAGTTGCAGGCAGGTCAGACAAACGATACCTCTGCACATGATTTGTCAATGAATAAAAATCTTCTAAGCCCCTCAGGGTTAGAGATGCCAGCAACGGATAGCATACAAACCTTAGGTGCCTTTGACTGGAAACATACCATCAATGAGACTTACTTTGATCTTGAAGTTAGTTTCAGACAACCGAATAAGTTTTCTGGTTTTTTGCAACATGCTAAGCTTCTAGAGATAGGTGTTTCGCACTATCATGCTAATACTGTGCACTATAATCGCGGCAGACAGAGCTCTGGCTATATTGATGACAGTATTTTAATTACTTTTCCTATGACAGGCGACGTTCGTTTTACTCAAAAAGGTCGACAGCTAACGTCTAAGCCCGGTCAGTTCTTTATTGAGCTGTCCAGCCTACCTTATGAGTTCTATCATCTGCACGAAGCATCACTGTATGTGATTAAAGTGCCTTTAGTGCTATTAACCCCGCAAATGGGCACTATAGAGCGGCAGTTTGCACGCAGCTTAACTGTTGATGAAGGTGCTGGCAGGTTGCTAGTATTTCAAATTGGTCAAATACTGGCGCTTATTCATAACAATCAGCTGGGTGACTTGGAGATAAAAATTCTAGAGCAGCAGCTGCTTAATCTTATTGTATTGACATTGAGTGCCCCGAAAGAGGTGATGATGAGTTGCAGCTCGTCCATACAATCGGTGCACCTAAAGCGCATCGAGAATTACGTTTATTTGCATCTAGAAAACTCCGCTTTAACTCCAGCGATGGTCGCTGCTGCTTGTCATATCTCTGCCAGATACCTACATAAGTTATTTTCTGAGCTACCTTATACTTTTTCGGACTGGGTCAAGGAATTGCGTTTAAAGCAAGCTAATCATATTTTGAAGAGCAAAAGCTACGTGACTATAGATGAGGTCGCTCATAGAGTAGGCTATACCGATCAAGGTTATTTTTCACGTATTTATAAGCAGCACTTCGGTTATTCGCCGCGAGATACACCAAGTACAGGATAGTTATTGTTATGTACTCTGTCATGCAGTCGCTGTATGATTTATGAATTGAGCATAAGCGCGCATATTAAGCTAAGGAAAAACCAAGATGGCTGGTGTTACGAATGATAAAACAGCAAAAGTAGAGATATATGAAAGCGCTGATGGGAAGGCGCAGATAGAGATACGCTTAGAACACGACACACTATGGCTCTCACAAGCCCAATTGGCGACGCTGTTTGAAAAAGACTCGGATACCATAGGATTACATCTAAAAAATATTTATAAAGAAGGTGAGTTAGACCCAGAAGCAACTACCGAGCAATCCTCGGTAGTTCGTCAAGAGGGGAATCGGCAGGTTCGACGTAACATTCGCTTTTACAATCTAGATGCTATTATTTCTGTGGGTTATCGGGTTAATTCTAAAAAAGGTACTCAGTTCCGTATATGGGCAACCCAACGTCTACGTGAATACTTGGTTCAAGGCTATACACTCAATCAAGAGCGCTTTGATAAAAACTCGAGCGAACTACAACAAGCATTAAATTTAATTAGGAAAACCGCGCAAAGTCCCGAGCTGAAAACCGATGAAGGACGCGGCTTGGTTGAGATTATCAGCCGTTATACACAGACATTCTTATGGTTACAGCGTTATGATGAAGGCTTGCTTGATAATCCTTCAGGGGAGGATGGCGGTATCTTACCCAGTCCGACTGAGGCGATGGCAGCGCTGACGGATTTAAAAGCGCAGCTGATAAATAGAGGTGAAGCGACCGAGCTATTTGCTAAGCCTCGCGGTGATGGTTTGGACAGCGTACTGGGTAATTTACAGCAAACCGTCTTTGGTGAGCCTGCATACCCGACCATCGAGAGTAAAGCGGCGCATCTGCTGTACTTTATGGTCAAAAATCATCCTTTTACCGATGGTAATAAACGCAGCGGCGCTTTTTTGTTTGTAGATTTTTTGCATCGTAATAATCGACTGCTCAATGATAAAGGTGAGATGGTCATCAACAATACCGGGCTTGCCGCATTAACCTTGTTAGTCGCTGAATCTGATCCCAACCAAAAAGAAACCTTGATTAAGCTGATTATGAATATGTTGTCGTTAGAGAGTTGATACACAGGCTTATTGTCAGCACCATTTAACCCCTTAAAACACATAACGCTAATAATAAAAAGCACAGTCTAACGACAAAACTAAAGGAAATTCAATATGTTTAGCATGATAAAAGACTGGCGCGAGCAGCGCATACTGGACAATAGCGAATTTACTCATGCTGACTGGCTGCAAGCGGCTCAGCGTATTGTGATACTTGATCGGTTAAATGAGGACGAGCTAACACGCTTGTTTGAGCTAGCGACGTTGTTTTTGGCGGATAAGTCAATTACTGGCGCACAAGGTTTTGAGATTAGCGATGCGGTGAGGCAATCTATCGCCTTACAAGCTTGCCTGCCTATCTTAAACCTAAGCCTTGAGTGGTACGCTGGCTGGTCAGCCATTATCATTTATCCTGGTTCCTATAAGAGTGAAACTACCACTGTCGATGAGCTGGGCATTGTCCATGAGGGTAGTCAGCACCGTAGCGGCGAAGCGTGGTTGCGCGGCCCCGTTATTCTGTCGTGGAAGGATGCCAAACACTCAGGGGAGCGCGATGGTCACAACGTCGTCATTCATGAGTTTGTGCATAAGCTTGATATGTTAAATGGTCGTACCAACGGCTTTCCACCACTGCAAACCGATATGGATCCTGCGCGCTGGACTGAAATTATGACACGAGATTTTGAGGATTTTCAAAGCCATCATAAATCAGGTCTTGATCGTTATGGCGCAACCAATCCAGCGGAATTTTTTGCGGTACTCAGTGAGGTATTTTTTGAGACGCCGCAAAAGCTGGTCGATGCTTACCCTGATATTTACGACATAATGATGAAGTTTTTTCGCCAAACACCACTTTAATCAAAATCATCAATAGTCACTATTAATGCTCCATAATGAATATACAGGCATGAAAAAGCAATAAAAAAGGGCAGTGTATTTATTTAATAACACTGCCTTTTTTTTGGCTTATTTTTCCTTTAAGTCTATGTTTTTATCTATAAAAACTATTTAAGTTGTCCATTGCTCATTCACAATAGCGACCAAATAGCGTTTACCTTGATATTCTTCAAACACTAAACGCATGATACGCCAATCCATACCGGCATATTCCTCCGAGCCTTTATGATAAAACTCGACAACCTCTGAATTGGGATAAATTTTCTTCAGGTTATTAATCATATTCCCACTGTGTTGGAACTCATTAATACTGATACTGGCATTGTTAAATTTGCTAGCATCAATCCACGTGTCTAAATATGTAGGTAGTGGCGTGACGAGTAGATCACCCGTACCGTCTTTTTCGCCCCAAGTAAAACGAATTTTAGACTGTTGCAAATATTGGGCGAATTGTTCACGGCTAAAGACTTTATCTGTCTCAGGACGCACATGGGCATACATCGAAAAACGGACGCCACGGGTTGGATGAATATCATTGGTAATACGAGCGAAGTCTTTATTTGTAAGCGCGCGCTGAATACGTAAGGCTTGCTGCTTAAGGGTTTGCTGACTGATATCGGAGACAACGGGCGTTGATGAATGGCCGTTAGATTGATTTGGAGTGGCTATATTGGATTCAGCAGAAGATTGACAGCCAGTTGCTGCTAGCGCCAAAGCCAATGCGCCGCCAACGGTTAATTTAGATGAACGGTCTTTGAAAGTAGATAATAGGGTCATAAAGCATCCTTATCGCAGTGGTTAGCGAAATATACGTTACTGTGAATATAATTGAGCAAATGTCACAAGATTACTGAGCAAAAAGTTATTATTTAAAAGTTACTAAGTAATAGATTGTTTTTAGTAGATAAACCAGAATGATACGATAATACAGCAGAGTCATAATATGGTTATGATGTAATGGTTTATAACACTTATATCATTGAAGCTCGTAGAGAACGCCATGCCAACACATTATTCACTGACGCTGCTAGCTATGGGACTGATAGCAACCAATTCTGCTATAGCTGATATAGCAGAGTCAACTCAGACTTATGCAGCCATAAAAATAGCGACCATTAGCAACATGTATCAGCAAGACGTCAGCAATCAAGGCGTGGATAATCCGGTCGTATTGCAACAGTATGCCGACCCAGATCTACAAGCCGCGATGCAGATTGAACAGGATTATTTTGATAGAGAGCAAATATCTTGTCATGTTGATTATGATGTATTGTGGGATTCGCAAGATCCTGATTATGCACAAGACAAACAGTTTTCAATGACTGACCAAGGATTGGTGCAAGTGAGTTTGGCACATGGCAGCAATGTTTATTATGAGTTGTCATGTAATGGTACCGGTGACGATGCTGATTGCCGAGTGGCAGATGTAATTTTAGATGAAGATGGCAAGTCTTTGCGCAAGCATTTACTAGAAACCTGTCGCTAGCCAATACTGAGCATTATTTTTATTGATACCTAAATATAAAAACTATAAACCCTGAATAAAAATCACAGAGACAATCTTGAGAGCTTATAAATCGCACTGTATAAAACTATGAGCCTAACTTCTAAAGCTATTGGTTTGTTTTCGCATAATGTATATTATGTTAAATAAGAAGTATCTGATAGTAAATTCATGGGGTTATGTTATGTATCATAAACAACTAGTTAGTTTAGTTAATAACCGTTTCACATGTATTGCAATCATCACTATGGTAAACCTTAACTAAATCTTCTTTATCGATCATCGAAGCTTTAAAGCTAAACTGTTTGATGAGTTCGTTCTATGTGTCACCATCCTACTGGCTACATCTGCCAGAATAGCCAATCACCACTTTATCCAATTCCTCATTCCTAATCATCGTCCAACAGCCAAATTCACTATCATTCAATTGTTAGCATCTTAATCATCTGGCTCTTTGGTACGAATGCTTTTGCAATACGTTAGGCATATAAAGATATCACTACCTATAGATTATTAGCTTAGCTCAAAAATCATCACTCTTTTAGTTATCTGTTAATTCATATCCGTTCTAATAGCGCAGGTATGATCTTACAATGCTCCTACTTAGCCTGTCTGCAAGTCTGGTTTAGATCTACCTTATAGTGGCGAATATCATGACCAACTAAGCTGTAATACCTTTTGTTTTAAGTTATCAAAAACCCACTCACTATTCGTAATATGATTCCATCTAAAGCACTGAGTTAACAACCGCCAAATTTGCACAGAACAGTACTATACCCCTAATTTTTATATTCTGTGCACGTACAGGAGCATGGTTTTTGTCGAAAATATGCTCAATCAAATGCTAGGCAAAGCATCAATCTTATATTAACCCCAATTATTTGACCAAAATAACCAGTAATAACAACCTACAGCTCAATAAACGCATAGCCTACTCCTCCTTCAGTCGTTATACTATAGTCATCCCCAAGTGAAGGTTGGGGATGATTTTACTTTACAACCTTACATTTAAAGGGTTTTGTAAATTCACTAATGAATAACAGTGTCCATATTAGTGTCCAACAGTTATCTACATTTCCCAGAAGACGCTTTTCAGGACTCATAAAACGTGCGCAAAGATTGCTCTAAATCTAAGTATAGAGATAATAGATTAACATTCACAATTTACCTAGCTTATAAAGCTGACGGATGTACATCATGGCTGTCGATAATTTAAATGATATCAATAAACTTGAATGCCGAGATAAAGATTACTCGGTTAGTGTCTCAGGTATCGCGGGTTTAAGTATTCGTATTTATCCAAATGGTAAAAAGGAATACTACTTACGGTAGGCTCATCCGCATATCGATGGTAAGCGCCCTAGAATGATGTTAGGTAAGGTCGAAGATATCAGCCTATATGAAGCTAAGTATAAAGCAGAAACTATACTTAGCACGGTCGCACAAGGCTCCGACCCTAAAGCCATTCATAAAAAAGAACAAGTCAATAAGTATGCTCATCTAAAGAACGCCACATTTTCTGAAATCACACAAGCGTGGCGAGATCACAAAACGTCAAGTCGTCACCATAGTAAATCTAGGAAACGCGTGTTTAGTGACTCAACCCTTAAATTTTGGGATTTATGTCTAGGATACATGTGTCGTGAGATTGGCGATTTAAGAGTGAACGGTATCACGAGCGAGATGATATTAAGTGTATGTGAGGCGATTCAAAACAATGAAAATCAAGCAACCTTCGTTGGTGCCAGTACTCGGCTTTATACTGAAAAGGTCTTCTCATTTGCTGTCGCAAGAGGATTATGCGATAGAAATGTAGCTATTGATACACGTGGCGAGCTAGCGCCTGCTAATTCAGGCAACCATTTACCAGCCATTACCAAGCCTGATCAGTTTGCCACCCTCCTGAACGATATGTCTAATTTCAAAGGTGCAAGTAAAATCACATTAGAAGCGATGAATTTACTGCCATATATCTTTGTGCGTAGTATCGATTTGCGGTCTATGCGTTGGCAAGATATAGATTGGGAGAATAAGCTATGGGAGTTTTCCCCAACAAAAGGCGAAGGTCGTGAGGACATGGTATCGCACTTAGTTGTACCACTAGCCACTCAAGTAATTGAGCGCTTAAGAAAAATACAACCAGTCACAGGTCATAAAGAACATGTATTTGCATCGATACGCGCCTCGAGCAATCCTTATATTAGTAAAGCAACGCTAGTGCAAATATTTCATAGGCTTGGATATAAGGATGTTCAATGCGCTCATGGATTTCGAGCATCAGCGAAAACTCTACTAATGGAACAACCTGAGCTGCGTTATTCAGATATCGTGACTGAGCTGCAATTAGGACATCGAATAAAGGATACGCATGGCGGCGCTTATAACCGATTAGATGAAATTGATACTCGAATACTGATGATGCAAGATTGGGCAGACTATATAGATAAGCTCCGGGGTTCAACGTAAGAATTACTTTACGTTGATCATATCACTCAACAATAATATGCCTATTAGCATTCACAATGCACAATAAGCCCTTTGCATAGCATCTCATTCCCAGTCATCACATAACAACCAAAACACCCTAACATTCGATTGTTGGTAGCTTAGATATTGGATATTTCTGCAACCTCGCGCTTGTGATCAACGACCAAGCTGACGGCTTCTAATCTCCGGTATCTTATCTGCATGAGCTCACTTCGTGTACTGACAAACTCTATAGCCTCGGTTTAACTATCCAGTTTTACCAAACAGTCAGAATTAATATCAGCAATCGTTTTGGCACCAGTCAAGGTCATTGCGACGCGTATTTCTTTATCTAGCAGTTCTAACAAATTGCTTACCCCTGCGCCGCCATCCGCTGCTAAAGCATAAATAAAGGCGCGCCCTAGCATGCAAATATCAGCGCCCAAAGCCAACATGCGCACAATATCTAAGCCATTGCGTATACCAGAGTCTGCTAAGATTTTAATCTCTCCTTTCACCGCATCGGCAATAGGAGGCAGAGCACGTGCACTGGATAAAACACCGTCCAGTTGTCGTCCACCATGATTAGATACGACTATGCCGTCGGCCCCAAAACGTACCGCATCTTTGGCATCTTCTGGGTCCAAAACACCTTTGATAACCATAGGCCCATCCCAGTACTCGCGAATCCAATCTAAATCTTTCCAAGAAATAGAGGGGTCAAAGTTATTACCTAGCCAGCCTATATAGTCTTCCAATCCTGTTGGCTTACCTAAATAAGTAGAGATATTGCCCAGATCGTGCGGACGGCCATTTAGCCCTACATCCCATGCCCATTGCGGATGCGTCATAGACTGTAAGTAACGGCGCATAGCAGCATTTTTACCGCTCATACCAGAGTGCATATCTCGGTAGCGTGCCCCTGGTACTGGCATATCTACCGTAAAAACCAAGGTCGAACACCCCGCCGCTTTGGCACGCTCCAAGGCATTTTTCATAAAACCTCGGTCCTTTAATACATAAAGCTGAAACCACATTGGACGGTTAATTCTAGGCACCACTTCTTCAATCGGACAAACCGAAACTGTCGACATGGTAAACGGAATGCCTTTTTGATCGGCTGCCATAGCGGCCTGCACTTCTCCGCGACGTGCATACATACCTGTCAGACCCACGGGTGACAACGCGACAGGCATAGACAGAGTTTCATTAAATAACTGCGTCTCGAGACTAAGCTGTGACATATCATTCAGTACACGTTGTCTAAGGGCAATTTTTGATAAATCTTCAACATTATGTTTTAAGGTATATTCCTCATAAGCACCGCCATCTATATAATGAAATAGAAAGGCTGGCAGTCGGCGCTTGGCAGCAGCCCTGTAGTCGTTTGGAGATGAAATAATCATACGCTTGCCCTTATTCTGTTAGATATCTATGTAATATTTTTGAATCTCTAATTATTTATTGATTAGTGCTAAACGATGGATGCAATTGGCTTATTTTTGAAGCAATAAGCTTAGCCCAAACTGCCTATTACAAACAGCACGAGCAGTTACGTTTGGATTTCGACATTTTACCGATGCCGGGATTAAAGGTATTGGTTGGGTCTAGGCTTTTATAGAAGTTTTGCAAATCAGGCTCTGCTTCGTATAGATGCCCGACATTATGCTCAGCAGGATATTTGGCTCCGCGCGCGCTCAATAGCTCTAACATCATCTTTTTAACAAGCTTGGCATCACTGCCCTTCTTCAATATATAGTCTTGATGAAACACATAACAAAAGAAATGTCCGTAATACAGCTTCTTTTCTAAGTGTTTTTCAATGTCTTCAGGCAAGCTTTCAAGCCACTCTAGCTCATTACGTGGTATGGCAATATCCAGCGCTAATATCTCACCGACTTCTTTTTTATGTATGATTTCATAGCGTAATGCGGCACCGGCTGCGGCAAAACGATTTAAAAGCGCGCTTTCTGATTCTTCCTGACTACATTCAAAATAGTTACCCGTGTCCGACGCATCAAAAAACGTCTTCAAAAAATCTTGAGCCTCTGCTATGCCTTCATCACTCATTTTTATGATGAGGTGATGCTCGTATTGATCGCGATACTCCATCATGCGCTTCGGTAAATGCTTTGGAAATAGATTGGCGATGAACTGCATGGCCTTGTCAGTAAAATGCTTTGGCATCCATGACCATTTATGGAATTTTGCATCCATAGCGCCTTTGATAGAAAACAGTCTAGGTAAAGCATTTGTACCGAGATGCTTGATACTCAAGAACGTGTCTTTACCGTATTTAGCGGAGACATCAAATATATCACGATGCATATACTCGCCCACTTCAGGGATATTGTCGAAGCGGGATAGTATCTGTCTTCTGAGCTGTGCAAGCTCACTCACACTGTTGGAGCCTATGTAGAAAGTTTGCTCTTTTGCCGCTATTGGATAAGTGTCAAGACGTACTGCAAACACAGCAAGCTTGCCAGCACAGCCACTTGCTTCATACAGTCTGCGCTTGTCCGCATTGAAGCGACTGGGCGTGCTTGCATCAACCTCTTTTACTCTGGCGATGTACTCTCTGTCAGATGCGAGCTTACCAGTGTCAGGTAATTCTTTTTTATCAAAATGACCGTTTTGCAAATTCGTTAATATTTCTTCCGGAGTATCACCCAACTCGACGTCTAGATGATTGACTAGCATCAGTTGACCGTGTTCATTTATTTGGGCAAACACAGCAAGCTCGGTATAGGCAGGGCCTCTTTTAACCAGAGCCCCACCAGAGTTATTAGATATACCACCAATAATAGACGCACCTAACGTCGAGGAACCGATGACAGAGTGAGGCGCTCTATTGACAGCATTAAGCTGACTTTGCAACTGATGCAATGTTGCCCCAGGCAAGCTAATCACTTGCTCGTTGTCATTCACCAAATACAACTGGTTTATGGCAAGCGTATTAATCACCACAACGGGTCTATCGTAGTCATTACCGCTCGGTGTTGATCCTTCAGTCAGGCCTGTTTTTGCCGCTTGCATAATGATAATACAGTCGCCTTCAACGCACACTTCTAAGCTACGCCAAATCTCCAGCAGTGTTTGCGGAAACAAAACCGCTAAGGCACTGCCGCCACCAGAGCGCCACCCCATTCTATAGTGCTCATTTTTCTCTGGATCAGCTTGTACATTACTCGCGCCTAGCAAGTTGGTTAGTTTATCTAACACCTGATCAGGACTAAGCATGCCTTGAGAATCGTGATTTGACGAAGATATATGACGCTCCTTATCTTGTAATGGTGTGTCATTCATCATGCCAAGGGACCTTGAAAACCAAAAATGTAAATGGCGGCCATGACGATGATGCCACAGAACAACACATAGTATATGGTGGGTAAAATAGTACGCCTAAGTGTGGCGCCCTCCATACCAAGTAAACCCACCGTTGCTGATGCAGCCACCACGTTATGTATGGCAACCATATTACCGGCTGCGGCACCAACCGCTTGCGCCGCGATGATTAGAGAAGGTGAAATATGTAAGCTCATGGCGGCTTCATATTGGAATTGACTGAACATCATATTAGATACGGTATTAGAGCCGGCGATAAATGCACCTAAAGCACCAATGGTTGCACTAATCAATGGAAAAACATTGCCAAAAGTACCTGAAAACAACTCTGCACTGGCGACTGGCATACTCGCCACATCTGATAAGTTTATGCCTGAATTGATAAAAATTCTAACCATTGGAATCGTAAAAATAAGTACAAAACCTGCCCCTAACACGGTCTTGCCTGATTCTTTAAAGGCACTGTTTAGGGCGCTGACGGGCTTTCTAGTTTGAAAAGCGGCGGCAACCAAAGCACTAATTAGTAACAAGCCGCCTGGTAAGTATAAAGGACTAAAACTGGCACTGATATCTGTCTCACCTAAAATCGAGGTTAGGTCTACTGCCACACTGTCAAGTAAAGACTGAAAGCCTGTAAATACTCTTGAAAACACCAGTAAAAGGGCAACCAGTAAATAAGGGAACCACGCCATAAGGGTGGACATCTTCTTATCACTCAAGGTCAGCGTAGTATCTTCTTTACTGACCACTAACTTACCAAGCCATTCACTCGGCCAGTTTTTTTGCGGTTCAAAATCCCATGTGGTTTTTGGCACCAAAAACCCTCTTTTAGCAGCATTAACAACGACAGTAATACTGACCAAGCCACCGACCAGTGACGGAAACTCTGGCCCTAAAAAAACACCGGTTATCATATAAGGGATTGTAAATGCCAAGCCTGCAAAAATCGCAAACGGCCAAATCGCAAAGCCTTCCCGCCAGCTTTTGTTTTTACCAAAGAAGCGAGTGAGCATCATCACCATAAAAAGTGGCATAAACGTACCAATGACACCGTGAATAATGGCGACTTGACTGGTAATCAGTTGTAAAAATTCGCCCCACTGTACTCCTTCTTGTGCCAGTTGAGCGCTAATGGCAGCTTTATCTAACCCATCATTTACCCCTATCACAATAGGCGTACCGACCGCACCAAATGATACAGGTGTACTTTGTATCATCATTCCCATCAACACCGCACCCAGCGCCGGAAATCCTACTGCCACCAGCAAAGGCGCTGCAATAGCGGCAGCTGTACCAAAACCAGAGGCGCCCTCAAGAAAGCAGCCAAAGCACCATGCAATAATAATGGCTTGCACACGCCTATCTGGCGATACATTAGTAAACCCAGCACGGATAACGGCGATTGCACCAGTATGTTTCAATGTATTCAACAAAAAAATAGCACCAAAGACTATCCACAATACCGAAACCGTAATGACCAAACCCTGAATAATAGATGATGACACTCGGTTAAGCGTCATATCCCATATAAAAATGGCAAGCGCAGCGGTAACCACTAAAATGATAGGCATTGTTTTTTTAGCTGACCATTGCAAACCTATCAGAAAAATACCACAGAGAACGATTGGCAGTAATGCCAAAAGCCCATATATTGTTTGATTCAAAATTACATCCTTTTGATTGTGTGATCTTCCCTGAACCAAGTCATCGAAGCCTTTATTTTGACGAACCCATGATGACTAAGTTGTATTAAATATTCACAAATAGGGACTGCTTATTTACTAAAGCTGTCTTGTAGACAAAGCCGAGCACGACTTGCGACAGTTTATGTCCCAATGTCAAAAACGCCCTGGAATAGTCTACGCCTTGTTAATTCATTGATATATTGCATCAATGGACAATGTTATTTTCCTTTTTTGCTATAATCAGAAACACATTACTGCAATTGGAGAACAAGTGTGACCAAAGCTGACGACATGATTTTATTCGTTCAAGTTGTTGAAGAAGGGTCATTTTCTAGAGTCGCTGAAAAATTATCATTGACGAACTCGGTAGTGAGCAAGCGCATTGCGAGATTAGAAGAAAACTTAAATACACAACTGCTTTATAGAACCACTAGAAAATTGAGCTTAACCGATGCAGGCAGGGCGCTTTATAACAAAGCTAAAATTGCTAAATCCGCCTTTCAAGAAGCTGAAAATGCTGTCACGGGTTACGGCGAAGATATGAAAGGCCATATACGTATAACCATGCCTGTGGTCTCTGCGAATTTCATATTTAGCGAATCTATTGCCGAATTTTGTAAACAACACCCTGAAGTATCAGTAGAGTTACAAATTACCAATCGATTGGTTGACTTGATAGAGGAAGGATTTGATTTGGCACTAAGGACCGCTGTGCTTGAGGATTCTTCACTCATTGCAAGGCGCCTTATAGATAGCCAGTGGATTATATGCGCGACTCCAGCCTATTTAAAGCAATATGGTACGCCTCAAACTCCTGAACAGTTACAGAATCATGAGTGCTTGGTTTATAAGTTTGATAATACGGCTAACAGTACATGGCCGCTATATATAGACGGCAAAGAGCAATTAATATCTGTCCATTGTCGGTTTCATAGCAATCATCTGAGTGCAATTAAACAAGCCGCGCTTAGCGATTTAGGTATCGCTTTTTTACCACAAGTGTTGATCTATGAGGAGATACAGAAAAATACACTCACGCAGATTTTACGATGTTTTACCAGCAAGAAGCTTGGCCTATATGCGGTTTATCCTAAGGCCAGACAACCGGATCAAAAGTTAAAACTGCTCGTTGCACATTTACGAGACTCATTACATCAAAAACAGGCTTACTACTACTAAGTAATAAGCCTGTTTTTGATGTATATAAAAAAACTAATAAAGCGGTCTTAAAATTAAAAAGATGGTGATTAGTTTTTTATGAGCAGTAAAAATGATTCATGAGCCAAATATAATTATCATATTAGCTACATTGGCAAGTTAGGCAATCAAGTCATAACACATTGCTGTTCTGAATATTAACTTGCTTGCGTATCTATTGTCGTATTATCTTCTTCATTTGCTAGCTCAGACTCAGTGTCAAACTTACGCTGAATCTCCTGATAAAAAGAATGGCCTGCGTTGGTTAATATATAAGCTTTTTTGCTAGGTACTTCAATCATAATATCTCGATGAACCAATAGCTTCATAACCACGTCTTGTAACGTCCGCTCACCTTTTGTGATGAGTTTGGACTTCTCCAATATCTCTTTAACATGAGGCATGTCTGCCATTTTCAAAAAATCATCTTCAGTCAAGCCACCACTTTTTGCATTGGTTAATTTACTGAGTTTAAATTTATGGTGATTAATATATTGACCAATAACAAGCAACATAGTCATCGCTTTCATTGCTAGTTCAGTTTTTGTGCCATCTAGCGTGCCTGTAGCAACGATGCAAATATACTCAGGATCATTTATTGGTGCAATAACCAGATGATAACCGCTCATTTTATACTGTTTAACGTATTCATCTTTATTGTCTATTATCTCAATAAATAATGGATTAACGGTGTCATCACCTGCATTATCAAGGAGATGTTTATTGAGCATCTTTCCATTCATTAAATGGCTATATATTTCTTTGCTTAAGGTGTAATTTGCCATAATAGCGTGCTACCTGTCTATTTGAAGTAACGTTAGGATGTTTAAAGTGAGGCTTCTGCATAATCCCAAATGATATAATCAAGATAATAAACACCATCATCAATCCTATCACGATCGTTGCGGCGCTGAGACACACATGCGTCATCCAGTGCACTTAAAAAGTATTCGAGCGCATACAAAAAATCTATTATGCCCGCATTAGGCAATAACTCCTGTAGCTTCTGCCACACATAGCGTTGTACATTCTCAATCATATTATCCACTGCTATCTCATATAACGTTATACTCAATATTTGTTCGCAGCGTTCCTCTTCAATGTCAATCTCTGATGGTAACGCACGTAAGGGATTATCCAGCTTTTGCTTTAACGGACGTCTGAGCATCATCTCATAATAATTATTAAAATGATCCAGTCCCCTACTTGGTGAATAGTTAAAGCGTTTCTCGTACTTTTTTTTATGATCTTCTAAACCATCAAAGGTTGTGGCAAGCTTGAATACCTCGCTGTCCGCATTTAAGTATTTATTCTGATGGCGTCCATGCCTTAAAGGCACTAGCGATTCAACCAACACCCCAAAAGCTCGCTCCATACTCAAAAAGAACTCTCTTTCTTGTGCTAAATTCACCAAATAAGCGTTTAAACGACTGGCAATGGCTCTGATATCTTTGTAATAACAGAAGATAGCGCCAACGCGAAACTGTAGTGTTCTCGCCTTGTCTACTTCCCCTATTTCTTCAAAATAATGCTCGAGATCTTTTAGGGTTTCTGATAGATTTTTAGTCCCTTTTAATTCAAGGCTTGGGTTAATAAACTCAAGGCAAGGCGTGATATTACGATGATATACATGCTGCGCTCTATGAAATAACTCATCTAAACCCGTCTCTAATGAGCCCATTTCACGGCTTTTATACATATCTGCAATTTCATCGACACGGTAATCTAAGACTCGCATATTTTCAGAGATATCTACTTGAATGTCGCTAAGTTTTTCATAGAAAAAAGCATAAGTCTCTTTAAAGTTAATACCCTCAATGGGCAAAGTCGTCAACTCATTTGCCAGTCGAACAACGTCTTGTCGATGCGATTCAAAAGGTTGAGAATCTAATTGTTTTTTGCGAGAAATATCCAGCCATACTAAGATGTTATAAATGTCTTTTGATAGCGTTACCATATTGGTTAAACCATCAATATTAACGAATACATTCGCCTGCAATAATGCCTCGACACTTAAGATATCTTTTAAGGCATAGTCATCATCTTGATAAATAACTTGTTCGTAAAATTTCAGATACGCTGTCATAGGAAACTGTAACGCTGTCTCGTTGGCATTAATCACATCAACGAATCTAAAAAAATGAGATTTATGCTTTAATATACCTGCTAATATCGCTTCTCGATTAATGACCATGCACAACCCTCCCCTGACGGTTGATTTGGCTTGGCATAATATGGAAGATACAATCACGAGATTTGGGCTTGCCATTGAGCAAGCTTTTATCAACGCGAATGTAATTAGGGATATAGCGTAGGGTGTCTGCATGCAAGCCCGGATTGGCGCATATAATAGTAAATCCAGCATTGCTTACCTGTTCAACAATGGTCTTGATATTATCTTTATCAATCGTGCCCACTTCATCCACAATAATAGGCATACGTAAGCTACTGCCTTTTTGAAAAGCTTCACTAAACAGCAATGTGGCAATTAAGGCGGTAATGGTACTGGTCGTACCGCCTGATTGTGACTTTTGTTCGATTTCACCCGTCGCCTGCGTATACTCGTAGTCAATACTATCAATCAGATTACGCATTTTTAAACGTTGACTGTTTGAATGGCTAGTCTTTTCAACATAGTTAATAAGTGATTCATAAAAGCGCTCATCTAAAAGACTAGTTTGATTGGCATTGTGCTTAGCATAGGTACGTTCCAAATTCGCAAAATCAGGTGCTAAGTTAAGCTTAAGAGAGACTTGATGTAAGTTAGATATCTTATGCTCATTCAATTTTTTATTGAGAGAGCTAATCGTTGTACGTAGTAATCCAGCCGAATCTGTAATTTCTTTTAATAAGTTATCAATCACACTATTATGGGTTTTTATTTTGTCATGATAATTGCTTTTCTGAAATTCAAGCGTATCAAAGGAGTTTTTGTATTGCTGAATCACCTCTCCCAGACTATTGATACCTTCAATACGCTGGTGCGGATTAATACCCTCTACCAAAACCACTTCTGTAAAATCTGACACTTTGCTGACAAGCCTGTTAATACGCTCACTTAGCCCGCCTATGCGATTGGCGATTGTAGATGCCGCATGTAAACTAATCTCAATGTCATTATTTTCTAAATATGATGTTATCTCAGGGTCGTCTTCCGCTAGATAAGGCAATCCCTGCGATTTTACACCTGCCAGCAGACTTGTAATGCTTTCAGCCTCTTTACCAAAGCTAATAATGTCATCGAACTGCTCTACGATTTGATTGTACTTACTGTCTGTTGATGCTTTAGATTGATCTTTAATGGCTCGCAGGTCTTGAGCCTCTGCCAGCGCCTTTTCTTTTTGGCTTATTTGCTGTGTTTTATCCTCTATCTGACTTTTGATCAAAGATAACCCTTCAAGTAGCGTAATCTTGGCATCAAGCTCTACTATCTGCTCCTTAAGGGCTTGTTTTTTCCCCTCAGCAATCTTTTTACCTATGTCTGTATCAAACTGAGACAGTGCGCTGTTTAACTCTCCAATCTCTTGGCTCAATGTAGACGCTTCTTTCTTATCTTGTGTAATAGTTTTTTCAAACTGGGAGCGCTGTTTATCAGCATCATAAGGGTGATAAAATGTATTAGGTAAAGTGAACGATAAAAAGGACAAATGATTAGCATCATTAACCGTAAACAGCGCCGTAAAATCACTAATTTGACGTAGAGCTTCCTTCGTCAATGGACTATTAGCGGTAATATTTAAAAAATTCTCATTAATACTGCCTAATATATGCGCGCTATGGGAGGGTAACTGATTGGCAAGTAACAAGTCATGATTATCAAGTCCGTTTTGAGCGGCTTTTATTTTTGCCTCTAAGTCCTGTTTCTGCTTATTCTTTTGTTGAATTAACATAACCGTATTTTCTTTAGCTTGCATGGCTTTAAAAGTTTCGTCATACCTATGACGTTGGATAATCATTTCAGCAATAATATCTTGTGGGCTTTTGTGAGCAAATTGACCTAATATTTTCTCAGCTTTGATTTTCTGTTGCTGCAGCTGTGCTACTTCCTCTTTTAATGCTTTGTGCAGCGTGCCCAATCTAGTAATCTCATTTGCAACTTGCTTTACTTCTTCTATGGCATGATTGCGTTCTCTCTCAATGTCTTCTTTTCTAGCACCAATAGCGATTTTATCTTTAGCATACTGCTGTTGCTTTAATTTAAATTCTCGTAAAAATGCCGTGTACTCTAAGACCGCATGTTTTGCATCCAGATGTAGAGCATCAAACTGCTTTTGAATAAACTCATAGTCGTCTTTATTCTCCGTTAAGCTTTTAATCTTTAAACTTTCTTCAAATAGCTGCGCGCGCTCTATCTTAAGGTCATGTACATTTTCGTTCAGCTTCTCTTTGTCTCGTCCCCGCTGCATCTCGATAATAGTCGCAATAGCATTGGGCAGTTTCTTTTTCTCATCCTTGCCCGCATCAAACGCTAATTCATAAATTTTGACAAAAGAGCGAATAGACGCCTCTTTTTGGTCTTTAATCGGCACCACACAAAAATGGCTGGTTTTAGACCCTCTATTACCGTACATCACATTTTGTAATTCTTGTTTGGTGGTGAGGTGTAATCCACCCAGTTTTTTCTGTACCTCTATCAGGCTTTTAATACCTAACTCATCAGCAAAGTAATTGGTCTGCTCATTCCATATGAACGGCTTTATCTCTTCATAAGGCACAGGGAAGAACAAACGATGGTATTTATAATCTCCAACACGGTATAGCAGCATCGTAAATAAACCAGCGTGGTTCTTTACTTCTACGGCGATAAAAGATTCACTGATTGGAAAATAATGTTTGTAAGACTCTTCCTTGCTGTAGGGATCATTTGCTTTGTTCGTAAAGTTGAATTTGCTTTCACAATTATTAAAATTAACTTCAGGATATAAAATAAGCTTAGTCGCGGCAAGACTAGAGGTTTTGCCGCGGTTATTTTTACCAAGCAGTACTAAAGGCTCATCGATGGGTATCTCTGAGTAAGCATGACTCGCAGAGTTAACCAAAACAATCTTGTTAAGAGAGTAGTTGAGTCTAAAGTCATCATTCAAATAGTCATCAACACCCCTTTCTAAGTCATTTAAGTCATTGTCGATCAATGGACTATCTAACGATTTGTTATCGTTATGATCCATAGTAGGGGCATTTATATTGTGAGCCGTAAGCTCATTAACAGACAGGTGATGAGTATTAAAATCAGTAGCCATACAAATATGCCTCTTGTTCTAAGATAGTATTGTGTTTTTTGATAATGCGTATGCAGGGGAGCAGTGCTTGAGGCATATTCTCATCAAGGTTGTATACCTTTTGCATATATTCGGGCGAACATTTATCAATAACTTGCTTAAGGCGAGACTCGACATCATTTGGAATGACAAAGTGAATCTCCATGCTTGATGGCAAGTTATTAATCAATGAGGTTGCCGTTTTAATGCCGCCCAAGTCAAGATCTAGACATAAATACAAGGTGTTATAAAGACTTAAAAATGGAAGGTGTAAGCCATTAGTAATCTCTGTCCCTGCACCAAAGATGACGTCAATGTCTTTACGCATATCTTCAGTAATTTGGCAGTGCTCGCTCAAAAACTTAAATGTTTTATCGCTATGAATAAACAGCTCTCTGTTTTCTAATATTAACGCAGACTTATTGGTTTGATATTTAGGAATCCTACCGTCGTCTTTGAATATCAGAACGTCAGGATGGTTTTGGTATTTTTGGATAAGGAGTAGTGAGCCATTTACTTTAAATGCATGGCTATTATTTTGCATTGCTCCTGAGACTCTATCTTCGCCTTGACTCTCAGCATAATGGTGTAAAAAAGCCAACTTTTCAGGGTTGATATAACTTAGGATGTAAGTATGTGCACCCTTTTTAACCGCTTGTAAGTCAGACTCGGCAAATCCATCAAAGGATGAAATAGAAGCTATTAATTTCTGAAAAGCTCTAAGATTAATAGCTTCACCAGCGTCTATTTTTTCCAAATAGTTTTTTAAGGTTTTCGCAGCCATATATCAAATCTTTTTTCATAGTCATATTAAAAACAGGCAACCGCAGATCACGCAAGTAGTACAATGAAGGGAGCATCATACCTAACAGTTTAGTGGTCCGCTGACTATATCATATCAGCACAGTTTCAGACATTAATAGAACAAAAGCGAGAAATACGATGACTTCACGAAGTAAATAAAAAGTTTATGAAGAATCAAGACAGACTAAACAAGGAAGTAAAAAGTGAAGCAGTATTTTGCTACTCCCTTACTCATAGACAGTGTACTAACTGAAAGGTCTTTTAAAGACTTAAAGACAAAGTTGATACCGAATAACGGCTAGGAGAATGTTGATTAACATAAATGATAGTTATTATGAATCAGGATATAGATAAATTAGATTTTTAATCGTATTTTAGGTTTTGAAAAAAAATGTAAAAACCTTTCACGCTATTCAATAATTAGCGTAAAAGGTTTTCTGATATTATTTTTAATAATCCACAGTGTAGCTCAACCCGTAAGTTGTACCCGAGGCAGGCAAACGATTCAAATCGCCATAGGTAGTTTGATGATAGACCGTTAGATAATCCTTATTGAGTAAGTTATAAATTCCATAGTCTACTCGACCTACCGGCATTTTGACTTGTCCTAATACATCAAGTGTCATATAACCTGTGACTGGCAATGCGCTAGAATCAGGGTCTTTTTGTTGATCCTTAAAGGCTTTATTATCACCGCCAATTGCTAATGCTTGTAGACGTACATTGCTGCCTTCATCAAAGTTGTATTGTGCAAATGCGGTGCCTTTAAGTGGTGTCAAGCGTACGGCATCCAGCTCCAACCAATCACCATCTTTATCATACTGGCCACGAGTATAGGCGACACTGCCACCCACTTGCCATTGATCATCAATATCATGGCTGAGCGAGCCTTCTACGCCGTAGACGCGCTCATCGGTATCGACGACTTCTACCGTATAGTCATTGGTAAAGCGTACCGTTTTATCTGATTCATTGTAAAAACCGCTCAATCGTGCAGCAGTACTGCCATGCTTACCTTGCCAGCCCAACTCGTAATTGTCGATCGCAATAGGCTGTACGTTGTCTGAGTTGACGACAAAGCCTGCTCGTACATCACGTAGCGCACGCTGAATGTCAGCAGTGGTAAAGCCTTGTGAAAAATTGGCAAATACTTGGTCATTTGGGGTTAATTGATAGCTGGTACCGATATTAAATAGGGTTTTATCGTGGTCTGTATGGCCCTTTTCCACTTGACCAGCCTGATAGTCAATGCCATAAGCATCACTGACACCGTTGATGAGAGGATCATTAAAATACTCTTCGAGCAATTGCTCATAAATGGGCGTGAAAGTAGCCGTTTCTGCTTTGAGTTTTTGATAGCGCACGCCCGCACTGGTATGCCACTTATCCGTCAAGTCTATATCGGCATTGACAAAAGCGCCCCATTTATCAATGGTGGTATCTGGTCCGCCATTATAAGTAAGACCATTAGTTTGAGCGCTCAAACCATTACTAGCAAGAAACGTGTTTAAGTCTTGACCTTCATAGGTTTGCTCGCTTTTTTCGCGTTCAAAGTCAGCACCATAGCTAAATAGCGTCTTTTTACCTGCGATTTCGCTATCCGTTTGCATGGCTGCGCGTAGACCCATCACTTCAATATCTGCTTCTGATTGAGTGACGAATGTTGCCGCGCCCAACAGCTTACCTAGCGTGTCTTTATCAGTAAGGCCATTGGTAGCCCAAACTTCAGCTGCTTGGTCTGCTGCACTTTTCCCAGAAGGATAAAAACGGCCTTTTTCGTCTCGATAGTAGCCAGTCACGCTCAAATTTGAGCCTGCAATATCATCATTATTATAGTTAAGATTCACTGATGTTTTGGTGGTATAAGGCTCGTTTTCTACGTCGGCACCGTCAATCGCTTTTAAAGATGGTGGTAATTTTTTCGGTTTTAATAATACTTGTAAATTTTTACCATAATCTGGACCATAGTCAGTATCCTGCTCATCATTATAGTAAGTCACTGCCAAATCAAGACGTTGGCTGTCAGTGAGCTCTATACCCAAGCTACCATTAACACTTAGCGACTCAGTATCTTGTTGGTCAGTTTGATTGACGTCTGGACTGATGCGATTATCGTGGCTATCGAATTTGCCGCCCTTACGATCATAATCCACATCTAGGCGACCATAGACTCGCTCACCGCCATAACCCAATGTCTGCCCCACATGATAACCCAATGAATCTGAGTCAAAATTACGACTGCTACTGACGCCGACTCTGGTTTGCCTGATAGAGCCATAACCCACCATAGATTTTGTGACGAGATTAATCAGACCACCAGCCGCGCCAGCCCCATAAATACTGGTCGCACCAGAGAGCACCTCTACCCGCTCAAGCTGCGCAGGGTCGATACTGTTTAGCTCGCGTGAAAGGCTGCGTGAGCCACTCAATGGCACACCATTCAGCAAAAACTGCACGGGACGGCCATGCATGGTCGTGCCATAGTTACTGGTTGAGCCACTACTTGCCCCCAAACTTGGAATCAGCTGAGCCAATATATCTCCAGTAGTGCGATTGCCTGTCGCCTGCATCTGCAGCTCATTTTCGGTAATTACCTGTGTGACGGCGGGCATCTCACTAATTTTTTGTGCCAAAGCCGTTCCTGTCCTTGCTTTAGCAGTGACCGTAATGGTATCTAAAGTCACGTTTGGTAACTCACTTGAGGCGGCGTTGACAGCTAAGTCTTCTGAAAGCATTGTATTTGAAGCGATGTCCATAGCACTGACATTGTTTTGTGCATATAGTTGCTGGCTGATACAAAGGGTAAGAAAGGATAGAGCAACTTGATGGTGGCGTTTCATATTCACTTCACTTAATTGGCGGATCAAAGAGTGGTAAAAGTTATATTTAGCTAATAATGCTGTGTGTACTAACTTTGTGAACAATATTGTAAATGATAATCATTTTTGTTTCTATAATTATTTACAATATTAAAAACCCCTAGTGCTTCCAAAAAATACTGCTCCATCGTCACTCAAGATTCAATATTTAAGCGGTATCCATAACTTAATTGATAGCTCTCTATATGTCTTAACACTGATATATTATTCATATCACCCAAGCGCCTGAACAAGGCTTCTTAGAGCATATGATGGCCTTGGTACGATAGAAGATGCCAAACGTACCAGAACGCCAAATGAGATTGAACTGACTATATTGCCGTCCTCTCAAAAGGCAAACTCATTGCTATTTTTATTTCAGTGGCTTTGTTAGTTTGCTTAATTTCGACAACGATTGGCGTAGTAGTCATGAGCTAGATGCTCAAGCTAAGGTGATTGTGATCTTTGGACGAGCGGTGGAAGCTGCTGGCGACGTCGATGTACTATGGATTTAGAACAACAATTCACAGAAGTGGCTCGCCGTGGTAGTATGCTACTGCTCATTTCATTAATATTAGACCAATACGGTCTTATGAATTTGCCGTCAAGAGAGATAAATACTGGGCGTTCAGTAGGTGTCACTTTCGTTCTGCTAGGCATGATTATGGAGCTGTGGCTCACTCCTTCATTTACCAACACAAGCAATGCCAAAGTTAACGTGGCTAGCAATTTAAGTGCCATAAAAAGCACTCCAATAGGCACCATTCTATTTATGCTTTAGGTAACAACTTGCCAGTAGAATAACGAGTAATTATTGATATCGCTAAGTCTACGTCTCATCTACTTTTTGAGCCTTGAACTCACAGAAGAGTGAATTATATGCTAATAAATTTCCTATTTGGGTGCGGCAAATCTTTAGCACTCTAATTCACTAATCTATAATGATATTACAAACACGCCTTAACTCAAATCAAAAATCCATTGTGGCTGACAGCATAAATGTACGCGGCTCACCCAAGCCAAGACTGGTATAATGCGGCTTTGCCCAATAAGCTTTATTAGTTACGTTAGCAACACTCGTTCTTAATGTCAGCGGCTTTTTATCAATAGAGGTGGCATAACGTGCACCTAAATCATATACAGTGCGACCTGGTAATGACAGTGAGTTGCCTGCGTCAAGATATTGCTTAGATATCGAGTTTGCATTAGCTGTCAATGTCAAGTCTTGAATAAAAGGTAGATCCCATTCAACACCAAGCTTAGACTGCCATTGTGGGACACCTGTAGCTCTATTACCCTCATTAACGCCACCAAGCGTCTTGGTTAGCTTCGCATCAATATATGAAACCCCACCCATTAGGCGTATGTCTTCAATGGGTGAGCCAAAAAACCCCCATTCAACACCTCGGTTACGCTGTTCGCCAGCATAAGAAAAGATATTACTAACAGGGTCTAAATAGCTATTAGGTTTCTCTATTTCATAAACACTTAGGGTATGTGAGAACTCACCAAGATCAAGCTTTACGCCAACTTCTTTTTGTTGCGTCTTATAAGGGGCAAACATTTCACCAGCATTTTCTGCATCTATCGGTGCAGTAGAACCTTGGCTCAAACCTTCTATATAGTTAGCATATAAAGAAACTTGATCGTTTACTTTACTTAGTAGCGCTATTGATGGCGTAGTCGCACTTTCGTTGTAATCCTTTGCTGATGCCAGCATACCTGCTTGTTTACTTTCTACCTGTTGATGGCGTAGTCCTAAAGTCAGCTGATATTTATCCTCAGCAAAAGACAGTGTGTCTGCAAGACCATAGCTGGTCAAATTCGTTTTTGTGTTCAGTAGCGCAGGAGAATTGAAGGGAATATTACGCGACTCCCATACTGGTTTATATATGTTCGTGACCCAATCTTCAGCTAATAAACCCCTTCTAGCACTTAAATCATAATCTTCCTGATAGTCAACGATGTTAAATGCCAATTGATGATTAACTCGTCCTGTTTGGAATTTACTTTTTAACCCTATCTCAGCAGACTGTCTTTCGATTTCATCATCAACTTCTCCAAGGTTAGTCCGATAGTCTCCTGCGGCATTGATAATCTGCGCGACAGAGGCACTCTGCGACTTAAATTTTGTTTTACTATTTCCGCCCGCACCATAAATCATTAAATCAGCAGTCACATCATATTCACCACGTATCATTAGCCCCTTATCTTCACTATCATTAAATGCCCAGCTTGGGTTCAATAGAGTCGCTGGTTTGGGCGGCTTAGGAATTGACAATCCTGGTGCTAGGGTGAGACCGCGAGTCGGTCCATCGACACGATCTTTACTATGATAAAGATCTGTCGATAATCGAGCACGCTCTCCTTTCCAGTCCAGTGCAACAGAAGCCAGTTGCGCTTGTTTTTCTTGATCATTTACTGCACTATCACCCTCTCTATAAGCACCATTAATCCGAACACCAAACTGCTTGTCTTCACCAAAACGCCGTCCTACATCCACATGCCCACCAAGTTGTGAGTCTGATAAATATCTTGCCGTCACTCGCGTCAACGGCTCATCGCCTGCTCGTTTAGGCACTAGGTTGACTGCACCGCCTACTGAGCCTTTGGGCGGCATACCATTCAATAAAGCTGAGGGCCCTTTGAGTACTTCGATACGCTCAAACATCTCAGGTGAGCTACGATAATAAGGTGCCATACCGAATAGCCCGTCTACCGTAACATCACCAATGTCTGAAGAGAATCCACGGATAGAATAACTTTCAAGATTCTGGCCACTAACCCCACTGCTAAAGACGGCAGGATCGGTAGCAGCGATGACAGCCGTAATATCGGTGGCTTGCTGATCTTCAATAAATTTATCGGTATAGCTGATGGCACTAAACGGCGTCTCTAAAAAATCCTTATTTCCCAAGAATCCAGCGTGATTGGTATAGGTCACCTGCCCACCTGAGTAGATAGGATTGTCGTTGCGTTCTGCCACTACTGTTATCGCAGGCAAGGTCACTGTAGGAACGTTGTTATCCTCCTCTAACGGTGGGTTTTGCGCTCCTTTGCCAGACTCAGTGGTTTGCTCACTATGTGTCACATTACTATTTGTCTGTGCATACGCTGATGGCATACAGATGAATACCGTCCCAGCGACTAGGCTCAAAGACATGGCAAGTCTTGCTGATACGATATAATTGAGCGTGAAAGAAGGATTAAGCGCAAAAGAAGGTTTGGTCAGTGTCGCCCGCTGTTTGACCCTATTTTTATGACCTAGGTGTTGAAGTTGGTGCATGGAAACGTCCTCTTGTTTTGATGGAAATAATAATGCGAATAAAAACACAAATGATAATCATTAACAATTTAGAATAAAAAATCCTCTTTTCTTCATTTAATTATTCACGAGGACATGCCCTAGTCCTACGTTAAAAAACATCGTTCGTCTTAGAAGGTTCCTAGAGTGTCTCTAGGACGTTGGCTGATAACCTTTGAGGACATCGTCCATTATAATGTTTAATGAGGTTGGGCTGGCTGCTGCTATATACCACGCATCGGCATCAACAAAAACAACACGACCATTTTTCCATGCTTTTGTTTGACGAAGTAAAGGGTTGCTCACCTCCTCAGGATTGATAATAGCGCGGTGCTCCATGACAGCGGTACGGTCTACGATATAAAGAATGTCTGGATCAGCCTGCTGTATAAACTCGCTAGAAATCGGCTGTCCATGTAAGCTGGTCTCTACAATCGTACTCGCAGGCTTGACACCCAAGTCATTGAAGATAAAACCATAGCGTGATTGCAGCCCAAAATTGCTAAAAGCCCCATTATTGTGTAAGACAACCAGTGCTTTTTCTGGGCGGGTTTTTGTGAAGTCCTGAACCTCTTTGACTCTTGCATCTAACTGCGTGGCTTTTTGCTCTGCCAATGCCTCTTTATCAAAAATACGACCTAGAGTTAATAAGTGACTTTTAACACTGGCTATATGCTGCTGACTGTTATTAAAATTCACATCGAAATGCAGAGTCGGTGCAATCTCTGACAGCTCTTGATAGTTAGCGGCGTGCAGCGGGGTCATTAAAATCAGATCAGGATGTAGCGCATGGATACGTTCCATATTTGGCTGAACAATAGCGCCCAAGTCCTCTACTGCGGCATCCGCTTTGTACTGCGAAAGAAAGTGCGGAATATAGTCTTTGACCATTCCTGCAATCGGAACATCGAGCTGATCCAAAAAATCAGCTTCATTCATATCCAGTACCGCGACGCGTTGCGGTCGAGTATTGATGACAGTAGTACCAAGCTCATGCTTGATCGTGATGGGCGTCTCAAGTTTTTGTGACGCGTGTGCTGGCTCATTTGTCAGCTCAGTAGATTTTTTTTCGCATCCTTGTAATGATACGGCGGCCGACATGACCAGTACCCAAACCCAATCTCTCTTACTCAAATTCATACTGCATCCCCTGATAAATTGAAGTAGTCGCACAGGCAACCACGTTCACTACGAATGATCTCAAAATCAAGATCGTATAACTCACTTAAATTGGTTTCTGTCACGACCTGATCGGACAGTCCGCTAAAGCTAAGCGTGCCATTTTTTAAAGCCACAATATGGTCAGAATAGTTGGCTGCAAAATTGATATCATGAATCACCAAAATCACCGTGCGCCCCCGCTCATCACATAGACGGCGTAAGGCTTGCATGATTTGCACTGCATGCTTCATGTCAAGATTGTTTAGTGGCTCATCCAATAACAACACATCTGTCTGTTGCGCGATGGTCATCGCCAAAAAAGCCATTTGCCGCTGTCCACCACTTAATTCATCCAGATAAGAATGACGTAGAGGCTCTAATGCCAAAAAATCAATGGCCTCATCAATGATGCGTCGATCTTCTGTGGTTAGCGCACCACGGCTATACGGAAAGCGTCCAAAGGAGATCAGCTCCTCCACGGTTAATCGTAGATTAAACCCTGGAGACTGCCGCAGTGTCGCAACATGATGCGCGTATTCAGAAGTACCAATCTCACGGATGTTGCGATCATTGAATGATATCTCACCGCTACTTGTTTCCAATAGCCTTGCCATCATCATCAACAAGGTGGATTTTCCAGCACCATTAGGACCAATTAAAGAGGTAACACTGCCAGCCTGAAATTCTAGGCTGATATCTGATAGCACAGATTTTTTGCCATAGTTTTTATGGACATGGTTGATGGTAATCATGTGAACCCTCTAGTACGGACGGTCAGCGCAAGAAAATAGATGCCACCCACAAGGTTGACGAGAATACTGACACTGGTTCTATAATTAAAGACATGCTCAACAAATATTTGAGCGACTAAAAATATGGCGATAGTAATGGCACAAGCGATGGGTAAGGTGACTTTGTGTTGGTTACTCCCTGCAAGCGCATAAGCGATGTTGGCAATGAACACACCCATAAATACCGTAGGACCGATCAAGCTCGTTGACACAGCCACCAAAATGGCAATTAAAGCCAGATATAACTTAACATATCTAGGATGGTTTACACCAAGAGACAGCGACTGCTCACGGCCAAGCGCCATCACATCTAAGACAGGCAGTGTCTTACGACTAACCCATAGTACGGTGGCTACCGCAAGCGCTCCATAAAACAGAGTCTCTGGCTGAGATCGATTAAACGAGGTGTAGCTTACCCCCTGAAAAACCGAAAACTCGCCAGGGCTAATACGCAGCTGAATAAACTGCGTAACCGTACCGATGACCATCGTCAACACCAAGCCAAATAACAACAAGGTATAGACATCATTTTTACATTGAGGGAAAAGCCAGTGATGAAGTGCCCAAGAATATGCCAGCATCAATACGATTGATACGATAAAATTACCACTGACACCTAGCAGCATCAGTCCATTTGTACCCATCACAAAGAGCAACAGTACTTGCCACAGTAAATAAACAGCCTCATAACCCATTATAGAAGACGCCAAAATACGATTACCAACAATAGTTTGAAAGATTATAGATGAAAAAGCTAAGCATATACTACCGAGAACAATAGTCGCTAGACGCATCAAACGCTTAGGAATTAAGTAATCAAAATCTAAATCAGAGTCTATCAATAAGAAGATAAGCGCCAGCAATATAATCAGTATCACGGTCGCCCAAACCTTTGCCGTAGCACTCATCTCACCCCCTTCATGATTAACACAAGGAATATTACACCGCCTACCCCGCCTGCGGTAAGGCCAATGGGAACCTCAAAAGGATAAATGACGAGCCGCCCAAAAATATCACAAATCAGCAGTAAACAAGCACCGCCTAAGGCGACTACTGGCAGTGTCCGCGACAGGTTTTCCCCGTACTTTAGAGCGACTAGATTTGGAATAACCAGCCCCACAAAAGGTATGGCGCCGATGGTGATGACTGAAGCGGCTACCGTCACTGAGACCAGCATGAGCCCTAAGGCGGCCGTCGCCGCATAGCCGAGTCCTAGACTGGCGGCCATGTCCTCGCCCATACCCAGTACCGTAAAGCGATGGGCATAAATATAGGCTAATACAATGATGGGCAAAATAATATAAATCAGCTCGTAATGACCTTGTATAACCCTTGAAAAATCTCCCAATAACCACCCTTGCATACTTTGTAAAATATTATGGCGATACGCATAAAACTCCGCAATTGATCTCAGCACACTGCCATACATCAACCCAAGAACAGGAATAAGCACAGCGCTCTTAAACTTAATACGACTGATAATGAGAATAAAAAGTAAGCTTGCGGCAAAGCAAAAAACCAGCGCAAAGATCATTTTACTACTCGTACTGGCATTAGGAAGCATGGTGAGCGAGACCAAAATGCCAAGTTTGGCAGCATCCAAACCCCCTGAAGTTGCGGGCTCAACAAACTTGTTACGGACGATGTGCTGTAAAATCACGCCGCTAACAGACAAACCCACTCCTGTCAGTACCAGCGCAATCAGCCGTGGTATACGGCTCGCCGTTAAGGTCAACCATGCATCGTTGGAGAAATTAAAGAGAGCTATAAGTGAGGTCTGTTTTGAGCCCAGCATAAGAGAAACGGCACAGAGTAAAATGAGTAACAAAGATAGTGAGCGCATTATTGAAGTTCTTCTTACTTATTACGAATGACTTTTTACTACGCTGAAACATACCACCAACAGTCTATAAAACTCATTGCTAGGATTTTTCATTAAAGCATAAATGAGAATCAATCATACTATGCTTGTTTGAATAGGTAAGTTGAATATAAGGTGAAATTGGGAAGTTATACCGTGAATAAGGGAAATTATTCGGAACGATACCTCAGCATTTACCAAGGTTTAAAGATTGAATTAACTCAGGCGCAACATAGGTTTGGCATAAATAAGTCGTATATCAGCAATGCTTATTTAGCTGATTTTAGAAGATTGTGGCAGCTTGACATCTATTGGTTGGCTAGATAAGTTGTGTGGGTGTAACGCCATAAAATTTGGTGAAAGCTTTACTGAAATTGCTAGGATCACGATAGCCAACATACCATGCAGTCTCTTGGACGCTTTTATATTCATCTAGCAACAAACGCATTGCTTCCTGCATACGCAGTTCACGGATAAAGCTGCCGATTGTTTTACCCGTTTGTTGTTTGAACTGTTGCTTGAGATAGCATTCGTTTATACCCACTCTTTGAGCCAACAAGGAAATTGTTAATTTATTACTGTACTCTTGGCGAATAATATCAACGGCCTGATCAATTTGGCTTTTTTGGTTTGCTAATCGGCCTGATATATCTTGAATGCCTAAAATATCTTGGCAAAGCAGCAATGCTTGACTCTCTAAAGCTAATCGGTCACTCAAAGTACAGCAGGGTAAAGAGAGGATATAAGCTGCACGAGCAAGTAGACGTGGCTGGTTGGATAAGCTGACTTGAACCATTTCAGGATCTTGATTATTAGAAAGTAATAGCCATATTGGAACAGCGAAGCTTTCTGCCCAGCGCGACAATAATGTTTGATTAAAATCGATTGTTACGATATGGCTATTTATAGGGGAATTCTGCAAATATTCAGTATCAACTATAGAGTTTATATCACCAAAATCTCCTGATCGTCGCCAAATTTGCTGCGAATGAATACTTGTATCAGTCCGTAAATTACTAGCATGTAAGGTATAGTTCGCATCTACAATTAAGTGCATCCCTACATCACAAGAAAATGATGCGGCGGGTTCCACCAAAGATTGGCTGCTAGCAATGCTGTTTCGACCGAGCACGATACCATTATGCAAGCTCAGTAAGTCACCATAACCAGAGCTGCCATCATAAGTTGGACGTTTAATCAAATAGTCAGAATCAGGATGATCGAAAGACCAGTATTCGGTCTGATAGTGGTCGTAAAATGCATGTAAGTTTGCCATATAAATACAATCAAGATGTTTTGGTATGTGTGTTTATGTTATATCCAGCTAAAAATAGCTTTACACGTATAAATAGCCAGTTCTCCAGTCTTGAAGCAATAATAGCATTATTAGTAATAAACAATCATATTAATGTTAATGATTATCAATTAAATATAATTCAATGGTATTCACATACCAAAAAGGAGTAAGCATGAGTCTGCTTATAGCGAATATAAAAAAAGAGCTTGATGATATTGAACAGTTTTGGAAGCCTACTGATATTGCTCAGTTTAATCAATTAACAGTAAAACTGGCTAAATTGAAAGGTGAGTATGAATGGCATAATCACGAATATGAAGATAAGTTATTTCACGTATTGTCAGGCCAGCTATTTATTATATTAGAAGACAAAACCGTAGAGGTGAACGCTGGTGAAGTTGTCGTTATTCCTAAGAACAGTAACCATAAACCTTATGCGCCTACTGAAACGAGTGTAATGTTTTTTGAACCTTTATGAATATAGAATTAAATCTATAACAATGTTTCTATTACAGCTATTTGATTGAAATGCATCTGAGCA
>NZ_JBQSXK010000014.1:0-81300 GCF_052378115.1 Psychrobacter sp. AOP30-A2-5 | reverse complement strand
GATGGCAGTGTATGGGTTCTTGAGGCTGGGTCAAGGTGGTTTATTTACTATTTTGAAGATTATCTAAATTTGTCGTCAATACCTTCTATTTATCAGGCGGTTAGGGTTAAAGATAGTTTTACCCTTACCAACAACAGCCCTTGATCTTAGTTAGCGCTTCTTATATAGAAGCGCTTTTACAGCTTGCCTATCTTTTTGAAGAAGTCTTTATAAGCAGCAATTTTCTTATCTATCGCTAAAGGATATGCACGTGAAGTCGAAGGTAACCTATATAAGGTTAAATCATTAACATCCGCTTTTTGACTTTGGTTACTTTGCCATTGGTAAGGATAGTCCATACTTTGATTGGTCTTAGGATACTTAGACTTGGCAGGTGGCTCGGCTAATAAACCAAGCAGCACTTCTGTTGCCTTACCGCCCGTGGTAAACAAGGTTTCAACCTTTGGCACTTTTGGCAATATACTATCTAGGTCAACGGGTGTGACAACCGTTAAGTTTTTATCTGAAGCATTACCAGTCTTGCGAATCGCTTGCTTGACGGTCGGACAGGAGGCGATACCGCGCTCAAACATAAAGGCGCGAATACGCTCAGGATCGAAGCGTTTTTCTTTACCTACCCGAAAGTAATCCACATCGTCAAAAAATACACTGCCATAAATACGCCACATGTCATTGTAAAAGTTTGGATAGTGAAATGGCATTGCCCATTTATCAGCGGTCGGTGGAAAAGTGCCCATCATCATTACCGTAGCATTAGATGGTAAAACGGGAGCGAACGGATGCGTTTCTACCTCTGTTGCTTGGGCTTCAGATAATATTAAGCTGTTATCGGTTTTATGCGTATTATTATGGGTGTGATATGGTTGTGTAGTCATAAGATTCTTCATCAGAAAAGCGGTTTTTTTGCTATCATAGCAAGCCTAAACACTGCTTCATTTATTAGGGCGCGATTATAGTCAAACATAGTCGGCTTAAATAAGATCAATCCTGCTATAAATATATTTAGCTTACTTTATTATCAAAGTAGCAAGCTTACTATTTGTGAGACAGATATAAGGTTGAAGTGCAGTAAGTGTTTGTATCTTTTATACTAATGGCAACCGCAGTAACTGCGCAAGCATCAGACCAAAAACCAAGAGAAACCTTATGAGCGACTTAAAAATCACCGTCATTGATCACCCGCTAGTCCGTCATAAACTCAGCCTTATGCGCGAAAAAGACTGTAGCACTTATAAGTTTCGCACGTTAACCAAAGAGCTTGCACGCTTGATGGCGTATGAAGCAAGCCGTGATTTTGAAATTGAAACCTTCCCAATGCAAGGCTGGTGTGGTGAAATCACAGGTGAGCAAATCATCGGTAAGACGGCGACGATTGTACCGATTTTACGTGCGGGTATTGGTATGCTTGACGGGGTGCTCGATTTGATTCCTACAGCAAAAATCTCTGTCGTCGGCTTGCAACGTGATGAAGAAACCTTACAACCTGTGCCGTTCTTTGAAAAATTTGTCAGCCATATGGACAAACGCCCAGCCCTTATCATTGACCCAATGTTAGCCACTGGTGGCTCAATGGTTGCGACCATCGAAATGCTAAAGAAAAATGGCTGTACCAATATTAAAGCATTGGTATTGGTTGCGGCCCCTGAAGGCGTACGTGTGGTCAATGAAGCGCATCCTGATGTGACCATTTATACCGCCGCATTAGATAGCCATTTAGATGAACATGGCTATATCATCCCAGGTTTAGGCGATGCGGGCGATAAAATCTTTGGTAAGCAATTATTCAACAAGTAAGAAAAAACAAATGAATCAAAACTAGCCGTCGTCGTAACACCCATGACACATGTGCAAAACATCAATGATAAGGATATAAGATGAACGTATTGATTACAGGAGCAAGCGCAGGTTTTGGTAAAGCGCTGGCCGAGCGTTTGGTTGCAAATGGTCATCGCGTGATTGGTTGTGCCAGACGTTTAGAAAAACTCAATACTCTAGCAGATACTTGGGGCGAAACATTTTTACCTGTGGTCATGGATGTGAGTGACACGGCTACTATCCCGCAAATCATTGCTGATTTGCCTGATAAATTTAAGCAAATCGATGTCTTAGTAAATAACGCTGGATTGGCACTCGGTACAGAGCCTGCGCAAAATGCCAGTCTTGATGATTGGATGCGTATGACCGATACCAATATTAAAGGTCTAATGGCGCTGACCCATGCAGTGTTGCCAGCGATGGTGGCGCGCGATAGCGGTTATATTATCAACGTTGGTTCAATTGCGGGCAGTTGGCCTTACTTCGGCGGTAACGTCTATGGCGCGACCAAAGCCTTTGTCAAACAGTTTAGCTTAAATCTGCGCGCGGATCTCATCGGTACGCAAGTGCGAGTGACCAACCTTGAACCGGGTAATGTCGCGGGTACTGAGTTTTCAAACGTGCGTTACCACGGCGATGACGATAAAGCTGCCAAGGTTTACGACGGCTTTAAAACCATGACCGGCGATGATATTGGCAATATTTTATTATGGCTGATTGAATCGCCTGCTCATATTAACGTCAATCGTTTAGAAGTGATGCCAGTTGCGCAAACTTATAACGGGCTGACGATTGCTAAGCAAGATTCTTAAAATTTTAGCTGACCGTTTGGCTCACTAACGTAATTCATAAGAGCGAAGCAATATAGATTCCTTTATATTGCTTCTTTTTTTGCTACTAACATTCTCTTCATTGACCAAGCGCAATTCTTGAAAGTCTAAAATCAATACCTCATTGCGCAAGCGCTCGCTAGTACGTTTATTATGGCGTATCGGAAAACCCAATACGTGTTTACCTTTCACCACTATCTGATTGATAATGGTAATTGGATTATTCATCCTAACTTTCCTACTCAGCTTTTGCGCATTAATCACGGCAGTGGCGGGATTAACAGTTGTGGTTAAAGTCTTTGTCTGGCGCACGCTTTTTGGCAAATCTCCTGCAAAAAATAAGATTTGCTCTAGTGGTAAATACTGCGCGTGACGCATCAATTCCTGACGAAACAGCGAAGGCATATCAATGTTGAAACTGTCTTCTGTTTGCTGAGAAAACGCCGTAAAATTACGCTGTAAATAACGCCCAAATACGCTGCTATTAATCCAGTCTTGATAAGTATCATTAGCTAGTAATTGCCTAGTGAAAGTATTGGCATCTGGCGTGATATCTGCTGTCAGCATTGCCATCAATAGCGCCTGCGGATTGAGCAAGGTTTGCTGCTGCCAGATTTGCGGATATAGGCTGCTATCAAGCAATGGTAACGTCAGCTTGCCCATAGACTGATATCCTTATATTTTACTTGCTGACGTTTGATTCGATTGGTCAAAGTCTATGATAAGTCACTACTTTTACCGCTTAACTGCTTTTATGCTATGGTTAATTATCTACTTTAATATAGCAGTCTTTTAGAAATGAGATAAAGACTTTTGCTACGATACATTTTGGCTAAATCGACTTTGTAAAACCGCTTAATGAAAACAAGGTACATTGCCTTATGAAGAAAAAATTGATTAACTTGCCTACTAACTACCAGCTGAAAACGATTAATATCACTTTAACTGACGGTACGCTGCTACCAGTGTCAGTCATAGGCAGCGGCAAGCCTGTAATATTACTGCATGCTTATGGTATGGACGCGCGTGAGTTTTTGCCATTTATTTTTCCTTTGCTTGGCAAATATGCATTTTACCTGCCGCATCTACGAGGATTTGGTGCCGCAAAAGATATTAAGCTGACACAGTTTGATTTTGTGCGTCAGTATGCCGATGATATCAGCATTGTGATTGAGCAAGTTTGCTTGACACGCAATATAGAATCGTTGCCAGTTGCCGCTATTTCGATGGGTGCACAAGTAATGTGGGCGTATTTTGAGCGTTATGGCAGCGCGAAAGTTAGCCGTTATTTGAATATTGACCAAAGTCCTGCTATCCATAATCAGCCTGATTGGCAAGGTGGCTTGTTTGGTGCGCGGCAGCAAGAAGTATTCGATATCTTTCACGAAGTAATTGAGAAAACTTTACCTTATGCTGAAATGAAAAGCTTTACCCACCTACCGTTTGCTCTAAAACGCCGTGCAACGGATGTCGAACGACTGTTCTCTCTATTATCTGTTAATCGAACGCGCTCGAAAGCGTTTATACAAGTGATGACTTATAAAAATGACCCCAAACTTGCGCTTTATGATCATAGTATTTGGCATCATAAAATGCGCTGCTTACAAGCCTATTTGACATTACCCTATGACTTTCGCGGTGCGATAGAGCGGGTCACTATTCCAGTGGTCAACCTCATCGGTGGTCGCTCCAAACTTTACGATGCTAAGTGGCAGCAACAAGTTACCCAAATGCTACCCAATGCTCGCGAAGTTGTTTTGCCGCGCTCAGGTCATGCGATACCAATGGATGAGCCAATTGGGTTTTATAAAGTATTAAAAGGATTTTTGCAGGATTAGTTGTTCATTTATATAAAAAAAGCGACTCCAAAAGTCGCTTTTTTATTTGAGTAATAAATTTTAAGCATTAATCCGCTAATGCTTTGATCAGCTCAAATCGCGGCACGTGCTTACCCTCAACTTCAACCGTTTCAGAAAACATAGATAACGGTCGCACCCATACGCCATACTCACCGTATAGGCAACGATAAACGACTAATTCTTCTTGGGTTTCCGAATGCTGAGCAGTGTGCAACACTTGATACAGGCTGCCTTTATAATGGCGGTAAATACCTTGAGGGACACTTTGAAGTTGTTGAGTCATAATTTTATTACTTGTATCAATTATTATAAAAGCTTAGTGAGCCTCATTAAGTTTTTTCGTCAGCGCTAATTTTACTCGTAGCCACTCAGATTTTATTAAGCTATACATCACTGTATCTGAAATAACGCCATCGCGGCAGACTCGGTTGCCTCGAATCACCCCATCTTTTTTAGCACCTAAACGCTCAATGGCTCGTTGTGAGCGATGATTGCCAATATCCGTGCGCCAGCCTACGGTTTGATAGTCTAAAGTCTCAAATATATGGGTTAGCAGCATGAGCTTACAAGTCGTATTAACATGCGTGCGCCAATACGATTTGGCATACCATGTATAGCCAATCTCTAAGCGTTTTGCAAAGGGTAAAATATCGTGGAAACTCGTTGTACCAATCGCTTTACCATTTGATTCATCAATAACGACAAATGCTTGTCTATCGGGCATTGAATCTGCGGTATTAATATAGTCAATAACCTTGTCTGGCTCAGGTACTGACGTCTCATTTATTTTCCATAGTTCACCATCTTGGCAAGCTTCGACTAAGTCAGTTGCATGACTTAGCGTCAACGGCTTAAGGGTAATGCCATTACTTGATAACGTAGGAAGGGCTAACATCTACTTCTCCTTAAGCCATAATGAACTTAGAAACTTTGGCTACCTAACTCAATTCTTTAACTACCCTACCGTCACTTTCGCATAAGCCTTTTTACCCGCTTGGATAACGACAGTTTGCCCAGCAGTTAGGCTAAAGCCTGCATCGACCACTTCGCCATCTACTTTTACCGCGCCACGCTTAATCATATCTTTAGCTGATGAGCTATTTTTAGCCAATCCAGCTTGGTTGAGTACTTGAGTAATAAATAGCGCCTCAGCACCTTCCAAATCTAACGTCACTTCTGGCAAATCAACAGGCAGTTCACCATCAGCAAGCACGTTACCTGCTGACTTGTGCGCAATGGCAGCAGCATCGGCATCGTGAAAACGCTCGATTAATTCTTCAGCAAGGATACGTTTGATTTCCTGTGGATTGCGACCATTTTCCATCTCTTTCATTAACGCTTCGACTTCTTCCATCGGCTTAAAGCTTAAAAACTCGAAGTAGCGACGGATTAAAGTATCTGGCATGGACAGTAGTTTTTGGTACATGGTGCCCGGTGCATCATAAATACCGACATAGTTATTCAGGGATTTAGACATTTTATTAACACCGTCTAGCCCTTCTAAGATTGGCACGGTGATACACACTTGTGGCTCTTGACCGTAGCGACCTTGCAGGGTGCGTCCCATTAGGATGTTAAAAGTTTGGTCAGTACCACCAAGCTCGACGTCCGCTTTTAGCGCGATAGAGTCATAACCTTGCACCAATGGGTAGAGAAACTCATGGATAGCAATTGGCGTTTGCGCGGCATAGCGTTTAGAGAAATCATCACGCTCAAGCATACGTGAGACGGTCAATTGGCTAGAAAGCTGAATCATGTCACCCGCCGACATATCCTTGAACCATTCGGAGTTAAAGACAATCTTGGTTTTTTCTTTATCCAAAATTTTAAAAACTTGTTCCGCATAAGTCTGTGCGTTGACTTTGATTTGCTCATCGGTCAATGGCGGACGGGTGCTGTTCTTACCAGACGGGTCACCAATCTTGGCAGTATAATCACCGATTAAGAAATAAATCTCATGACCCAAGTCTTGAAAATGTTTGAGTTTATTAATAAGCACGGTATGACCTAAATGCAGGTCAGGTGCAGTAGGATCAAAGCCTGCTTTGATACGTAGCGGACGATTGAGTTTCAGCTTTTTAACCAAATCTTCTTCAGATAAGATTTCTTGGGTGCCGCGTTGGATCAAGGCAAGCTGTTCTTCTAGGGTGTAGGTTTGCGTGGTCATGATGCTCTCTTTATTGTCTTTATTAAAAGGGTAACGCGTTTGGGCTATTTAGAATCTCATAGCCAGTAAAAGATGTTAGAATTTGAGAGATATACTAGCGTTTTTTAAGGTAAATTGCCATGACCAAGCCCGTATCGATTGACGATATTCAGAATACTCCTGACACAGATTTAAGTTTAGAGATGAGCTTAGATAGCCGTCTAGATAATATTGACGATTTAAACTATGCCACCTTGACCGATGCACTCGAGCAAACCGTGTTTGAAAACTTCGATGATGGCTTATATATCGGCATGATGTCTGGCACCAGCTTAGACGGGATGGATGCGGTTCTTTGTCAGTTTAGTAGTGATAGTAGTGCTGAAAAAGATACACAGCAACCGATGCGACTGTTAGCAACTCATAGCCAAGAGTTTCCGCCGCGTTTGCGTGAAGTATTATTGGCTTTATGTCAGCCTAATGGTGTTCAAGAATTAATACCTGCAGAGGGTGAACCAAACAGCGAATTAGACTGGTTCGGTTGGGCAAGTAAAGAATACGCTGAATTTGCCAGCGAGGTGGTCAATAATTTATTGCAGCAATCGAATACTGATGTAGAGTCAGTGTTGGCGATCGGCTGTCACGGTCAAACGGTACGCCATCGTCCGCAACTGGGCTTTAGCTTGCAATTGGTCGATGCCAACATCATTGCTGAGCGTACTGGCATTAGCGTCGTCAGCGATTTTCGCCGCCGTGATATGGCAGTTGGCGGTCAAGGAGCGCCTTTGGTTCCAGCTTTTCATCAAGCGTTATTTGCCACGCCTGATAGCACGCGCGTGTTATTAAATTTAGGCGGTATTGCCAATATCACAGTCTTGCCAGCAAACGATAGCCCTGTGATTGGTTATGATACGGGTCCTGCCAATTTATTGTTGGATGCGTGGACGGCATTGCATACTGATAAAGATTATGATGCTGGCGGCACTTGGGCGCAGTCTGGACAAGTGGTTGAGCCGCTACTTAATCAGCTAATAGAACATCCATTTTTTGCGCGAACGTATCCAAAAAGCACTGGGCGTGAAGATTTTAACTTAGCATGGCTACAGGATGAGCTGCAAAAGTTCGATCAGGCATCTGCCCATATTCGCTATTCGTCAGCGGATGTGCAGGCGACGCTTACTGAACTGACAGCGATGAGTGCCAGTATGCAAATTAACATGTTTATTAATGCTCATGAAAATAGCTCGGTTTACGTCTGTGGTGGCGGTGCATTAAACGATTATTTGATGACTCGCTTGCAAGCGCATCTGCCCCATTGCACGGTAGAGACCACCGCAAGCTTAGGACTGAATCCAGCGTGGGTCGAAGCCGTCGCCTTTGCATGGCTCGCACGGCAAACACTAATAGGTGAAACGGGTAATTTGCCAGCCGTGACTGGTGCGAGTAAAGGCGTGGTTTTGGGTCAGGTTTGTTTCGCCTGACTGGTCAAATTTTAGTTTACACACGTGCACTTATGTGTTTTATAATGAATTCTGAAATACCCTCCTCTTAGGACTTGTAAGTATAGGATATATCGCATGAGCCAACACAGCAGTTCACTTACTGATCAAGCTACCAATGATGCTAGCGCAACAGCGGAGCATCAACCGCGTCAGAAACTACCGCACTATGAGCGTAGCGATGACTTGCGCGTCGTAATTACGGGTATGGGTGCGTTGACACCTTTGGGACTCGACGTCGATAGCTCATGGACTAAACTGCTCAATGGTGATAGCGGCATCGCGCCAATTACACATTTTGATGCTACTGGCTATCGCGCTCAAATTGCTGGCGTGGTCAAGGATTTCGATGCCAAGCAATATATGAATGCCAAAGACGCGCGACGCTATGATGAATTTATTCATTATGGTATTGCCGCCTCTAGTATGGCATTACAGAACGCTGGTTTTATCGATGAAGTAAGTGCTGCTGACGCACCTGTGCAAAATGTCGATCAAGAGCGATTCGGCATTATTTTAGGCTCAGGTATTGGTGGTATCCAAACCATTGAAAACAGTCGCGATACGCTACGAGAAAAAGGTGCTATGAAAGTTTCGCCCTTTATCATTCCTGGCTCTATTGTGAATATGGCAGCAGGCTTAGTCGCGATTAAACATACCTTAAAAGGTCCCAACCTTGCGACATCGACGGCTTGTACCACCGCTACCCATGCAATGGGTCTCGCTGCACGTTTGATTGCTTATGGTGACGCCGATGTCATGCTAGCAGGCGGTAGTGAAAAAGGCTCAAGCCCACTTGGCATATCAGGTTTTGGTGCCATGCATGCCCTCTCAACTCGCAATGACGAACCAACCAAAGCCTCGCGTCCCTTTGACAAAGACCGTGATGGTTTTGTGCTCGGTGATGGCGCGGGTATGGTGGTACTAGAAAGCCTCGCTCATGCCAAAGCACGCGGTGCAACCATACTCGCTGAACTGGTCGGCTTTGGGATGAGTGATGATGCCAGTCACATCACAGCACCGCCTGAAGATGGCAGCGGTGCGGCGCGAGCGATGCGTAATGCCCTAAATGATGCAGGCATTGAGCCATCGAGTGTTGGTTATGTCAACGCTCATGGCACCAGCACCCCTGCGGGTGATGTCGCTGAATCGATTGCTATTGAAACCGTTTTTGCCCCAGTCAAAGACCGCATTTTGGTCAGCTCAACCAAATCGATGACGGGTCATTTGCTTGGTGCCGCGGGTGCTGTTGAAGCCATATTCACCGTCCTTGCCCTACAGCATCAGCATGTGCCACCCACCATTAATTTGGACAATGTGGAAGACAACTGTAACCTCGACTATGTCGCCAACCAATCGCGCAAAGTTGAAAACCTACAGTATGCCGTATCCAATAGCTTCGGCTTTGGTGGTACCAATGGCTCGTTAGTATTTGCGCGCTGGCCCGTGAATCACTAAGGTATAAAACTCACCATATCGGTCGTTGTAACCTTGGTGTCAGATTTGCTACGTTTGTCCACTTGCAGCCCCTTATCGTATTTGCGTATGATAAGGGGTAATTTTTGGAACATTTATGGACGATACCATGTCAAGCTACTCATTTTCTCATCAGTTTTACCAGCGCTGGACGTGTGCGCCTGAACCTATTCGCGCAGCAATTACCCAAGAGCTAAAAGACATCACCACCTTACTGCAAAACGATACCCCATTTGAAAGCTTTGTCTTTAATACTCATGATTTGGATACCCACATCGATGAGCTCTACGAAAACCATGAAGCGGAGCAAGCCATCGCTAAAGCCATTACTGACAAAAAGGCCGAAGAGCAAGCGACCGCAGAAAAACAGCAGCGAGAAGAACAACAAAAAGTAAAAGCGGCAGAGGATGCCAGATTAAAAGAAAGTGCTAGATTAAAAGAAGCAGCAGATACCGCGCAAAAAGAACAACAGAAAACTGAGCAAATAGCCGCTGAGAAGAATAATCTTGCTGATAAAACGACCGCTATGAACACCAATGATGCGAGTGATTCAGAATCGCTCAGTATTGATAACACGGTTGAGAAAAACCAAAATGTTGAAAAATCGGCTGCGACGCAATCTAGCTCTGAGAACAAAACCATCAGTGAACATGCTAATGTCGCTAATGACAAGCATATCAATGACGACCACAGTATAAAAGCGGTCAACGACAAAGCCAGCGCCGCCATCAAACTGGCACTGAAAGATGCAAAACTGAGTACCACGCATCAAGAGATGATCCGTGAGCTGGAAATGCAAATTGATGACTATCTCAGTGAGCAAATGATGCTGATGTCTGAGAATTTAAAATCTTGGTTACGTGCTGAAGTGACTCAAAATCTAAGCGAAGATGAAGCAGTAACTGACAAAGAGTCTAAAAAAAGCTAAACGCTGCGTCCTACGCATCACCCTTTAGCAATAAATCCTTAGTAACAAATTCCTAGTACTAAAAAACCCCCGTAAACTTTACGGGGGTTTTTTCATTTTAGATTCGTCGATATGAGCGTTTACTTTAGATAGCCTTAGTACGCTCAGTCAGCCATTCAAGTGCCGCACCTTCAACGCGGTCTTTTAGCTCTGCATAGACTTGGCTATGATAATTATTCAACCAATCAATTTCAATTTGAGTCAATAATGATGACTCAATTAAACGGGTGTCAATTGGGCAGTAGGTAACGGTCTCAAAATTAAGAAAATCGCCAAATTCCGTCTCTACTGGTTGGGCAACACGTTTATTAACCATCAGGTTCTCAATACGGATACCGTATTTGCCTTCACGATATAGACCTGGCTCATTACTTGAGATCATGCCCTCTTTCATCGCACGCTCTTTCGGCATGCTGGCACTATAAGCAATCACTTGTGGACCTTCATGGACGTTCAAGAAATAACCAACGCCATGGCCAGTACCGTGACCATAATCCATCTGTGCCTGCCATAATGGTGCACGGCATATCGCATCGATGAGTGGTGAAGCGATACCATCAGGGAAATGCGCTTTGGCCAAGGCAATATGGGCTTTGAGTACGGTGGTAAAGTCACGTTTGTGTTCGCTGCTTACCTGTCCAATACCGACCACACGGGTGATGTCTGTGGTGCCGTTTTGATACTGAGCGCCTGAATCAATCAGTAACAATCCGCCTTCACCTTCATTGACATCAAGGTAGCTGAATTTTTCTGGCGTAGCGCGATAATGTGGCAGCGCACCATTTTCATTAAAGCCTGCGATAGTCGGGAAACTTGGCGATACATAATGTGGCTGCTGACTGCGCACTTCGATGAGCATACTATCAACGTCCAGCTCGCTTAAACGCTCACCGTTTGCTAAACGCTGCTCAAATGAGGCAAAAAACTCACTTAATGCCGCGCCATCTTGACGCATGGCTTCACGCACATGGTCGATATCAGCGTCAGATTTAACCGATTTTAATAAAGTACTTGGCGCCATTTGCTCAATAAAACCTATGCCATCGCCCATTTTAGATAACGTACCCACTGCCACTTTACTTGGGTCTAATAGCAATAAGTCATCAGCAGTCAATGTGCCCAACGCATCTTGCACAGCATCATAATCAGCAAGGGTGATACCGCTGTCTTTTAAGATTTGTGCTATCTCGCTACTGACTTTATTATTATCGATAAACAATGTCGCGTCATTTTCGCTAATGAGCATATGTGCCAAAAACACAGGGTTATAATCAACATCGGCGCCGCGTAAATTGGTCAACCAAGCAATATCGTCTAAGCTTGAAAGCAAGTGATGGGTTGCGCCTGCCTCAGCCATACCTGCGCGTACAGCGGCAAGTTTTGAGGTAGCAGACTGCGCGACAAACTGCGCATCGTGTTGATATAGACTGGCGGTTGGTAGCGCTGGACGATCGCTCCATATTTCTGTCAATACGTCACGCTCAGTGATTAAGGTAATGTCATTGGCATCAAAGGCATTCAACAATCTATCTTGCTCAGAGATAGACAATACATTGCCGTCGACTGCCACGCTATCACCCTCAGCCAAGTGCTCGGCGAGCCAATCAATATGGTTTGGCTGACCCGGTGCAAGCTTCTCTAAGCTAATACCGGTACCTTCTAATTGGTCAGCGGCATGTACCCAATAGCGGCTGTCCGTCCATAATCCAGCAAAATCAGCGGTAACAACGAGCGTCCCGACTGAGCCTGTGAATCCTGATAACCATAAGCGCGCTTGCCAATATTCTGGCAGATACTCAGATAAATGCGGATCAGCAGACGGTACGATAATCGCGGTCAGATCTTGTGCTATCAACGCCTGACGTAGGCTGTCGATACGATCGTGGATGCTTTGTTTATTCATAAAAGGTGTCCTTATTGATTTTAAAAAATAAGATTTGGAAAAATCATATTGTGAGGCGACTATGGATAGTCGTCTTATTTGAGCGAGTAAACTGTTTTAGGCGTTTGCTATTTATCATTCATTGAATGCTCAGCATCTAAACCTACATAAGCAGCTCAATGTCTTAAAAATTAAAATATTGTCAATGACCAGATAAATGAGGCTAGCTATTTTTAGGAGCATTACAGCAGAGCATTATTAGATGTTTGGGCGGAAAGCGTACTTTCAATAGCGTGGGGGCAATAACTTACTAAGTGTCACCATAAAACGTGCTACCGATCATGGTAACACGTCTCGCCATCTAACATTTTTGCTGGTATTGCTATTGATCCTAAATCCGTTAACCGTGTGTCTGAATTAGCTCAGCTTATCTGCACGCTCGCTTTTTTGCAGCATATTATTGATCGGTTTGGCTAATGCCAATAAGACAACGGCTGTGACCACCAAAAAGATCGTCATCATCGTAAATAAGCCCGGCAACCCTTCGATCTTATCCGCTGATACTTGACCACCAAAGAACGCAGCAACCAAATTACCTAAAGCAAGAGAAGCAAAGAAAAGCCCCATCATCTGACCTTGCATGCCTTTTGGCGCAAGCTTAGTCATTGCAGACAGACCAACAGGACTGAGCGCCAACTCACCAAGGGTCAGCAATAATAAACTACCCACTAACCATAAAGGTGAAGCCAATCCACCATCGCTAGTCAAAATGCTTTTTGAGGCAAATATCATCAAGGCAAAGCCTGCAGCGGCAAACAACATACCAAGCGCAAACTTTACCATACTATTTGGCTCAAGGCCTCGATTGGCAAGCTTGACCCAGACAATGCTAATGATCGGCGCTAATATTAAAATAAACAAAGGATTAAGCGATTGAAACCAAATACTAGGCACTTCAAAGCCTAAAACATTCAGGTCTGTATAGCGATCGGCGAACAGGTTAAAAGACGTTGGCTGCTGCTCAAAGCTTGACCAAAATAGCGTCGAGCCGATGATTAAGATAAAACAAATTAACAAACGCAGCTTGTCAGTTTTATCCAATCGCGGTGAAATAAACATGACAGCAAAGTATAATATGACGACTGCGGCAATGAGGTAAGTCATATACTGAGCAACCATTTCAGGGTTAAATGGCATAATACCAGTCGACACTAAGACAGTAATGGCAGCAAGTAGCGCGAGAAACCCGCCAACCCAGCGACCTACATTTTTGAAACGTCCAGTCGTTTGTTCCCATTCAGGCGTAATGTTTTTGGCACGAGCATAACGATTTAAGGTTTTTTTAGCTGAAAAACGATAAATCAATAGTGAAGCTAACATGCCAAGACCACCGACACCAAAGCCTACATGCCACATACCTTTTTCTTTAAATACGCCAACGATAAGGGCAGCCAGTAGCGCACCAATATTGATACCCATATAAAATAGAGTAAAGCCGCTATCACGGCGTGCATCGCCTTTGGGATACAACGTTCCGACCATCACGGAGATACAGGTTTTAAATAAGCCTGAACCGAGAACGATACACATCAAACCCACAAAAAACAGCGTCATCCCAAACATAGCCGATAGTGCGATACACAAATGACCAAGGGCGATAATAATACTACCCCACCAGAGTGCACGCTCTTGACCGAGCCAATTATCAGCCAACCAGCCACCCGGTACTGCCGCTAAATATAACGAACCAGCAAAAATACCATAGATAGCAGAAGCTGTAACTTCATCGAAACCAAAACCGCCACTACCGACGGTCGCTACCATAAATAATACTAATAGTGGACGGATACTATAATAAGAGAATCGCTCCCACATTTCTGTGAAAAACAATGGACGTAGCGGCTTAGGGTGCCCCATAAATCCATTATCTAGTGCTGCCAATTCAGCAGCACTAACCTCTGACTTTGATTCTGTACTCATAACTTTATTCCTTTAAAGACCACTGTATTAACGACCAAATATATAATTATCCCGACAAGCGGTCATATAGGCGCATCATTGTTTCACTTGGATATAATCAAGTAAAGAAATAATTGGTCAATAATTACACAAATACCCACAAAAAAGCCCGCTATCATTGGCTGAAAGCGGACTTTTATTTTTAGCATCAATGTCAGTGATGACGACGCTGTTGTGCTTATGGTATTACAATAATACTTAGGTTTTAAGCAAAAACACTTAGGCTTTAAGCAAAAATACTTGGACTTTAAGCGAAGCGGTTTGTCGATCCGTACTTTAAAAAAGTAGCATCGACTTACGTATATTACTGTGCGGCTACCGCTTCATCAGTGGTATCACCCGCTTCCAAATCACCGTCTGCTTGCTCAGCCGTTAGATCAGCATCTGCAACCGCAGTTTGACTGACTGTACCAGAAGCAGTTGCAGTACCAGCTTCTGCAGTAACCACAGCGCTATCAGTATCGGTCGCTGGGGTAACGCTTGCGTCTGCAGCAGTATCAGTCGCTGTAGCATCCGCGGCTACAGGTGCTGTTTCAGCTGGCGCAGTGTCTTCAGCAGCAATCGCTTCTGCTTCATCAGCCGCCGCTGAGGTTTCGGTTGTCTCAGCAGTAATGTGCTCGCCTGCTGGACGCAAAAATCCAGAAATACCAATAAGTAAGACGATACCTAAAAATAAGGCAACACCGCCTAAAGCAAATAAGAACTCTTTTTTAGGGTTGTTTTCGACAATATGTTCTGACATACCTTATCCACCTTGCACAAAATATTTAAAATATTGGTCTATTATATCGCAATTCGTACCGATTTGTTAAAACCCTTAAGTATTTAAAGGATTTATTATCAACAAACTTTGCCACTCGCTTTTGTGGTTAATTCTCATAACCCATTCTAGCGATTCATTATGACTTGTAATAATAGCCAGTTATTTTAGCGACTTACCCAAACGCGGTTGCGGCATCCCACGCTTACCAAAGTAGCTCAAGACAAGTAACAGCGTAATGATAAAGAGAATCGGATAATTACCGAAGCTCATAAAAGGTGTATTACCAACCCGCGCCTGAACATCACCGCGCAATACGGTGCGCTCAAACTGCGGTGCACGCTCGACGATACGACCTTTATGATCGATGATCGCGGTCACGCCCGTATTGGTCGCACGCATAAACCAACGCCCATTCTCTAGCGCGCGCATCTGCACCATTTGCAGATGTTGCAATGGACCTGCCGACGTACCAAACCAAGCATCGTTTGAGATGGTCAATAAGAAGTCCGTGCCAATCGCGTTTTTACGAGTGGTATCAGGGTAAGCCACTTCATAACAGACTGCTGAGCCCAAATTATGACCACGTACACGCAGCGGTGATTGGTTGTCACTACCACGACTATAGCTCATGATTTCTTGACTACCAGCAAGGTTTGGCAAGATATCTAACATGCCTTCGAAGGGAATATATTCACCAAATGGTACCAGGCGCTGCTTTTTATACATGCCCTCAGCGTCACTACCTAGCGCAACCACGCTATTATAAAATGGCGGATATTTATCCGTTTTTGGGTCAAAGTTTTCTAAATCTCTATAAGGAATACCTGTTACCCACGTGGTATCTGTTTCTTTGGCCATTTTAACCATTTCACTGATAAAGCCAATCGCTTCATCTTGAAACATAGGAATCGAGGATTCTGGCCATAAGACGATATCGCGATCCCACTCAGTACTTGTCAGAGTTGCATAAATTTTTAGGGTTTCTATTTGATATTCGGTGAGCCATTTTAAATCTTGTGGAATATTACCTTGGATTAAGGACACGGACAAATCAGGTGTGCCTTTTGGTTTCGTCCATTGCGGATTAATCAACCATAACGCGCTGCTAATGACCAACAATGCTATCGACGGAATCATATAGCCGCCACGGCGACGCAATAGCTCAACCAAACTGGCTGCCAATAATACCGCCACAAAAGACACTGCAAAGACGCCAGCAACTGGTGCTAATGACGATAACCAATACTGCTCCGTAAAGGCATAACCGACAAACAACCACGGGAATCCAGTGAACAGCCACGTTTTCAGCCACTCTTGGAGTATCCATAGCGCCGCAAACGACAATGGCTGACGACCGACCATACGGTTGAAAACCAACGCCAAAAAGCCATGGAATAACCCCATGCCTAACCCCATCAGCGCAATCATAATCAGCGCAAGCCACGCTGGCGTATCGCCATAAACATGAATAGAGGTGTATAACCAAAATGCACCAACGCACCAAAGTCCCGTACCATAAGCCTGACCGATAAGAAAAGCACGTTTACCGCTCATATCAGGCATCAATAATGCATATAAAATAGCAGGCGAAACCAATGCTAGTGGCCAAATGCCATAAGGCGCCAGTGCAAATATAAACACCGCACCTGCCAACAACGCAATCAATACCGTCAGCGCTATAGGCAAACCCTTTGGCTTATCAGGGTTCAGGCGTTTTTGTAAATCAACAGTAGACAGGCGCATAGCAGTTATCCAAAACCATATTTTTCAAAATTTTAAGCGTCAACATTCAGATGAAAACCAAGCTGAAGCAGACCGTATTGTGTTTTGTACAGTATCTAAAAGTTAAACCCGCCCATGATACCAGTCTCAACCCATTAATAGGTAACATTGCGTAGCAAATACCCAATAGCAAACACAAAAAAAACACGACCGCAATCGTGTTTTTTTGAGTATATCAAACAATGTTTAGGTCGCTATCGACACATCAATGACTGCCTATCAATATTTGCTGATCAGGATTGATTTTGGTGAGCTCAAGATTTTGGATAAAACGCCCTTCAACATCAGTAATAGTGATTTTCCAATCATCTATCACCACGCTTTCACCTTCCAAATCACCCACATAACCAAGCGCCTGCATGACTAGACCACCCATGGTATCGACATCCGTATCATCAAAATGACTGCCAAGCTCATCATTACAGTCTTCAATCACGGTAGACGCTTGCACACGCCACGTATTTGGTTTTTCAGGATCAGCGACGATGTTATTGATATCACTGTCTTCATCGAAGTCATCATGCTCATCGACGATGTCACCCACAATCTCTTCAAGCAAGTCTTCCATGGTAACGACACCGCCAAAGTTGCCGAATTCATCGACGACAATCGCCATATGTACTTGGGTACGCTGCAATGAGCGTAACAAGGTATCAGAACGTGCCGTCTCACTAATATATAGCGGCTGACGTACCAAATCTCTCAAACGTTTGCTATCGATTTTATCTTCTTGATCGCGCACCATATGCACAAGAATAGGAATCAAATCTTTTGCCAATAAAATGCCAATGACGGCATCATCATCTTGACTGTCAAAGACAGGATAGCGCGAATGGGTGGTCTCAAGGATGATATCCATCACCTCAGCGAGACTGGTGCTTTCGTGTAGCCCAACCACTTGCGGACGCGGAGTCATGATTTCGCGCACTTGTGTCGCAGGCAGATCCAGCACGCCTTCTAACATATCGACGGTATCAGGCTCTAAGAACTGGCGCGAGTCTTGTACCAGACGAATCAATTCGTCACGGGTTTCGGGGGCGGTCGATAGCCAGCGTTTTAAGCCGCGCATCGACCAACTACTCGGGCTGGGAGTGTCGTCAGACATGGTGATGTGATTTAACCTCTTTAGTTAATAACAATTAAAATAATACGTAAAAACAATAATACGTAATAACAGACGTAGATGGGGATGAATACAGCAAATAAAACAGATCTTTGATTATTAAATTATAAATGGAGCAGATCAAAGTAGCTTCACTTTAGCGCAAGGCTCACCGACATTCAACGATAAATTCACTCAAATTGTATTGTCAGTACGTTATAAACTTTGCTATGGTCAAAGCCTTCACACACCAAAGCACACCCTATGTCGCTACGTTCCTTTTTCTCTCGCCTGCTCACGCCGCACTCACATAGCCATCGTTCAGATAACGGCTTGGACACGCTTGAGTCAAATAATCATGGTTCGGATAGACACGGCTTAAAAAATAACACTGCGAATGGTCGCCAACCGACACCTACATGGCGATATTATTTTGTACAGTTTTTCATCATTATTACCTTGCTACTGTCAGCCGTCTGGTTATTGCTGGCGATTTGGTATCAGTTTGGGGCAGGCTCTGCCATCACTTGGTTAGCCGCAATTTTCATTGTTGGTGTACTGACAGCCTTACTGAGCGTTCGCTATTGGCCGAAAATAGCTCAGCGCTTTGATCATAAACAACACAGCAGTAAACCATGGAGCAACGAAGCAACCATAAATAGTAAGTCAGCAAATAAATGGTTAACCGCTTTATATGGCGCTATTTGGTTGGTAGGCGTTGGCTGGTTTTTTTCTATTGAACCCCAACAAGAGCGCGACTGGATGGCTGAGGTAAGTGAAAGAGTCACTTACGAGCGCGATGCAATCAACCCTAATTTAGTGACCCTAACCAATGTACGCAACTTTGATTGGCATACCGACACGGAGGCGACCGAACGCTGGGACACACGTACCATTGATATGTCCAAACTATCTGGCGTCGATGTCACCAATTCTTACTGGATGGGTCCACTGATTGCCCATACTTTGGTCAGTTTTCGTTTTGAAGATGATAGACCGCTTGCTTTCTCATTTGAGATTCGTAAAGAAGAAGGCGAGTCGTTTTCGGCATTAGCAGGGTTTTTTAGACGCTATGAGCTGAGCCTGATTGCCGCAGAAGAGCGCGATATTATTTATACCCGAACGAATGCGCGTGGCGAGCAAGTTTATCTATTTCCCGTTAGTAACTTGCAGCAGCACGAGGTCAAGTCACTATTTGAATCTTACTTAACCGCTGCCGATGAATTGAATACCAAGCCTGCTTGGTATAACACATTACTCAGTAATTGCACCAATATCATTTTTTATATGGCGCGTATCGTCAGTGGTGATCGCCTGCCGTGGGATTATCGTATTTGGGTCTCTGGCTGGCTGCCAAATTATCTATATGATGTCGGTATGCTTGACGCTAATCCAGAAAATACTGGACAGCCTTGGTCAATGGATACATGGTACGAGCGTACCCATATCAACTCAAAGGTTAAAGGATTTGATAATCAAATCAATCTAGAGTCTGGCGTTAATAGCAACGAAAACAGCCGCGAGTTCTCTGAGCAAATTCGTCAGGATATTCCTATCCCGCCATTGGCTGACACGCAAGAAGATGCTGAGGCAAAAGCCAAATCTGCAGCTCAGGCTTCTTATTAAAATCAAGTCGCATTGTACGTTTACCCTGCAATAATACCAACGTCACTGATGTCACTGATTTCAGTAACTCTCAATATTATCAAGGCTTAACCCAGCTGACCACCCGCTCCTCCATCGCTTCATCAGACAGACCAGTTTCAGAAACACAGCGCCCTGCCACGCCAACATTGGCAGCACGCATTTGTTGCTGCGTTACCACTGCATCTTGGGTCAATAACAAATGCCAATTTGGCAAATTTTGTCCTTTATACAAACGCTTATAGGCGCAGTGCGAAGGCAACCACATCATCTGCGGCAGATTGTCCATGGTCAGCTGAATACAGTCTGGCACATGCTCTTGACGCGTGTCATAGTGCTGACAATAACCCGTCGTACAGTCCATTAGCTGGCAAGTCACATCGGTATACTCGACCAACTCTTCATCCACATCGCCATTCTCATCTTCGTCAATATACTTAATCAAACAGCAGCTGCCACAGCCATCACACAACGCTTCCCATTCGCTATGATTGAGTTCTGACAGTGCAAAGCGCGACCAAAAATTCGGACGCAAGGTATCATTGAGCTTACTGTCATGGTCGCTGTTGCTTTCATTACCACTGTCAGGAAATAAGCTCACAGCTGATTTTTCCGTGACTTTTTGCGGCAAAGTTGCGTCAGAGTCGAGATGGGCTGCACAGTTGTCTAACAAGTTTAGTGTCATAAAGGTGCCGTAGCATTTTGATAAAGAGCGTTACAGTATTATAGCTGTTTTTGCCTAGGTTGAGCGTTAAGGTAGTAAAAGTAAGAAAAACGATGTCGCAAAAACACAGACAAATAACCTTTATAACGTACAACTCCTCACATAAAAAAGGATAATAATATGTCAATTAAGACTTTTGAATTAATCAGTACCACCGAAAACGGTGTCCAGCTTATCAGCTATGTGGCATTGCCAGAAAATGCATCTGACGACCATCCTGTTGCGGGAATTTTAGTAGCGCCAGAATGGTGGGGTATCGTTGATCACCCAAAATCAGTGGTCGAGCGCTTGGCAGAAGCAGGTTATGCCGCCGTCGCAATGGACGTCTACGGTGAAGGCAAGCTGACCACCGATGCTGCACAAGCGAATATGTGGATGGAGCAAGTATTAGAAGATCAAGATATGCTGATGGCGCGCTGCCGTTTAATCCTTAATGACTTTAGCGACCAGTTAGCCGTTGATGGTGACAATCTAGCAGCGATTGGCTTTTGCTTCGGCGGTAAGGTCGTGCTTGATATGGCTCGCGAAGGCATGCCATTAAAAGCGGTTGCCACTTTCCATGGCAACCCAACACCAAAACAGCCAGCGGATAAAAACTTCACCGCTAACGTATTGGTTGCTCACGGTCGCGATGATTCAATGGTATCCATGGAAGCAATAGAAGGTCTAAAATCAGAACTAGATGCTGCTGGTGTTGACTATATTATCGATGTTTATGACAACGCTAAGCATGGCTTTACCAACCCACATGCCGATGAGCGCGCTGCTAAAAATGATGTTGATCTTGGCTACAACGAATCTGCTGCCAAGCAAAGCTGGGAAAACATGCTTGAATTTATGGAAAATAACTTAGGTAAATAACTTAGGTAAATAACTTAGGTAAATAACTTAGGTAAATAATCTTTGGATCAGGCATATCAATAGCTGTTTTCAGGTTATTAACACATTATTTATTAACCCCTATCTATTAACCCACTATATAGCAGAGTGCGCCCGGCATAGCAGAGTGCGCCCGGCGCACTCTGCTTTTTTATCGTAAACAAATCCATATTGGTCATTACACACTTACAAAGGCTTACTATTAGTAAGGATTTAAGACGCTAACATGGTTATTGTACAGTCGTGATTTATAAAATCGGTCACACCACTTGCTGATAGCTCTTTAATCACTCACTAATAATAAGGTAAAACCATGAAAACCATCCAACAACTATTCGACTTTCATCATAAAACCATCATTATCAGTGGTGCAGCAGGCGCTATTGGTAGCGAGGCGGCACGGTTTTTAAGCTCATTAGGAGGCAACATTGTCCTCGCTGATTTAAATGAAGATAAAGTGAAGAAAATTGCCGCTGATATCGAAAAAGAAACAGGCAATGCAACCTTAGGTATGAAAACTGACTTTACTGATGAGACGCAAATTGCAGCCTTGGTCGATGCAACTATTGCAAAATTCGGCAAGATTTCTGCAGTAGTCAACAACGTCGGTTGGGGTGCAAATACGCCCTTATGGGAATCTACCACCGAAAAAATGGTCAATGCGTATAAGCTCAACACCTTGGGATCTTATCATTTGACTCGTTTATGTATGCCGTATTTAAAACAAGAAGAAAACGCCTCTGTGGTATTTTCTGGATCCATGGTTGGTAATACACCATCGCCAGAATTTATCGAATACAGCACAGCTAAAGCGGGCTTGCTAAATATGGTAAAAAGTATGGCGGTCGCATCAGGTCCTGAAGTGCGCTTTAACTCACTAATCATCGGTACAGTAGATAATGGTGCTTCCTCTGAAGAAGCCGGTTATACCCAAGAAATGATCGATAATGTGGTCAAAGGTATCGTCCTAAAACGACGTGGCGTGCCAGCAGATATCGCTCAAGCGATGGCGTTTTTGTTAAGTGATGCAGCGTCTTGGATTACTGGTGCCGAACTGACAGTCAATGGCGGCGGTGTTTATAAAAGCAAAATGCCCACCTCATAAACTCAGCCATCACTTTAATCATAAATTTATAAACGATACATACTAGGGCGTGTTGAGCATTCGACCATACTGGGTAGGATTTTATCTACTCAGTATTTTTTATGCATAAACCTATTCGCTTAGACTTGGAACATAAACCATGACAACAACATTAAACGCAAAATTGCTAAAAGGCGCTATGCTTACTGGCGTAATCAATGCCTTCATTAACGGCGGCATACAATACTTCTTCTTAAAAACATACTCATCAATCGCAATATCTGTTGACTCTATTACCAATAATGAAGACACGGTGCTCGGTACCTCCGTTACCTTATCGATTACGTTAGCCATGATTTTGACTATGGTGGCTTATTTTGGTATCAAAGAAAAAAAAGTAGCCTTCTTCCCAACCGCTTTTTGGTTGACGATAAAGCATGGATTTTTCACCTTTGGGGTATTGACCTCTCTTGCTGTACTATGGCAAAAATACGCAGGTACGGTCGAAGTATCTTTGATTTCAGCTTTAATTATTATCGGTGTTATTGCAGGTATCGTCTCAGGTATGGTGAATTATCTAACCCTGCGTGAATGTACATTATCAGAAAGACATAAATTATATGCCGCTTAAACATCTTAGTTTATAAAGCATCAAGGTCAGCTCCATGATCGTGAACGAATAATCTTGGGCTAGCCCGTTTATTTTGATGAGCGCTTTGCTTGTGTTTGCTTTGAAATCGAGTCATCATCAAGCCATCAAATATTGAGTAACGGTGTGGTAGCGCTATGTCTGATATCAGCGGGTTTGTATGGCTTGTTTGTCTAGTAGTGATTATCGTTTTTTACCATAAACTAAAGCGACGCGTTGATCAGCTTCAACAAGACATCACGCAACTGCAAGATGAGTTACAAGCGCAGCAACACCGTGTCAGCTCTATGAATAATAACGCCAATAATGACGTTGATGTTCATACTGAACCAATGGCTCAAACGATAGCTGAGACTCACTCGCCCCAACCTATTATCGAGGAGCTATTTGACTCAGCACCTCCTTTACCTACTGCTACGATTAACCCGAAACCAATCCCTTCTCCAAAAAAACCATCGCCCATAGAGCCGGATGAGCGCTCACTACCTATCGTCACTTCACTCATTCACTCCATCAAAAACTGGTTTTTTGGCGGTAATCTAGTCGTACGCGTTGGCGTGATCGTCTTACTTATCGGTGTGGTGCTACTACTTCGCTTGTTAAGCGACTATATCGAAGTGTCGATAGCATCCAAGCTTTTAGCGATAGGCATCCTCGGTTTAGGTCTGGCAGCATTAGGTCTAAAATTGGCAAAAAATCGCTTTGCTTATGGCATCACCCTACAAGGCGCAGGCTTAGCGATTGCGTATTTAACGACCTTTTTTGCCTATAGCGTTTACCAAGTCTTGCCTAGTTTACCGAGTTTTATTGGGCTTGGGCTATTATCTGCGATTACCATTGCACTCGCCGTGCGTCAAAACGCTTTTCCGCTGGCGTTGTTGGCATTATCGGGTGGTTTTTTTGCGCCTATTTTGACCAGTGAAGACACGGGCAGTTTGGTGATATTGTTTAGTTACTATCTGCTATTGAACGTGACGATTGCGATTATCGCGCATTACCGCCCATGGAAAATACTGAATTTATTCGGTGTCACTGTGACCTTTGGGTTAGCTTACTACTGGGGCATCAGTGAAAATTTGAGCACAGTCATTGAGGCGCAGCGCTGGTCTTTAGTCCTACTGGTCACCTTACATTTACTGCTATATCTGTTTGTCGTCATTCGCTACGCCCAACAAATCATTGTCTACAATACCCTTAATGAAACAGACATCATCCAGACAGATAGCGCAGACAACGTAAAACATCTAGATAGCGTTCACGTAAGAAATAACAGCTATGTATTTCCTATTGATACTGGCTTACTATTTTCAGTGCCGATATTAGCCTTTGGTTTATTTGCGGCATTATTAGATGACATTTCTAACGCCTTAACCATCGCGAGTGCTATTTTAGCCACTGTTTATTTAGGACTTGGCTGGTTGTTTATACAACGTAGCCAGCGTTATGCCTTAATCACCGAAGGTATGCTGGCTTTAGGATTTGGTTTTTTGGCGCTGGTAATACCTTTAGCATTAGATGCTGAATGGATTGCTTTTGGCTGGTCAGTACAAGGACTGGCACTGGTATGGTTTGGACGGCGCTCATTGCGAGCGTGGTCAGTGCTATTCGGTCTTTTATTGCAGCTAATCAGTATCGGCATGCTGATGGTAAAAGTCGTCTTCGCCATTCAAGATTATCCGACATTGGCATTAACCATTTCGGCTATGACTTATCTAGCCACTGTATTTATTTTACGCACGAACAACTCGCCAGCTATGCTAAATGATAGTTTGAACGAAGACTTAAATGATAGCTTAGATAATCATTCAACATATTCTCAAGAGCAAAACGCCACGCCAGATGCGATAGCAACCTATACCAACGCGTTAGGTATTAGCACTCATGCCGCCCAGCAATGGCTAACCTCAATCAATAGCCAAAGCACCGTGTTTAATCTTGTTTGGCACAGCCCTGTATTCATGCGGTTTTTGACCTTTACTGCTATGGCTTGGATGATACAAGTATTGTTGCTTGATTTTAATCAATGGTTTGCCAGTTGGACACTGGCAACGACGACCATGATTGCACTCGCAGCACTGGTCAGCCTTGCCATTTATTGGACAATCAATCGTTATCACTCGTGGATAGAAATCAGACAGCTTAGCCACGGCTTATCGATCGTCTTTTATCTCATGCTCGTCATACAATTGCCGCAAAAATTCGAGTTTCATTTAATATGGCAGACAGCAGATTGGCTACTATTTACTAGTTTAATCGTTGGTTGGTTGATTATCGGACAATCGTGGTTAAAGACGTGGTACGACCATTCCGAGCTGTCACGCTATGATGGCACGAGCTGGCTGGGAGCTAGCATTTTAATCATTGCTGCCGCCGCCCACTATGGACTCGCAGATTCCGCTGGCGTGATGGCTGTCTTGATGCCAGCCATTTTAATATTGGCTGGGCTATGCTTCAGCTATCGTAATTCCGATTATCGTCAGCAAAATAAGCGCACGAATCAGCTATTAAAACAAAGCCCACTATACTGGTTTGATTGGCAACAAGCGCTATTAAGCTGCGCGGCTATCTTTGCGCCCATTGCTTTAAGTTGGGTCATCATTACCAACTGGTTATATGATGGTGTAATTTGGGGTATGTCCTACTTCCCACTACTGAATTTATACGACATTACCTCATGGCTGACGCTATCGGTTGGCTTTAGTCTGTATTACATCAGCCAACGTCGCCACAATGAAACCGTTATCGATTCGAGTGTAGCTGCCAAATCTAAGCGCGTATTCACCACTGAGAATTTGCTAATCATATTGGGACTAATCAGTTTTTGGTTAATCTCCAGCATGTTGGTCAGAACGCTACACGCCTTTATTGGTACGCCACTTTGGGATGACCATCAAGGCGGCGCATGGCAGAGCGAGCAAGTACAAACAGGACTGACGATTTTATGGACGCTCTTGGCATTGGTTGCCACCATCATAGCGAGTCGCTACTGGCAACGCGCGCTTTGGTTTATGGGTATTGGGCTATTGGGTGTCGTCGTCCTTAAACTAGTCTTAGTCGATTTGTCACAAACCGAAGCGATTTGGCGAGTGATATCCTTCCTTGGCGCAGGCAGTTTAATACTATTAATTGGCTATCTCGCTCCATTACCACCCACGCACGAGGAAACAGAAAACCAAAATCAAGCGTAATGACAAAGCTGGTTGGGTGAAATTGTGCCGTGAGCAAGGTGGTTCTGTAGTAAACTGGACACCATTAGAAAGTAAACGTTGATTGTTTTACTTTTAGCATTTTTTATAAAAGGTTATGAAAGCAGATGGATAAGAGAGCAAGTATTCAGTGGTTCCCTGGGCATATGAACAAAGCCCGTAACGAAATCAAAGAAGTCATGCCGCAGATGGATTTGGTCATCGAGGTGATTGACTCGCGTATTCCTTATAGTAGTGAAAACCCAATGGTTGCAGCACTACGCGGCGAAAAACCTGTTATCAAAATCCTAAACAAAGCTGACCTTGCCGATCCTGAATTGACTCAAGCATGGATGGATTATCTCGAGCAGCAAGATGGGGTCAAAGCCATTGCGTGCGATACTGAAAAAGCCAATGATGTAAAACGCATCATCGCCATCTGTAAGCATCTCGTACCCAATAAAGTCGGGACTGGTCGTCAAATCAAAGCGATGATTATGGGTATTCCAAACGTTGGCAAATCAACGCTGATCAATACGCTAGCAGGACGCGCTGTAGCAAAAACAGGCGACGAGCCAGCAGTGACCAAGTCGCAGCAGCTGATTAAGCTCGACGATGACATCATGCTCTATGACACGCCCGGTATGCTATGGCCAAAGGTTGAAAACGAAAACTCTGGCTATCGTTTAGCAGCGACGGGCGGTATCCGTGATACTGCTTTTGACTTCGCTGATGTAGCCAGCTATACCGCTGAGTACCTAATGCAAGCCTATCCTGAGCTGCTAAAAACTCGCTATAAAATTGAAGAGCTGCCAAAGACTGACTGGGAGTTTTTTGAAGTGGCTGGACGTAATCGCGGCTGTGTACGCGCGGGCAACCAAGTCGATACCTACCGTATGTCTGAGATTCTCATTAACGAATTGCGTAGCGCAAAGATTGGTCGTATCACGCTAGAAACACCAGCGATGACTGAAGCTGAAGAAACCGTGGTCGCTGAACAGCGCATCGCTGCTGAAGAAAAGAAGAAGGCGAAAGAGGAAGAAAAGCGCTTACGTCGTTTGAAAACGCGGAAGAATCGGAAGTAGGGTTTACCTAAAGGCTTATTACTCAAAAAACTATTGCATATATAAAAGCCCTTATGGGCTTTTTTTATGTCTGTATTCTCTTTATAACATCAGTATCGTATATCTAAAATATAAATATAGAGAATGAGTAATGACAGATTATAACGTAATGAAAGATTTCACTTTTGGTAGTAGAGATGAATTCACACGTGAGCCTATCGCCGAAAAAATCATCAAGCTATTAGATTCTGCAATTGATGTTTCTCCAATGATTATTGATGGTAAATGGGGTACAGGTAAAACCGAATTTTGCTTTAAACTCAAAAATCTAATTGAAGCAGATAATCTCAATAATTACAAAGTTGGCTACGTGAACGCCTTTCAAGCTGACCACGCTAACGAGCCGCTTTTAACACTTATAGCTGAGGTGGCTGGATTCTATGGTGAGGACGATGATAGGCGAAAAAGCTTTATCAAAAATGCTATTCCCTATTTACGTTTAGTCTCAGGTATAGGTATCAAGGCAATAGCGAGCTTGGCATTTGGCAAATACGCAGCAGATATTCCTGACGAATTTCAAGAAGGTATGGAAGCTATAGAAGAGGGTTCAGACTCATTTATTGACCAATCTCTTGAGTCGATAATAAAAGACCAAGTAGAAGCGGAGAAAAATTTAGCTGACTTGAAAGCTGCTCTTGTTTCGATATCAACAAAAACCCCTATCATTCTCCTCATTGATGAACTTGATCGTTGTCGGCCAGATTTTGCAGTGATGATGCTTGAAACTATCAAGCATGTTTTTGATGTTAAAAATGTGCAGATTATTTTAATTACTAATGCTGATCAGCTCAAAGCAACTATAAAACATAGTTATGGCAGTGAGACCAACTCTCATGATTACCTATATAAATTCTTTAAATATCAGATTAACTTGCCAACTGCTACCAAAGGTACTGAGGGTAAATCAGTTGAAAATAATGTTACTCACTTTAAAACGATTGTACAAGCTAGTAATGTTATCCCTCAAGAATTTAAAGATAATGAATTTATATATGAAATTCCAACCTTCTTGGATCTCAGTGAATTATCACTTCGTAAAATTGAACAAACTGTTCGTTGTATAGAAACTCTAATAATTTTTGAAGACAAAGAACAAAGTAAGTCACAGATTGTTGAGCAAATTCTGATGGTTTTCCTATCCTTTGTCTATATGATTGATGAAGGAACATTTCAGGAGATAAACAATAAAGAAATTGATGACGTTAAGTTTTTACACTTTACTAATGCATCTCAGCTCAATGTCTCAGAGTATAGCTCAGTGGAGGAGCTGGGATTAAGGGATATAATTTCCATTATTTTTAACAAATACTTTGGGCAAGAATGTTTGTACTTGCCTACAGGCCATTTTGATCGCCAACGTGCGGCTCAGAAATTAAGTGAAATCCTAGATATTTATAAGTTTAGTGCAGAAACAGATTATTTAATAAAATTTAAAGACAATAACTCTTATATCTATAAATACATCGATCATACTATCAACAACCTCTTACTTTTCGACATAGTTAAGTAGTTATTTTTATTATGTTATTTAATAGCATCACGTTAGAGAACCCAGCAATGACCGAAACGGAAAAAATCGTCGTCGCTGAGCAGCGCTTAGCAGCAGAAGAAAAAAGAATCGCCAAAGAAGAAGAGAAGCGCTTACGTCGTTTGAAAACGCGGAAGAATCGGAAGTAAATCGATAACCCTTTTTGTCTATAATGTTAGCTGTATAAAATTATTTTAGAGCTCATGCAAAAAAAGCCCCTAAGGGCTTTTTTTTATGTCTACTGCTAGCGAGATATCGAAGTTATTCGATGATATCTAAATCATTTAGCAATATCTAAGCCATCAACTACTTCTGTTTAGGCATGACTTTTTCGATAGCTTTCAACGCACAAGCTTCATCTTGTACTGCACCGCCTGCGCCGCCCGCTGCAATAGCGCCAATCACATCATTGCCAAATTTTAATGGTACACCACCGCCAATCAGCAATAAATCATTTACCGTATTCAGGTTATTTGAGTCTGGATTAGCGCGAGCATTATCCGCCAAAGTGCGTGAAGGCGTCTTGGTAGATAATGCCGTAAATGCCTTGCGAACAGCAGCATCAGTATTGTGCGGACCAACGTTATCATCACGCTGTAGCGCGATTAAATTGCCAGCACGATCAACAACTGCGACCACGGCAGATTTGCCCTCTGCGTGACAGGCTGCCATGGTGGCATCGATTAATTCATTGGCCAACTCTAAAGAAACATTGGGCTGTTGTAATACTAGATTTGGTTTGGCGGCCATAACGTTGGCTGAACAGCCAATGACTGCTAGCGCCAATATTGCTTTAGATAAGTAGTTCGACATTAACTTCATAAAGAGTCCTAAATATTACTCATACATGTGAGCGTTTGTTTGAAATGATGCTTAGTGAGCTTTAATAAGCGTATTTGATGAAACCAGACAATGAGTTATCGTTAACTCAAAGGTGCTCTTGCGACCCTAGCGAGAATGAGAGTCATAATCTTGCAAAAAGCACAACAATGATAAGTTAATTTTTCTACAAAATTCACTTAATTTTGTAAGATTTACTTTATAAATTTGCAACTCTACATTAAGTTTTCTGTTACATACTCTGTTTTTTAACACTCATACTCAAAAGACGCTTACATCGTGGTAATCTCAAACAGCGCACGACAGCAATATCAACTTACTTCTCTCAAAAATCGGTTATAATTCATACACTAATATGCCACAAATTGATGATATGACTCAGCTTACCCCCACTGCAAACCTCACAACGATAGAAAACACTTTTACTCAATACTCTACTTCTCTCGATTCGTTCGCCCCGCGCCTACTCGATTGGTTCGCCGAAAACGGTCGCCATGACCTACCTTGGCAGCAGCACCAAACCGACGCGCCCAATCCTTATATCGTCTGGCTATCCGAAGTCATGCTCCAGCAAACGCAAGTAACGACGGTACTGCCCTACTTTGCCCGTTTTATGGCGTCGTTTCCAACGGTACAAGATTTAGCAGCCGCAGAATGGGATACGATTGCGGAGCATTGGGCAGGACTTGGTTATTATGCGCGTGCGCGTAATTTGCATAAAGGCGCGAAACAACTGGTCGAAGTCATTGATGAGACGGGCGACTTTCCGCAGACGCTAGCAGGGTGGGAAGCCATATCTGGCGTCGGGCCATCAACTGCTGGCGCGATTATGGCGATGGGACTGCATCGTTATGGCGTCATTTGTGATGGCAATGTCAAACGTGTCTTGACGCGTTGGGCAGCGATTGACGGTGATATCACCAAGTCTGCCACCACCAAAGAACTATGGGCATTGGCAGAGCGTTTGACCCCAATAGAGAATTCAGGGTTATTCGCACAAGCGATGATGGATATGGGCGCGACGTTATGTACGCGTAGCAAACCTGCCTGCCTATTATGTCCTCTTCAAAAGGACTGCTTGGCACATGCTGAGGGGCGCGAAACGGATTATCCAGTCAAAGCAAAAAAGCAGCCCAAGCCCAGCAAGTTTAGCAATGCGTTATTGATTGAAGATATTGATGGCAGAATACTATGGCTACAACGCCCTGACAATGGCATTTGGGGCGGACTGTGGAGTGTACCTTTACAGTTTGTAGAAAAAACCGCAGGCAAAGTGAATACTAAAACTGCCGCAGAAAAGACGACTGAAATTGACGATACATCATTAAAAGTGACCAGTAATGAAAAAGTATATGAAGCAGAATTTACCACTGCCGAGCAAATTATCAACGAGTGGTTAGATAAGCATAAATTGGCAGCAAAAGCAGTCAGTAAAACTTTATTAGACGATGCTCCTATTAAGCATTCACTGACCCATTTTCATTGGTATTTGACACCGCGTAAATTAACGATTGACGCTAAGCAAATAAACGAGCTGAATGAGAAATTGTCAGCGGCTGAAATAGCATTTAAATGGTTGACACAACAAAAAGCGCAAGACAGTTTAGGACTGCCTCGCGCTATGGAAAAAATCATCGAGCGTTAAAATCAGTTTTATTAACTAATATTCTATATTTAACTATTTATTGAAGGTAATTTATGAACAAACCTAAAAAAATTCAAGATAATCCTTCAATTGCCAAAATAACAAATCAAATGGAAAGTATAGAGACTCTATATAAGATATCTCCAATTCTAAAAATATTTTTTCCGAAGATAAGTAAGGCTTTTGATAGTTTCCCTGAAATTAAAAATCAAGCCAAAATCTTTGAAGTACCTGATAAATTTAACAAGCGATTTTCAGAATTGGGTTGGGTTGCTTATGAATCAATGAGCTTAGAAATTATGAAGGAAGCTATTGCTAAATATGATACTGAAGGTGTAAAAGTCGCTGAGCAGTTTCTTACTGATTCATATGATGCCGATTGTCTAAAATGGGGAGTACTTAGGTTACAAGGTAATCAAGAATTTCGACGTCGTATCCGACTTATTGAACTTGCAAAAGAAGATTACTTAGCAAAACGCTATCATGCCTGTATTCCTCTACTACTTAGCTTGCTTGATGGTATTGTGAATGACATTTCAAAGCATGTTGGTTTTTTCGCCGACTCAGCAAACATGACGGTATGGGATTCTATGGCTGCACATGAGACAGGGTTGCAAGTAGTAGCATCTCTATTCACTAAAAGTAGAAATAAAACTAGTGAAGAAGCTCTTACTATTCCTTATAGACATGGGATCCTCCACGGTAGAGAGTTAGCTTTTGATAATAAATTAGTAGCAGCAAAAGTTTGGGCAGCACTTTTTGCGACTAGAGATTGGGCAGATGCATTAATAAGTGCTAAAAGTTCTGATTCAATAGAAGAAAAAGGTTGGCAAGAAGTTTTAAGTGATTTTTCAGACACCCAGCGACAAAAGAAGCTAATAGAAAGCTGGAAACCACGTTCAAAAGAAAATGTTACTTATCTGCCTTATATAGGCAAAGCAGAGGAATTGCCTTTAAATACTCCAGAGCGAGCAGTAGCAGAATTTATAGAGAACTGGATAACTAGAAGGTATGGGCTATTAGCAGAATCACTTGTATATTTTGTCGATAAATCTAAAGGGAGAAAAGCAGGATTAACTAAAGAAGACTTTGGAAGACATATACCTTTAGCATATAAAATAGTATCAATTGAAGACAAGGCTGCAGCTATCACTTTAGTAACGGTGGAACTAGAATTCGAAAGCGGTGACCAAAAGATTATCAAAGAAATTAGCGTGTCTACTAATTATCAAGACAACGAAAATAATATACTAGTAAGAACAGAAGATAATGGTCATTGGAAAATCATGCAAAACTCTTTCACTAATATTCTGTATGCTCCTTCTCTTTTTAAAGAAATTTAAAACTAATGTCTATCCCAAAATTGAAAAAAGCGACTTAACATCATGCTAAGTCGCTTTTTTTATTTAACGCTCTTTATAACTATCATTAGCGCTAAGACTTTGGCACACGTAAACGCATCAGACCTTCTTGCTGTACCGTAGCAACCAGCTTACCATCTTGCCAAAACTGCCCATGGTTTAAGCCCTTGGCATTAGACGTGGTATCACTCCACATGTCGTATAGCATCCAACCGTTTAAATCAAAATTACGATGAAAATGCATCGAGTGATCGATACTGGCCGCTTGCAAGCCGCTGGTCATAAAGCTAACACCATGTGACATCAGCCCTGTACCAACCAGATAAAAATCGGACGAAAATGCCAATAGCGCTTGTTGAATCGCAACAGGTTGATTGCCCAATTCGCGGATACGCAACCAGTTCGCCTGCTTCGGTTTCATTGGCTCTGGATGAATCGGATCACGCGGTTTAACGGGTTTAATTTCGACATGGCGACGCCGCATAAAACGGGCTTTGAGTGCGTCTGGGACTTTTCCGACATACTCTTCTTTTAAATCTTGCTCAGCCAGTAAATCCTCTGGTGGCGGATAGACGGGCATGTCTTCTTGATACTCTAAACCCTCTTCCATCGGCGAAAACGAGGCTATCATTGAAAATATTACTTGCTCAATGGGCGCTTTACCACGCACTTCTTTATACTGAATCGCCGTCACTTCACGCGCAGACAGACTACGACCGTCACGCAAGCGGCGCACCTGATAAATCACTGGCTGCGTGATATCACCACCGCGCAAAAAATAGCCGTGCAGTGAATGACAGGGTTTGTCTTTGTCCAGTGTATGCGCCGCTGCCATGATGGCTTGGGCGAGCACTTGTCCACCAAAAATACGACTGCCAACATAGTCATGGCTCTTACCCTCAAAGACATCGGGGGTCACTTCAATAAGCGCTACAGTAGCTAGCAGCTCATCAATCAATTGCGAATAATCGGACATGACGGTATGTTTCCTTATTTTTATCAAAAACGCTAAGCATCTGAAAATACGCACCCAACGATATCAATATCATATCGCGAAAGACAAAAGATACTTTGCATTTGAATGTAAAATAATATGAAATCACTTGCTAAAAATGCACAAGAGAGATTTAACACGAAAATTTTAGCGCAAAAAACACGGTCATAGCAGCGCTATCACCAGCATTTATTATATAGTTGTTTCAGCTTAAAAGAAGTACAAAGCCATCGAGTACAAAGGTATATGTGATACTTCACACGAGATGCGCTCACCCTTTTATAGCGAATGGGCTATAAATCGAAAAGATAAACATCTTACCCAATATCGATGGCTTTGACTAGAGAGCGACGCTCACTTGGCAATATCATGTTGATATTTTTGCTTAACATGCCTTAAGGCGCGCTCTAGGGCGTGTCCTCATTTTAAAAATGGTCATAAAAATGAGATAAATTGTCGTCAAACAAGGAAAGTAGCGCAAATAATATCGAGATATTGATAAGCTATTTGACGATGTTTGGCAAAATTTAGCCATTTTTAGCCTTTTTTAGCCCATTTAGAAGATAATCGATTGAATTGAGGACACGCCCTAATATAAACGATATTAATCATAAAAAAACGAGATGCTATTAAACATCTCGTTCTTTTGATCATTTACATTTATGGCTTCACTGCCACTAACACACGGATGGAGTCTGGGACTAATAACAGACTACCTAGTGCTTGCTCACCTTGGGCTTTTAGCTGCTCCAAGCGCTCAATTTCGGCAGGGCGTACATTAGGATTAATCGTTTGTAGATGCTTTAGGCGTTTGATTTCACGTGACCACTGCTGGCTAAAACGGGCACTGGCTTGTTCGCCAATCTCAGCAAGCTGCTGACGGGCAATCTCTTCCGCTTCATAATAACGCTGCTCAATCACATCACCGCGTACTTTAATGACTTGGCGAGCACGGTTTTTATCCAGACGCTCAATATGCGGCATAATCATCTCCGCACTGATACGCGAGGACAAATCACTGCCTTGCTCACTGATAAATACACGGATATTTTGCGTGGTCAGCGTCGCGGGTAAATTGAGTAACCTTGGCGCAATGGCTTCAACGCGGAAATTCACTTCGAGCAGCACCATACCTTGTGGTACAGCAGAACTTTTTAGCATCGCCACCGTGGTATTACCAAAGGTGCTGGTACTCGCCAACTCATAAATCGCGCGCATCAATGGATGTTCGTGAGTGATAAATTCGATATCTTCACGCTGTAGTGCTTGCTCACGCTCGAATGTCAACGTCATACCGTCTTCGTCACCGAGTGGCAGACCATCGATATAATCACTAATTTCAGTGCTGTCAATCGGAGCAATCACCCACGAGCCATCGCGCTGGATATTGTGATCGATATTGGCTGAGGCAAAAAAGCGCTCAATAAACTGCGGCAATAGATTATGACTATCAAAATCGCGCATGGCGTCAGCGATACGTTTGGCAACACGTGGGCGACACGAGTTGTATTCTAATAGGCGATCACGACCCGCTTGTAGCTGTGCCTCTAACCCCAATCGCGTCTGTTTCGCTTCTTCGATGATATCTTGTAGTATCGCACGGTTCTCGTCAGTATCCGCGCCTTCAAGCATGGGCTTTAGCTCTTGGATATACTGCTCTTGCACGCTCTGCGCCGTTGGAGAGATTTGATTAAACATATTCAACGCGTCGTGATACCATTTATACAGACGCTCTTGTGCTGTGCCTTGTACATAAGGCACATGGAGCATAATTTGCTGCGTTTGTCCGATACGATCTAGGCGACCAATACGCTGCTCTAAGGTATCTGGATTGGCTGGCAAATCCCACAATATCAGCTGGCTGGCAAACTGGAAGTTACGACCTTCCGAACCAATCTCCGAGCACAACAATATCTGAGCGCCTTCGCTATCGGCAAAAAACGCCGCTGCTTGGTCACGCTCAAGTAAGGTCATCTGCTCAGTAAAGATAGCGGTTTTAATACCAGCATGTAAGCGTAATACCGCCTCCAAGCTCTCAACCGTCGCGCCACTACGGGCAATCAACAGCACTTTTTTGTGCTTAAGCTCGCCGCGCAAAATATCAATCAACCAAGGCACGCGTGGGTCATCTTCTAGCCAGCCGCCATCAGGTTGGTTTTCTTCGCCCCATAGCTGCTCACGCAATTTACCATTGGTTTGATAGCTGTCTTTCCATGCGGCAGGTAATGCCAATGGGTACGGCTGGCTGCTACGACCATAGAACCCTTTCACACTTTCACGGGTATTACGGAATAGAATACGACCTGTACCATGACGATCTAATAGCTCGTTGAGCGCATAAGTACGCAATTTTTCGTCATCATTAATCGTTGCCAACTCATCAAGACTGATGTCTAACAAGCTGCTTAAAGCGGCAATTTGACTGTCGCTTAATGGCTTATCTTCTATCAATACACCAGCGACAGCAGCCGTTTCAGCAAAGGCTTCTTGACCATCAATAAACTCATCCAAATCATCAAAGCGATCCGGATCGAGCAAACGCAAACGAGCAAAGTGACTTTGTGCCCCAAGCTGCTCTGGCGTCGCTGTCAATAGCATGACCCCTGGCGTTTCTTCAGCAAAATCAGCAATCAAGTCATATTTATCATTGCCGCCTTGCGCCTCATCCCAATGCAGGTGATGCGCCTCATCAACCACCAATAAATCAAACCCTGCATCCATCGCTTGGTCGTACAAATCAGGGTGATCGAGTAATAAATCCATACCCGCAATGATACATTGCTCAGTGGCAAAGACGTTTTGCTCAGGATCGTGTTCTTTAATGGCTGCTGCACGTACCAAATCAAATAAGGCAAAATTTAGATTAAAACGACGACGCAGCTCAATCATCCACTGATATTGCAAACTATCTGGTACAAGAATGAGTACACGCTCAGCTTTGAATGTCAACAACTGTTGATTAATAATCAAACCCGCTTCGATGGTTTTGCCCAAACCAACTTCGTCAGCAAGCAACACACGCGGTGCGATACGTTTGCCAACTTCATGAGCGATATAGAGCTGATGCTCAATGATATCGACACGCGCACCCATCAAGCCTTTAAGCGGATGACCCGCTAGCGCCGACTGCATACGCAAGATATCTTGACGCAGCTCATACCAATCACCACGCTCAATCCGACCAGCCAGCAGACGCTCAAGCGGCTTAGCAAGCGTAATATTGGCAGCAAGACGGGTTTCCATAATGCCTCGTTCATGCTCATCGACACTGTATTTGAGTACACCCATCACTTCTTCGACCGCGGTTACGGTATAGCTTTTACCCGCTTGATCAGAAATACTATCGCCGACTTTAAACACCACGCGTGATAATGGCGCGGAGTTTTTGGCGTAGACGCGCGTCTCTTCACTTTGTGGAAATAGAATGTGCACACATCGGTCATCTACATCGATGACCACACCCAAGCCCAGCTCGGACTCCGTATCAGATAAATAACGTTGACCAACGGCAAATTCAGTATTGTGCAATGAAGCGATAGAGATAGTCATAGGGCGATGTCTTTTGTACTCAGATAATAGGAAAAAATAGATAGCTCATAATGAGAGTTGCTAGCGTGAATCACTAGCGCGATGTCATTACTTAATAGTCTGAGAGGTCGCCGGCCATACCGGCAGCGTCAGCTCATTAGCTAGGTCGCAAGATAAAGCCGACCATTATATAACGTTAGCAGCTAGATGAGTGCGCTAAGTTGACTTTTCAAGAGCAGATTATTGCAAGATTATATCAACGCCAAGCATAAGTTGGTCATATAAAACAATAAGATAACGACTCGCAAGTAAAGAAAAAATATTGTCATTATAAAATTGATTCTGTATTGTTAAGAAATGCAATAAAACATTTCTTCTTTCTTACCTGACTTATTCAAACTCACGTCTACCCATACTCTTTTGCCGCCTAGTATTCATGATTAATTATCCTTCAGGGTTTACGGGCACAGTATGGCCTTTTATAGTCCTTTAAGTTATAAAACTATCAATAGTTAAGTCGGTTAAGTTATGAGAGTAAAGTTATAGTTTTAATTTTTTGCCATATGTACAGACCATTTTAATTAAGATTACGCATTACCACCTAATTGATTGCCACCAATACCTAGCATTGGCACTCTTCTTCGTGGTCACTATTATCCAAGGACTATCACCATCATGAGTGCCTCCAAAAAAGTTGGCTTTTTTAATCAAGTCAGTACCCAAGTAACCACTATTTTATTTATTGCTTTTGCGGTCGTACTGGCGGTCGTCGTTTATGTTGTTGATAAAGAGGGCTATGAGAAAATTCGCCTTGAATCTGCAAAATTGGTGGCTGAACGTGGCAATACCGCGGTAAATAGTATTTCAGCCGATATCAATCGGGTAATGCGTAGTGCCTTGCTACTACAGCAAAGCGCGCAAACCTTGCCCACAGAAGAGGCGATTTTACAAACCAGTACTGCCAATGCCTTTGATAAGCGTGATTATAACTTACTGGGTAGTGGTGGCATTTGGCCTGAAAAAGGTGCACTTGGGGCAAATACCGCGACCCATCCATTTTTGATGGTGCGTCAAAACGGTGATTATCAAGCGGTGTTGAGCGATCCAAATCCTACCAATCCTTATTATCAAGAAGATTGGTTTAGCGTCTTAAAGTTGCTCAAACCTGAGAGCTGTATTTGGAACCATGTACGCGCCAGCCAAACCAAAGGCGAGCTTGCGATGAGCTGCGGTGTGGCAATCGAGCGTGACAATCAGTTTTGGGGTGCCAGTACGGTTAACTTTACGCTGAATCAGCTACAAGAGAACATCGTCAAGTTAAGCGAAAGCTCAGGCTCAGGCTACATTCTACTCTTGGATAATAGTGACAAGGTGATCGCCTCCTCTAACCCTGAACGCTTAAGCTATATTGATGAGAAAACGGGTACGCCGCTTGATATCAAACAAGTCATCAACTCAGACCCTGCTTGGCAACCCGTGCTTGATTTCTTAGATGTCCAACGTAATGAGATCATCGAACAAGTCGCCGCCAGCGTCTCACCACAAGTTCAGCAGGTACTGACCACGCTTGATAAAGCTGAAACTGGTACGGCAAAAGGTTATTATCTTGTTAACTACGCTGCTTACCTAAATAATGGTAAAAACAAGCAAAACGCCATGGACAGCCGCTTATTACAGAGCTTTGAGCTGGCAAAAGACAGTTACTATAACGGCAGTCAAGCCTATGTGTTTGAGATTCCTGAGACTTATTGGAAGCTGATCGTTGTCCAACCTGATGCTGAAATTAACGCCATTGCAGATAATCTCAGTGAAAACTTGGTTAACTGGATTGCATTAGCGCTACTTATCACAGCGGGCGTCATTTACTTCATGCTGACTTTCTTAGCATTCAAACCCTTGAAAGAAACCACTGATAAAATCTCTGAAGCGGAAAACTTAATTAATAATAAGCAATACAATAAGCTGAGCGAGGTTAAATTCGCAGAAGGTCGCAACGAGATTGGACTGGTGAACGGCTCTATTAATGACCTACTAGGCCGAATCCAGTCTAACGAAGGTAAGCTTGCCAACATTAACCAACAGCTAGAGATTAAAGTCGAAGAACGTACTGCTGAGCTACAAGAAACGCTAAAAGAGCTGAAAAATTCGCAGTTGCAATTGATTCGTTCAGAAAAAATGGCAACGTTGGGACAAATGGTGGCAGGCGTTGCTCATGAAGTGAACACACCTTTATCATACGTGCAAAATAACCTTGAAATTATTGGCCAGTTAACTGAGCAATACGAAGAGCTGATTGAATTGGTACAAGGATTAAAAAGCGTTAAAACTGACGCGGCGGCTGATGGAAAAATTGACAAGCTATTGGCGGATATTATCCGTGCTTCTGATGAAATCCAAGAAGATGACCTATCAGCTGAATTAAAAGAGCTGATTAAAGATTCGTTATTTGGCGTCGAGCAAATCACTGAAATGGTACTAAATCTACGTAACTTTGCCCGTCTTGATGAGTCAAAAGTGAAAACCATCGATGTGCGCGAATGTATCGAAGCCTCGCTTAAAATCGCTGGCAACTCCATTAGACATCAAGAGATTGTGACTGATTTTGCGCCCACGCCTGAAGTGAAATGCTCACCGTCGCAAATTAACCAAGTCTTGGTCAATCTACTGAACAATGCCGCGCAAGCTATGGGAGAAAAACCTGATGGCAAAATCGAAGTGCGCACCCGTGCCGATGATCACAATGTTTATATTGATGTGATCGACAACGGTAAAGGTATGAGTCCAGAAGTTCTCAATCAAATCTTTGAGCCGTTCTTTACGACCAAAGGCGCAGGCGAAGGCACAGGTCTTGGTATGGCAATCAGCCAGCAAATTATGGAGCAACATAATGGCGATATCAAAGTCGTATCGACCGAAGGCGTTGGCACCACATTTACGTTAATACTGCCGATTAATAATAACTTAACAGAGCAAAACCTAGTCGCGTAAGCGCTGGGTCAGCTGTCCTGTTATGTAGAACATATTTAGATATTTAACGACTATTATTCATCATCATAAGGATATCATCATGAATGAATTAGAAAATGACTTAACCACAGTTGAAAGCAGCGCTGAGTCAAAGCCGAAGTTGGCATTTATCGACGATGAACAACGCATTTTACGGTCTATGAAACTGCTGTTTCGTAAGACCCATGACGTGTTTATCACCACCGACCCGACTGAGTATATTGACTATATCAAGAACAACCATGTACACGTGGCGGTCAGTGACCAGCGGATGCCTGAGCGAGTTGGTGTGGATATCTTACGTGAAGTAAAAGATGTCTCACCGTCTACCATGCGTATTTTATTGACGGGCTATGCCGATTTAAACGCCATTATTGGCTCTATTAACGATGGTGAGATTTATCGTTATTTGACTAAGCCTTGTAAATCTGAAGAGCTGATCACCGTGGTCGGACGCGCTACCGAAGTCGCCTTGACCTATAATCCAGACGAAGATGCCGATCAATTCGACAGTTCAGGTAATAAGCAAACGCTGCTAGTGATCGATGAAACCAATGAGTTGATTGAGCAAATACGTAAGCAATTTTCTCACAGTTATAAAGTACTGCACGCTGAGAGTTTAGAGGAAGCGTACGATTATTTGGCGAATGAAGATATCGGTGTTTGTATCACCGATATCAATGTCAGCGGCGAGAATATCGCGCCGATTATCTTTACTTTAAAACAAGATGCACCGCATTTGGTGGTTTTGGTACAGACTGAGTTTCAAGATGCTGGCTTGCTGATTGATTTGATTAATAAAGGTCAGGTCTATCGCTGCTTGCCGAAACCGATGCGCGCCAGCCTGCTTGAGATTAGCGTCAACCGTGCGTTTCAGCATCATACGAAACTCAAAGCCAGCCCTGATTTGGTCAAACGCTATGAAGTCGAGCATGACCCTGAAAACGACGTGCGTATTGATTTAAGCAGTCGCGTACGTAGCCTTATTGGTAAACTGCGTAAGCGTTTCTCTTTATAAGTACATAAGACTAAATAAGCACAAAAGACTACTGTCTCAATCAACAAAACCTCTATTTCAATATTGAAGTAGAGGTTTTTTGCTTTGGACTTTTTAACGACCTTTTTGACTAAAATCACCAACGTGCTACATTAAGTCGATCATTATTAAAATCATTTAAAAATAACTATTTAATAAGGAATAACCATGCGCGCGGTTTTTTTAGATAAAGGCACTTTTTCTGATGGCATCGACTTGCCAGCCCCAGCAGGCATCAGCGACTACCTCACTTATGATGATACCCCAAAAGATGCTGCTGTTATTGTAGAGCGCTGCAAAGACGCCGACATCATTATTACCAATAAAGTGCAAATCAGCGCTGAAGTGATAAGTAAATTGCCCAAGCTCAAGCTCATTCAACTGACCGCTACTGGTATGAACAACGTCGATCAAGACGCTTGTGTTGAGCACCATGTGGCGCTTTATAATGTCGCAGGTTATGCAGTCAAAAGTGTGCCCGAACATACCTTTATGCTCATGCTCAACGCCATGCGCGCAGGTATTTATTATCATCAAAAAGTCGCTGATGGCACATGGCAAGCAAACGGTAATTTTTGCCTACTGGATATTCCGCTAATAGATTTGGAAGATAAAACGCTAGGTATCATTGGCGTTGGCACTATTGGCAAACGTGTGACCGATATTGCGCGCGCTTTTGGAATGACAGTATTGTGGGCGGAGCAGCAAGGACGCGCACCGCGCAATGACGACTATACCGCGTTTGACGACGTACTGGCACAGTCTGATGTACTGAGCTTGCATTGCCCATTAAACAAGAAAACTCAGCACCTAATTAATGCAGATACTTTAGCAAAAATGGTCAAACAGCCGCTCATCGTCAATGTCGCTCGTGGTGGCATCGTGGATAGCCAAGCGCTGACTGATGCCATTAACAATGAGCAAATCATCGGCTACGCCAGCGATGTGTTTGAACAAGAGCCCATCACTGCTGACGACCCTTTATTAACCATTGCCAAGCATCCCCGCGTTATATTTAGCCCGCATAATGCGTGGGGCAGCAAAAGTGCACAAGAAACCTTGTGGCAGATCTTAAGCAATCAAGTTACTGATTTTATTAATGGCCATTAAAAAACATTGAGCAAATGACTGTAACCAAGCGACCTTAACGACTAAAACGTAACCAATCATCTTTTATTTTGCGATGTTTGAGCATAATGCGGTCGCTTAGATAGTTGTTTGTCACCCGCCAAGGATATATATCGCCTTGCTTGGGTAGCTCATGTTGAGCGCGCTTGACATATCCTGAGGATAGCGCGCCCATCACCGTATCTTTCTGTGTAAGCGCTTTGGCATCTTTAGTCTGTGCTTGTGGCAATACCACTTGATAGCGATGCTGATGCATATAGCCCAGCAGTCGCATCACATACTGACAGGCCAAATCAATCTTTAGCGTCCATGAGGCATTGGTATAGCCAAACAGTGCCATCATATTTGGTATATCTTCAATCATGACCGCTTTATAAGTCATGCGCGAACCAATATCTATCGCCTGCCCGTCAATATATACTTTGGCACCGCCGAGCATTTGTAGCTTTAGTCCTGTCGCTGTGACGATGATATCAGCATCGAGAGAGTTACCCGATTCGAGCATGATGCCCGTCTTGGTAAAATGACTGATTTGATCGGTGACGACGCTGGCGCGTTTGCCATGCAATGCTTTGAATAAATCACTGTCTGGCACCGCACATATCCGCTGATCCCAAGGATTATAGTCCGGTACAAAATGCGCCACATCGATACCGCTACCTTTTAGCTCTGTTTTGACACCGCGTTTTAATAACGCTTTCATAAGCTTGGGTGCCAATATAGCCGCTCGATAAGTACCTTGCTGAATCAATACATTACGAGTACGCAGCAGCGTATAAGCTTGCTCTTTTGACAATGGTGAAAATTTACCTGCTAGCCAATCAAGCGTATAATCATCGCCCGGTACACTTGCCACATACGTGGGAGAACGCTGTAGCATAGTGACGTGACGCGCGCATTGCCCACCAGTTTCATCCACCAAAGCTGGCAGCAATGTCATCGCTGTAGCACCACTACCGATAATGACTACCTTCTTATCGTCATAATCCACATTTTGCCAATGCTGCGGATGAATGATTTCACCTTGAAAATCTGCTTCTTTATTAAAAGAAGGACGATAACCTTGTTCATAATCATAGTAACCCGTGGCGCCAACGACGAACTTTGCCGTTACCGTAAACACCTCACCGCTGGCATGATTTTTTACCGTCGCCGTCCATTGTTGATGGCTACTTGACCACGATAGCTGCTTTACCTCGTGTTGATAGCGAATATGTTCGCTGATACCACACTCACGCGCCGTATCAGCAATATAGCTTTTAATATCACCGCCTTTTGCCAAAATCCTATGATTTAGCCATGGTCTGAAACTGTAGCCAAACGTCAAGGCATCAGAGTCAGAGCGGATGCCTGGATAGGTGAATAAATCCCATGTACCACCCAAATCTGCTCGTTTTTCTAACACCAAAAACCGCTGTGCACTTTTCTGCTGTTGCTTTGATGATTTGCGTTTCTGCTTACCTGGATTTTTATGACCAAACAGTCCTTTGTGTTTTTGCTGCTGCAATCGGCACGCCATACCAATACCGGCAATTCCTGCACCAATAATCAGTACTTCATAATTCACTGGTGTGTCTGAGAGTGCCGATTGAGCTTTGAAGCGTTTCTTAACTGCCTGTTTGGCTGCCGTCATATCAAGCATAATACGTTCCTTGTTTTTGCATGATGGGTTTAAAAAATTTGGCATAAATTCATTTAAAAAGGGCTTGGGCTTTCCCAATCCATCCACGCACCAAGCGTAGGATGCTTGAGACGCAATTGCTGGGCATGGAGATTAAGCCTTGGCGCAATCGCTAAAGCCGTGCCTTCTGCATAAATAGGATCGCCAATCATCACATGACCAACATGCACCATATGGACGCGCAGCTGATGACTACGACCCGTGACCGGCTTTAGCATTACGCGCGTGACTGTCTGACCGTTGCATTGCTCATGGCTGATGACTTCATATAAAGTTAAGGCATGCTTTGACCAGCTAGGATCGACGATATGGCGCGGTTTCGTCTCCGGCTCATAGCGCACTGGTATAGATATCTCACCCGTTGCGCCGACACGCTCCCACTCTCCAAAGACGCGTGCCTGATATTTTTTTTGTGGCAAACGTTCAATGAATTGCTTACTAATATGGGTTTGTGCGGCAGCATTTTTGGCAAAAATGAGCAACCCTGAGGTATCCATATCCAGACGATGAATCAGCTTGACTGCGGGATTGGCACGCTCAAGTCTCGCCAGCAAACTGACCTTGAGCGTTTTGCCATCGACACTCAACAGACCTACAGGCTTATCAACCACCCAAATATCATCATCTTCGTAGACAGTAATCTGTTGCGCAAAGGCTTGAAAAAACTCAAGCGGATAGGCGTTTTCTTGAGCATTGAGGGCGTTGACTTCTTCAGCAGTAAAAGGCATAAAAATGGGCACTTATATAAATGGGCTTGAATGATTAATGAGCTTGCATATGAAAGCTGTCTTAAGTGGTAGATATTAGAGTATAGATATAGTGTTATAAACCGCTTATTTTTGAGTAAAAAACACAGACAGTATTATCAAGTGACAGATAAAACCATGCCTGTGTCGTTATGTGTCGATTTATTGTGCTAATCGTAATTGTTAAACAATTTAACCAGCCTGCATCTGTTAACCCCGAACAAACATGTTAATATAATGGCACATTTTAACCACTTCTAAACGCTTCTTTGGTCACTCATCATTCTATTATGCAAAAAATATATTGGTTGATGGATGGCGATAGAAATAATAAAACAAGAGAGATAAATTATGTCAGACCTTATTTTACATACTACCGATGCCGACTTTGACAAAGACGTATTGCAATCAGATGTGCCAGTATTGGTAGACTTCTGGGCAGCATGGTGTGGTCCTTGTAAAGCAATCGCCCCTATTTTAGAAGATCTAGCCACTGAGTACCAAGGCAAAGTTAAAATCGTCAAAGTTGATGTGGATAGCAACCCACAAGCAGCCAGCCGTTTTGGTATCCGTAATATCCCAACACTATTTGTCTTTAAAGATGGCGAAAAAATTGACTCAGTGATGGGTCTACAGCCAAAAGCTGAATTGGCAAAAGTGTTAGACAAGCATCTCTAAGTCGAGACTTGCTCGTTTTGCATAAGCATTCTAAAGAGACAGCAACACCGTCGAAAAAGTCATTATCTAACGTAGATAGTGGCTTTTTTGCTTGTTTTTTATGCAAAAAACTCAATTAGACGACTTTTTTGGCAAAATTTATTGACAATGCTATTGTGAAGACCGTATAGTCTGCTGACAACAGAAAACTAACGGTTTTCCTAACTGTCTTATCGCTATTCTCCTCGTGTTTATCAACAAAAACACAATCGTCGTTATAAACACCATTGCTGAACGAAATGACTAAACACAATTACTGATATTGAGTTTTTGACGCAGACTCTTATGTAGACTTCTTTATCCTTATTTCTTATTACCTTGCATAAACGATTGCAATTCGTATATAAGCTGACACGTAATATCCAAACTACATAAATCCAGCTCTGTGCACGCACCCTCTATCACCATACTATCGTTGTTTTAATCACTGTCGTGACTTGTGCTGCTAATGGCATCTCTCATCTGATCAATTGCTAATGACCTATCTATGAATCTTACTGAATTAAAGAAAAAATCAATCGCTGAGCTATTGGCTATCGCCAAAGAAATGGGTCTTGATAATATGGCGCGTAGCCGTAAACAAGACATCATCTTTGCTATCCTAAAAACCCATGCGCGGAACGGTGAAGCCATTTATGGTGACGGCGTACTTGAGGTTCTTCCGGATGGTTTTGGCTTTTTGCGCTCATCAGAAGGCTCATACTTAGCCGGTCCTGATGACATTTATGTCAGCCCTAGCCAAATTCGCCGCTTTAGTCTGAAGACGGGTGATAGTATCGCTGGTACGATTCGTCCACCGAAAGATTCTGAACGTTATTTTGCGTTATTGAAAGTTGGTGAAATCAACTTTGATACCCCAGATCGCTCACGCCATAAGCTTATCTTTGAAAACCTGACACCTCTATTCCCAACTGAGCATTTAAAACTCGAGCTTGGTAACGGCACTACTGAGGATCTGACGGGTCGTATCATCGACCTAATCGCGCCGATTGGTAAAGGTCAGCGTTCTATCATCGTCGCACCGCCAAAAGCGGGTAAAACGATGCTGCTACAAACCATTGCTCAGTCGATTACTCGTAATAACCCTGAATGCTACTTAATCGTCCTATTGATTGATGAGCGTCCAGAAGAAGTCACCGAAATGGTACGTACGGTACGCGGTGAAGTGGTTGCCTCTACCTTTGATGAGCCGCCACAGCGTCATGTACAAGTCGCTGAAATGGTTATTGAAAAAGCCAAACGTTTGGTCGAGCACAAACAAGACGTGGTTATTTTACTGGATTCGATTACTCGTTTGGCGCGTGCTTACAACACCGTGATTCCATCATCAGGTAAAGTATTGACCGGTGGTCTAGACGCCAATGCGTTAGAGCGCCCAAAACGCTTCTTCGGTGCTGCTCGTAATGTTGAAGAAGGCGGCAGTTTGACCATTATTGCCAGTGCGCTTATCGATACGGGTAGTAAAATGGACAGCGTTATCTTTGAAGAGTTCAAAGGTACTGGTAACCAAGAGATTACGCTTGAGCGCGATCTGGCTGAAAAACGTGTCTTCCCTGCGATTAATATCAAAAAATCTGGTACACGCCGTGAAGAGCGTCTGCTTGATGAAGATAAACTGCGCAAGGTTTGGATTTTACGCAAGCTATTACAGCCGATGGATGGTGTACAAGCCACTGAGTTCTTACTAGACCGCTTAAAAGAAGCGAAAACTAATGACGAATTCTTTGAGCAGATGAAACGTAAATCACAGAACTAATGATAGATCCGTGCTGCCTTCCCATACTCAATAAATAAGCAACTTAAGTAGAAAAGACCGCACTCGTGCGGTCTTTTCGTTTTGTATTCATTTTTTATATATTCAGGCATGTCCTGAATATATAAAAAATGGCAATAGAAATGAGAACATACCCTAACACCTAACGATTAAACGCCAAAAGTGCTATTTTCAAAAACAGTTAGCTTACTATCAATATAAATACAATAACCCTAAGCAAAACCCCTACCAACGATACAGTGGAGAAACATCCTTTACAGGCTATTTGCAAAGCTTAGCGCTTTTACTACGCCTAGAAATTATTATATGGGTTAGTATAGGAGCCAGTATAGATATACTCTGCTATCACGTGTTAATAGCGGTATAATTTTCGAGATATTTAACATCCTTGATGTAATCCTTACTAATGCAGACCTTTGTATGTCTTGCGGTAGCACAATAGATTATTCTAAGATACTTGCCCAAATATTTTAATACAGCTTACTATCGGTATTAAAATTAGTGGTAATAAAAATATCGTATTTTGATTTTGATAAACTAACTTGATAACCTAACAGGTGATACTATGAAATTTGCTAAAACTATCGCAATGACTGCCCTTACTAGCTCTGCCCTTATCATGGGTGGCTGTGCAACTAATGGATACAATAGTGGCTTGAGCAATACCGCTAAAGGTGCTGCTGCCGGCGCTGCTGCTGGTGCACTTATTAGAAGTGGCGGCGATAGCAAAGACATCGCTCGTGGCGCACTTGGTGGTGCTGCAGTAGGTGGCGCTGGTGCTTATATTCTTAACAACAGCAGATAATCGCTAAATGATTATTTGGTGCTATCAAGACCGTTTTTAAGCATTTCAACTGTGTGTATTTTAAATCTATTGAATATGTCTAAATTGAATATGTCTAAAACGCTCTAAAATACAAAAAGCCTGCAATCGATGTTGCAGGCTTTTTGTTGGATCGCCTTTTTTAGGCGATAGTTAATACGCTAAAATATCATAGCGATACTGACTATAATGCCCCGCTAAAAGTATCACAAGACTGCACGTTGCCACTTTCCAAACCACGAGTGAACCACTGAACACGCTGCTGACTGGTACCATGAGTGAAATTATCAGGTACGACTGCTCCACCGCTAGCACGCGCTAAACGATCATCACCGATTTGACCAGCGGCATTGATGGCCTCATCGATATCACCTGCCTCCAAAAACTGTACACGCTCTTGGTTACGTTGTGCCCAAACTCCAGCAAAACAATCAGCTTGCAGTTCTTGTAGTACGGATAGCTTATTGGCTTGTGCACGAGTGACTTGACGGCTGGCTTCATTAACTTGCTGGCTGATGCCTAACAAAGTCTGTACGTGGTGACCAACTTCATGCGCAATAACATAAGCTTGCGCAAAATCACCCGCTTTACCTTGATTATCTTGGTCGCCAGAGCCTTGCTTATCACCCGTTATACCGAGATTTTGGCGCATTTCTACAAAGAAAGATTTGTCTAGATAGACAGTCTGATCGCCTGGGCAATAAAATGGGCCCGTCGCGGAGCTAGCACTGCCGCAGGCTGAGCTAACTTGACCATTGAAGAGAATCAATGATGGCTCCTGATAGGTGCTGCCTGCTTCTTTGAATATCTGATGCCAAACTTCTTCAGTATCAGCCAATACTACTTTGACAAACTGCGTATCTCGATCGTTACTTGTCGCAGGCTCGGTAGAGGCACTGCTATTGCCACCGCCTGCTACTACTTGACCCGTCTGTAAAGCGGTCATTGGATTTACCCCAAATACCAGCCATAAAATGCCAGCAATAATAATACCACCGATACCACCGCCTATCATTTTGCCACCACCACTGCTGGTGCGCACATTGGAACTGCCGCGTCTACCTTGCCATTTCATTGTTTCATTCCTCAAATATACGATATATATTGCTACTCGTATTGATGATTTTTTATATAGTGTAATTTTGACTCAATTCTTTATTTTCTGATCAAATCCGATTTCTGATACGTAAGTAGTGACAAAGTATTTTTGATAAACGCTACTTTACTAGGCTCTTGATATTGCACTAATCAAGACATTTAATGACTATTAAACCCTAATAGATACAATAGATGCTTAAAAAGCATAGTGGAAATCAAGACATCGAAAAAGTCATCAAAATAGGCTGATGTCATTGATTATACGTCTATTAATTTGGCTCGTTGTATTAAAAATTATAATGAATAAGTGATGTAAAACACTATTTACAATTTTATTGTTACTTAATTGTACAGCCTATTTCTATTTATATAGAAATCCTATAGAATGCGTGAAAGCTGAGTAGCTGTAACTAAGACTAGTTGAATTCTGAGAAATCTCAGCTTTCAACCTTTTTTGCTGCTACTGATCATTTCATTTTCCCGGAGAAAACCTTATGAACTTAAAATTACTTGCTCTAGCTGGTATCATGACTGCAACTATGGGCCTTACTGCCTGTGACAGCAACAAAGAAAACGCCGCTGAAGATTTATCTGACGCACAAGAAGAAGTGCAAGATGCATCAGAAGAGCTAAACGAAGCTGCTGCTGAAGGCGAAGTAACTGCTGATGCTGACGCTGCTGTTGCTGAAGCTGAAGCTGACATCGCTGATGCTCAAGTTGCTACTGCTACTGACGAAATCGATGCTGAAGTACCTGTAGACGGTACTACTACTAGCGTTGACGTAGCTAGCGAAACTCCAGCTGTAGACGCAGCTGACGAAGTTGTAGTTATTGAAGAACCAGCTCAGTAATTTTATCGTTTATATGATAGAAATACTGTAGTAAAAAAAAGAGAGCCTAAGCTCTCTTTTTTTGTGCGTGTCATTTACCATCGTTCATGGTTATTAATAGCTAAATATGATAGTTAATGATCTCTGATCAAATGTAGATCAACCATCTCACATTAATAATAAAGCGTAACTTTAACAACCATCATGAAGTCATGATATATTTATATGTTCAGTTTTATACGATTGACAGTTACTGCTACTCGTCAAAGAGACGCTCATCAACTTGTTGACGGAATTTTTGCCCTGTTTTGAAAGTCACCACGCGGCGTGCTGATACGGCGACTGGCTCTCCTGTCTTAGGGTTGCGACCTGGACGGCTATTTTTATCTTTAAGCTCGAAGTTGCCAAAGCCTGAAAGCTTGACCTCTTTGCCATCAATTAAACTCTCTGACAATTCATCAAAGAAATTCTCTACCAAACAGCGGCCTTCTTGGCGTGTTAGGTCAAGATGACTCATCAAATGCTCAATCATGTCAGATTTGGTTAAGGTGCTCACAGTACGACTCCTATGCTATGTCGTGATGTCGAATATCATGGTTTAGCGGTATGAGGGTTAATGCTAGTTATTATAAAGGTTTTCTAACCTCTTTTTAACAAAGACTGCTTTAAAATCCTTTATTAATAACCACTTAACTATTTTTATGGATAAAAATTTTATAAAATCATAATTCTTATAAATAGCAATGCCCTATAGCCTCTTTAAGAGTGAGGCTACAGAGCATGTCTATGATAAGAGTTATATGTTAGCTGTCACGCAACTTTGCAGCATGTTGCTCAGTTAGTGCTTGTACCACTTTGTCAGTCGCGGTTTTAATGGCGTCATCAGATAGCGTTTGTGCATTGTCTTGCCATATTAGCGCAAAAGCTAATGAGCGCTGACCAGCTGGCACGTTGTCGCCTTGATACACATCAAACAGCCACAGATCAGCCAATAGCTCACCAGCTGCCGTGCGTATCGTCGACTCTAATGTCTGTAAGCTGATCTCACTATCTACTAAAATGGCAATATCACGGCGTACTTGTGGAAATTTGCTCGGGGTGCTGATGGTATGCTGCTCACGGGCAAGGGTCAGTAATGGCGCAAGTGATAATTGAGCAACCCACGTAGCTGGCAAATCTAACTGCTTAGCCGTGTTAGGATGCAACTGACCCAACCAACCGACATATTCATCATCAATATAGAGCTTAGCACTTTGACCCGGATGCAAGAAAGCAAGCTCACTGCGCTCATAGCGAATACGGGCGCTATCCATTTGTGCAGGTAATAACTGCTCAATATCATGCTTAAGATCATAAAAGTCTAACGCACGGTTTTGATACGCTTGCTCGTCCCAGACATCGCCAACTGCTACTAACGCAATACTTGGCGTTTGTACCAATTCACTAATACTTTGACCAACAAAGCTAAGCCCTGTTTCAAAGAAACGCACGCGCGGCTGCTGACGATTGAGATTGTACTGCACGCAAGGTAATAAGCTTGATAACAAAGTACGGCGCATCACGGCTAAGTCACTAGAGATAGGATTGGCCAGTGCCAACACTTCTCCTAAAGCTTTATCATCGAGCAAGGCTTCTATTTTTGCGTCACTAAAGCTAAAGCTAATGGCTTCCATATAGCCATTATCGACCAGCGCGAGCTTCATCTCGTGTGTCAAGTCTGCGGTATCGTCATAATCCATGCTGACTTGCAAATGCGGCAACACGCTTGGAATATTGTCATAGCCATAGATACGCGCAATTTCTTCGATGAGGTCTTCTTTAATACTCATGTCAAAGCGATACGATGGCGGCGTGCAAATCAGGCTATCGGCTTGCTGCACTATCTCAAAGCCCAATTGGGTTAAGATACGAACCATGACTGCTGGCTCAATCTCAATACCGATGACATCACGAACTTTAGCAATTGGTAAAGTGATCGGTGCGCGAGCTGGTAAATGCTCACTGCTTTCTGCTTTTACTATTTGTCCGGCTTGCCCACCAGTAACGCTAGTAATCAAATCAACAGCGCGTGCCAGTGCTAGCTCTGGTAACGCAAAGTCTACCCCACGCTCAAAACGTTGTGAGGCATCGGTATGTAACCCAAAACGGCGTGCGCGCGCGGCAATAGCTAGCTGACCAAAGAAAGCGCTTTCTACAACAATATTGGTTGTGCTATCAGTCACACTACTACGCTGACCGCCCATGATTCCGGCAAGTGCCAATGCGCCTTTATCATCAGCGATGAGCAATTCATCACCGGTTAAGGTAATGGTTTGCTCATTCAATAAAGTAATCGTTTCTTCAGGCTGTGCCAAACGCACAACGATATCGCCCTCGATAGTATCAGCATCAAACGCATGTAGCGGCTGACCCAATTCCATCAATACATAGTTGGTCACATCAACCAAAAAGTTGTGCGAGCGTAGTCCTGACTGCACTAGTGCATCTTGCATCCACTTTGGTGTATCGATGCTACGATCAATATTGCTGATTAATTGTAGTAAATAGCGTGGGCACGCTTCAATTGCACTAACCGTTACCACTGGCGTAGCAGTACCAGCAGCGTTTTCAGTAACTACCACATTGGTAGGAATCTCAGGCAGCTGCATTGGCAAATCATTGATAACTGATATTTCGCGTGCAATACCGCGTACACTAAAGCAGTCACCGCGATTTGGCGTGATAGAGATATCTAATATCTGATTGTCTAAACCTAAATACTCACGAATATCCATACCAATCGGTGCATCAGCTGGCAATTCAAGCAGACCATCGATGCTATCGATTAAATCAATTTCAGACGCGCCGCATAGCATACCGTTAGAGTCGACACCACGTAGGTTACCGTTTTTAATTTCAAAACCTGCACCATTATCAGAAGGCAAAATGGCACCAACGGTCGCAACCGGTGCTTTCATACCAACGGTGACATTAGGTGCACCGCAGACAATTTGTAATGGCTCAGCGGCACCAATATTCACCTGCGTAACGCGCAGTTTATCGGCATCTAGATGTTGCTCGACGCTGATGACTTCACCGACAACCACACCACTGAAGGTACGGGCAACCGCATAGCGATCATCAATCTCAAGTCCTGCCATCGTGAGTTGTTCGGCCAATTGCTCACTGCTATTGTTGGGGTTTACCCATTGACGTAGCCACTGTTCGCTAATTTTCATAAATATCTCAGATCAGAATTTTATAATAAAGGTTTTGGAGTAAAGGTAGAGGTATTATTAAATAATAAAATCTAGCCAAACTGCTTTAAAAAGCGTACGTCATTTTGGAAAAATAAACGCAAATCATCGATGCCGTAATATAACATCGCGAAGCGCTCAATCCCCATTCCAAAAGCAAAGCCAGTATATTTTTCGGCATCAATACCGCAGTTGGTCAGTACTTGTGGGTGTACCATACCGCAGCCCATAACCTCAAGCCATTTACCATTGTCATCGAGAATATCCACTTCAGCTGACGGCTCGGTAAAGGGGAAAAATGACGGACGGAAACGTACAGTCAGCTCTTTGGCAAAAAATGCTTCCAAGAACTCACTAATCAGACCCTTTAGCTCAGCAAAAGTGCTCGACTCAGTGACCATTAAACCTTCTAGCTGATGGAACATCGGCGAATGCGTTTGATCCGAGTCATTGCGATAAACGCGACCTGGGCAAATAATACGAATAGGCGGTTCATTCTTTTCCATGGTGCGAATCTGCACGGGGCTGGTATGCGTACGCAGTAGATAATGCGCATCAAAATAGAAGGTATCGTGCATCGCGCGTGCTGGATGATGCGACGGAATATTGAGCGCTTCAAAGTTATAGTAATCGCTTTCGACTTCAGGACCAGTAGCAACGTTAAAACCCGCTTGTATAAAATACTGCTGCATACGCTGGGTAATCATGGTCACTGGATGCAAATGACCTTTTTGACCACCGCGAGCAGGCAAGGTGATATCAATACTTTCGCTTGCAAGCTTGGCATTTAGTGCAGCCACTTCTAACTGCTGCTGCTGCGCTGTCAACGCATCTTGAATACGGCTACGAACTTGATGTAACCAGCCGCCGTAGGTTTTTTTATCGTCGCTGCTGAGTTTACCCATCTGCTTTGACCAGCCAGTTAATGGGCTCTTTTTGCCGGTCAATTGCACACGCAAATCTTGCAACGCACGCACATCGGTTACTTGTAGAACCAAGGCTTCAGCGGTACTGGCCAACTCATTTAGCTGAGCTTCATTAAGCTCGCTTAGCTCTGTGGACAAGGTCGGTAGCGCCGACAAATCGGTGGTAGCAGCAGGGGTAGTCATAAGATGCATTCTTCCTGATTTAAACGGACTATTAATAATAGTGATTGGTAATTGTAGGGATTTGACCAAATATTGCAAACCATTTACCCAGTCATTCAAAAATAATACCAGTGATATGAATGGCTTGAATATTTAGACGATGATAAAAGCTATCTCAAAAAAGCATATTTAGCGTTGGTGCTAAAACAAGGCTGTGACATGAAGTATTAAGATAATGTGATATAAAAAAAGCCACCGACCAGCGGTAGCTTTTATTAATATCATACTATTAATCAATATTATCCCTATCCATATAGATAACTACTTGTAAATTCTGACTAAACAAGCAGCAACCCTAAAGGAAGGTTAATATTTATGCTAATGCCGCTTTTGCTTTTTCGACCAACGCTGTGAAAGTCGCTGCATCATGCATAGCGATGTCAGCAAGTACGCGACGATCGACAGTGATGTTAGCCAATTTCATGCCATTGATAAAGCGGCTGTAGCTTAAGCCGTTTAAGCGTGCACCAGCATTGATACGTGCAATCCAAAGACGACGGAAGGTACGTTTTTTGTTGCGACGGTCACGATAAGCATATTGACCAGCTTTGGTCACTGCTTGTACCGCTACGCGGTAAACACGTGAACGGGCACCGTAGTAGCCTTTTGCGCGTTTTAGGATTTTTTTGTGACGACGATTCGCCTGTACACCACGTTTTACACGGGCCATAAATTACTCCAAGATTTCTTTAATCATTATTAAACGAATCACGATGTCATCGAATAGTAGACATCGCTATCAGATTGCAAAGTCAGATATTTTTAATCCAGTCGCCATAAATTAAACAGCGCTTAATTAAAGATAAATGACGATAGCCTACTAGATGTATGGGCACATGCGACGAACTGCTGCTTCGTCAGACTTGTCCACCATCTTTAGACCGCGCAACTGGCGAATACGCTTAGCTGATTTCTTGGTCAAGATATGGCTTTTGTTTGCTTGCTTACGCTTGAAGCCGTTCGCTGTTTTTTTGAAGCGTTTAGCTGCACCGCTTCTGGTTTTCATCTTAACTTTCATGATGATTTGCCTCTTTGTCTTTGATAGAACCTGGTCGTCAAATAGTTAATAACGAATAGTGGCTGTAAAAACACCCACTAAACCTCTATTTGCCTCGAGGTGGGAGGCGGTATTTTAGCAGATAATGCACTGTTTTGCCAAGGAAACTTTTACGCCTCGCCTAGGGCGTGTCCTCAATCTGAACGAAAGCAAATAAATGGACTAAAAACGGTTAAATTCTGCCAAGCTACGTTAAACAGCTGGTTCATTTCTCGATATTATTTGCGCTACTTTCTTTGTTTGACGGCAATTTATATCATTCTTATCATTATTTTTAAAATGAGAACACGCCTTAGTAGGTATGACAGTGGATAATGAGTATGAGCCCATTTATAAAGATTTTAGTCAAAACACTCATAAAACTGCGGATTTACCGCCAAATAGATTGAATGTCAGCTTAAGCTGTGCTTAAGTAGAGACTGAACCTTAGTATAAGCTGAGCGTTAATAATACAAAGTTATTTATCACACTTATCGAGCGCCTATCGTACGATGATGACGCTACCAACCTACACCATGATTAGCAGCACTCATAGCCTGCAATCAATCTAGGAGATAACGTGTCAAAACAAGAATTAGACTTTGATAACGACATATTTGTCTTTGAAACAGTGATGCGTGTGCGTCATATTGAGCTTGATATGGCTCAGTACCTGACGCTCGAATCATTGACGGCATTGCTATGTGAGGCGCGGCAGAGATTTTTTTACTCTAAAGGTATTAAAGAGATCGATGCAGATTATCACGGTTTAATTATCGATGAGTTACAGCTAAGTATTGTCAGTCGCATACGGGCGCGTGAAGAGCTATTATTTGAAGTAGGCGTTGAGCCGTTATACGATAAGGGTGGCACTATAGTGATAAAAATCACCCGTATGCATAATGGAGAAACAGTAGCCAAGGCGCGGCAGCATTTTGTCAATTATGACTTTCGCCTCAATAAGTCGATTGCGCTTGATAAAATTATGAAAGAAGCGCTGTACCCACATCTCTACAGGATTTGATATTGAGGACATGCCCTAACACCAACCGCTTTTTTATTCAGACCATAAATAGAATCCGTTACGATTCACTTATTCCCCTTTGATTTCTATATAAATAAGAAGACAGATATATTATGACTTTACCTGCTTGGCTGGCTGCCATAAAATTTAATGATGATGGTTTGATTCCTGCAATTGCTCAAGATCATAAGTCTGGGCGTATTTTGATGATGGCTTGGATGAATGCCGAAGCACTACAGTTAACCGCGCAAACGCAGACAGCGGTTTATTTTTCACGCTCACGTGCAAAATTGTGGCATAAGGGCGAGTCATCGGGTCATACTCAGACCGTACATGATATTCGCTTGGACTGTGATGCAGACGTGATTGTCCTTAGTGTCACTCAGGCTGGCGGTATCGCTTGCCATACTGGTCGCGAGTCTTGCTTCTATCAGCGTTTAGATTTGTCGGGTCAAACGCCTGAATGGCAAACCGTCGATAAGGTATTAAAAGACCCTGCTGATATTTATCATTCAAGCGATGCAGGAAAAGCCACTCCTAAAACTAACGAGACGCAGGCTCACGATGTAATCCCTTCAGATGCCAATCACAGTCACCATGACAACGACACTACCAATCGCTCTATTTTGCAGCAGCTTGACGGTGTATTGGCAGAGCGTAAACAAGCAGATGCTGATAGCTCGTACGTGGCAAGCTTATACGCAAAGGGTTTAAATAAAATTCTAGAAAAAGTTGGCGAAGAGAGTACTGAAAGTATCATTGCCGCCAAAGATTTTGCCAATTGCGACGAAAATAGCAATAAAGCGCAATATGATGACGCTCGTCACGAGCTCATCTATGAGGTGGCCGATGTCTGGTTTCATACCTTGGTTGGACTGGCGTGGTTCGATATTGAGTCGGATGCAGTATTAAATGAGCTAGGTCGACGTTTTGGTCTATCAGGTATCGATGAAAAGGCGGCGCGATAGTTTCTATAAGCTTGACCATTGCCCTGTTTGATTATTGTTGATTTCACCTTTTTGTCACAAGTGCAGGTTATAATATAGCTCTGTTTTACTTCGCATTGTATGTCGAGGCTGTTTATTGAGTATAACGATATTCGATACACCCAAAGTAGGCATACAAAGACTGAAAATCAAGACACAAGGATACATTTATGGGTAGTTTTTCTATTACGCATTGGCTGATTTTATTGGTGGTAGTGGTGGTCGTATTTGGCACCTCGAAGCTTAGAAATGCTGGCAAAGATTTGGGCGGCGCAGTCAAAGGCTTCAAAGAAGCGGTCAAAGACGAAAATACTGAGCATGCTAAAAAGCATGTGGTGCTCGATCATGATGGCAATGCACACACTGAAGAGCGCCCAACAACCACCAAGGTTGATGACACGCATAATGTATAGCCTCTAGACAGTGACCTTTTAGACAGTGACATCGGAACATTATGTTTGATATCGGCTTTTCTGAACTACTCCTCTTTGGTGTTATCGCCCTAATCGTCTTGGGCCCAGAAAAACTGCCACAGGCAGCGCGTACCGCTGGGCAGTGGTATGCCAAAATTCGCCGCACGGTATCCACCCTGCAATCTGAAATCGAAGCTGAACTTGATTTGGCAGAGACCCGCCAGCTTATGCAAAAAGAGTTGGCCAAAATTCGCCAGACTGAAGCAGATATGAGGCGTGAGATGGTGGAGATGCGCGGCAGTATGCAAGAGTTTGAATCCTCGCAAAACCAGCATTTAAAAGCATCGCGTGATCCAGGCGATGACAATACGCCTAGACAAAGTAGTCAAGCCAGTAGTGAGAATGATGATAATCGACCAGTGCAGCCAAAAGCGTTTGACTACGCCTATGACAGTAATAGACAGGCTGAGAAACCAGAAAGCCCTGAGCAGTCATCGGCACAAGGCGATAATGATAGTCTAAAAACTGACTGTAGTGATAACGCCAATCCAGTGTCTCAAACCATCACAACTAGACCGTGGGAAAATATGTGGTTTCGTCTTGGAGCTTATGATAAAGCGCGTCGTTTGCCGCAACCGCCCTACTTACCAAATTATAAAGCCGATATCTTACTAAACAGCCATATAGACAGTCCTTTACCTAAACAGGCTTCTGTTCATGAGCAGGAGAGTCATTAGTGGGCTTATTTAAACGTAAAAAAAGCCGTCAAGAAAAAGTCGCGGATTCAGATATCGAGACCTCAACAGCTACCCTTGATGGTAATGTCGACAGCAATACTGAGGACTCTGGCGATATCCTAAGCTCACTTGGCGATATGCCGATTACCGAGCATTTGATTGAACTGCGTCATCATTTGATTAAGATATGTGTTGCCGTACTGGTCATATTCTTGGCTTTGGTCGGATTTTCACGCGAGCTCTATGATTTTTTGTCCAACCCATTGGTTGCCCAGTTGCCTGCCAACGCAACGATGATCGCGACGGATATCACCTCTAACTTTATGGCACCGATACGCCTGACTGTTTTTGTCGCTGCATTCTTTGCAATGCCCTACATCTTGTATCAAATCTGGTCGTTTGTCGCTCCTGGTCTCTATAAAAAAGAGAAAAAAATCGCTATTCCCGTTTTAATGTCCTCTATATTTTTATTTTATGCGGGTGTGGCTTTCTCTTATTTTATTGTCCTTAAAGGCGTTCTCAAATTTTTTATTATGTTCGCGCCGCAGAACGTCTTGCCGATGACCGACATCGACAGTTATTTAAGTTTTGCACTCAAACTCTTTATGGTATTTGGTTTAACCTTTGAGATTCCAGTCGTCACCTTGCTATTGATATTGACGGGCGTCGTCTCCATTCAGAGCCTAGAAGATAAACGCCGTTATATTATTGTCGGCTGTTTCGCCGTTGCTGCGGTCGTGACACCGCCTGATGGGGTGTCGATGTTGATGCTCGCCATTCCGATGTGGTTGTTGTTTGAGCTAGGATTATTTTTAGCAAAAATTTTAATTAAAGAAGAACACAGTCCTGCCTTAGCAAGCGATGCAGGGTTAAGTAAAGAATAACATCACTTGTCAGGTACTTATTCCAAAAACAGCCAACGCGCTAATCTGTTACTATAACCTACTTATTTCCACCTTTATTTTCTATGAGTTTTTGTATTATTGTCATGTGCGCTTGCAAGTATTTTGCAATTTCATATGACGAGCCAGCCATTGTCTATGCAGTGGCTTTTTTTACCCCCGTCATTTTTGATCCGTTTTACTCTTTTAGGTAATTTTTTATGTCCGCATCTATGCCAGCTTATATGAGCGATCCCACTGATGAGCAGCTGAGCGCGCTCAACATGGCGATGGATCACAAGTCATTTAAAGTGGTGGCTTATGCGGGTGCTGGTAAGACGACGACCTTAAAACTGATTGGTGAGCGTTTGCGTGGACGCGGTTTGTATTTGGCATTTAACAAAACCATTGCCAATGATGCTCGCTCAAAGTTTCCACCGCATGTGGAATGTCGCACCTTTCATTCGCTTGCTTATCGGCATGTCGCCCGTGATATCACTGCTAAGCTGTCGTTGCCGCGTTTTTCACCCAAGCGTTTGGGTGATGATTTGGGTTTGCAGCCCGTCCAAGTACGTCGGCAAATGGATGGTATAAACAAATATATTACCCTCACTCCAGCCCGACTGTCGCGATTCGTCAGTGATGCTGTCAGCAATTTTTGTAGTACCCATGCCAGTTATCCTGCCCCTAGACATATATTGTTTCCCAGCTGGCTCGATGATTCTGATGCCGAGCAGCTGCGTGAAATGCTCTACCCTGCTGTTGAGCAGCGCTGGTTACAGTCTATTGATGCACGCCATCCTGCTGGTATCGGGCATGATATTTATCTTAAATTATGGGCACTGTCTAAACCCAGTATTCCCGCTGATTTTATTTTGTTTGATGAAGCGCAAGATGCCGATCCCTTGATGATGGGAATTTTGACCCAGCAGCCACGGCAAGTAATTTATGTGGGTGACGCTCATCAGCAGATTTATGAATGGCGCGGCGCAGTCAATGCGATGAAAAAACTACCCTTACCACAAACCTTATTGACCCAGTCATTTCGTTTTGGCGAACCGATTGCTGAGATTGCCAATACTTTGCTCAAAGCATTGCAAGAAGACGTCCCGTTAAAAGGCAATCCTAATAAGCAATCTTCTACTGATAAGGGTATGGTACATAGTAAAAAAGATGCCATCCTTTGCCGCACTAATGCAGCCGCAATGTCGCAATTATTAACTGGATTAAAATTAGGTCATAGGGTAGCGCTACAAGCCGATACCGATCGTATGCTTAAATTTTGTCAGGCAGCTGAAAATTTAAAGAATGGTAAATCGGCATATGGCGTACCTGAACTGGCGTATTTTTATAATTGGGGTGATGTGCAAGAGTATTCTGAAACCAATGAAGGCAGTGATCTGAAAACACTGGTGAAATTGGTCGATGATCATGGCACCAATGTCCTGAGCCAAGCGGTCAATAGTCTCACCAGTATCGAAAATGCTGACTATGTTATCTCCACTGCCCACAAAGCGAAAGGGCTCGAATGGGGAAAGGTACAGCTGGATGATGATTTTTATTATGATGTGACGACCAATGCGGTCAAAATAAGCCCTGAAGAGTTGCGTTTGCTTTACGTCGCTTGCACACGTGCCCAGAGCAATTTGGACATCCATAATATTAAAGACTTGATATCTGGTTTGCAGACAGGCAAAAAAGTGATTTTTGGTAATACTTAATTTTTCTCAGTTAGTCACTTCTGTATTTGCCACTCTAAACCTCTAGCCTACCTGTCTTTATGGCAATCCTTTAATAGCACCCTTTTAGCAGTGAACAACAAGCATGAATACTAATCAGCAACTTCAAATACGTCAAAATACCATCCGTCAGTTATTCGCCAATCCCGTCCGCCTCCTTGCACCAATGGAAGGCTTGACCGACCCATTAATGCGGCAAATCCTCACGCAAATTGCATCAGACTTGGGTCGCCCTTATGATTGGTCGGTTAGCGAATTTATCCGTGTGACTCAGCACGTATTGCCAGCGCATGTATTTTATAAATACGCTCCAGAACTGCGTCATGATGCTAAAACTGCCTCTGGCACGCCTATTCATGTCCAGTTGCTCGGTAGTGAAGCGCAACTCATGGCAGAAAATGCTGCTTATGCTGCCGCGCTTGGTGCACCAGCAATTGATATCAACTTTGGTTGCCCTGCCAAGACGGTCAATAGCCATCGTGGTGGTTCGGTATTATTGGATGAACCCGAAACCATGTATCAGATTATCAGCGCGGTGCGGCAAGCGGTTCCCGTTCATATTCCAGTCTCAGCTAAAATTCGTTTAGGCTACACCGATACCAGCCGCATGGATGATATCAAAGCTGCGATTGAAGACAGTGGTGCTGATTGGCTGACCATTCATGCACGGACCAAAACCCAAGGCTATAAGCCACCAGCCTATTGGGACAAAATCCAGAGCTTTAACACGCTAGATATTCCAGTCATTGCCAACGGTGAAATATGGAATACAGAGCACGCGAAAAACTGTATGACTCAAGCTGGTACAGAACATCTGATGTTAGGTCGCGGCGCGGTTACTCGTCCAGATTTGGTTGCTCGTGTGGATTGCGGTTCAGATGATGCCATGCTAAATGCAGCAACGTTGTCGTGGGAAGCAATGGTCACCCATCAGATAAGATTTTTGGAAGGTCGGGCTAAAACTGAGGTGATATTAGTGGGTCGTTATAAGCAATGGCTTGCGATGCTCATCAAAGGCTATAGCGAAGCAAAAGTTTTATGGGACAGTATTAAAAGAGAAAAAAATAAAGCAGCTATCATTAGTGCACTGCAAGCCAGTGTGCGCCAATAATAGCTGCTTTTATCTTAAAGGCAATCTGTTTTAAAACAGCACTATCTTAAAGCCAATCTGTCTAACGAATAAGATTAAACACTCACCCTAATCGCTAAATAGAATAGCATCAAACAACAGGCAATCGATAACACCCAAAGTATGGAGCGAAACGTCGCCAAATTAGTAATATAAGCCACGCAAAAACCGATACGAATCAGCACGTACAACCAAGCCAGTATATTGATAATCGATTGTGGTACAAAGAATAACATCGCCGTTAAAACAGCCGCCAAAAATATTGGCAAAGTTTCATAGCTGTTTTGCTGGGCCGCGTTAGCACGTGCGGCCGCGCCCGTCGTACCTTGTAAAAAATCACGTGGATGGGCATTGTCAGCCAAATTAAAGCCGCCAATAGCTTTCGCTGTCAATGCCATGGCAAGCGGTAGTAAACTTGCTGCGACCATCGCCCAAATGGCGGACGCTGCGGTATCAGAGACTAATTCCAGAAGTGCATTCATTAGTATACTTGCCCCTACCCTGCAATCACTTCGAAATCATGGGTGACGTTCACCCCACCTTGTACCAACATTCTACTGGCCGAGCAGTATTTTTCTGCGGACAGTTTTATGGCCTTCTCTACTTGGCTTTCTTTGACATCTTGTCCTGTCACCACAAAATGCATGTGAATGTCAGTATAGACAGCTGGTACAGTTTCAGCACGCTGAGCGGTCAGCTCACAACGCACGTCTGTCACCTCTTGACGCGATTTTCGTAAAATCGCTACCACATCGTAGCTAGCACAACCACCAAGCCCCAATAGAATCAGTTCCATCGGACTTGCGCCTTTTTCTTTATCGGCATCGATCTGTACATTATGCCCTGATGGTGACACGCCCATAAATGCTTTGTTTTCTTGCCACGTTACACTTGCTTTTGACTCTGACATCTTGACCATTCCTTATTTTAATTAGCTCGTTGCCCGATTTTTATTTTCTGGCAATATTTTTACTTGGCTAGTGTAGCATAAGCCAATGGCACATTTTATCGAGCCATTGTCATCCAAAATCATTATTATTATAAATAGCTCACCTATTTGTCTTTTGTAGCCTTATTTTTAATTAAACCTTTTTACTAAAATTTTCTTAGCAGTGAATTAACATTCAGACACCGCCTACTGTTTATTATTCAAACCTATCCTCTTATAGTTCGAACCTATCTTTGTAGTAAGATTCCCCAAAAAACATTACAAAAGTTTAATTATAACTGGTTGATTTTAAACAGTTAAGCTCGTGAAACATTTTATAGCAAAATACTGTTACACATTTTGCTTGTTTCTTGGTTTAATAACGGTAATGAATCTTATTTTGACCTAATATCGACAACCATCACCTTATAATAATTATGATTGCTGTCACGGTTCTAGCTCAAAATAAGCTATTTTAAATAAATTAAAAAGGTTTAATCATGATAGATGCAGACGGCTTTCGCGCCAATGTCGGCATCATCTTGGCAAATACACAAGGGCAGGTTCTGTGGGCAAAACGTATTGGTCACAACGCTTGGCAGTTCCCACAAGGCGGTATCGACCGTGGGGAGACGCCGATGGATGCGATGTATCGCGAGCTCTGGGAAGAGGTCGGCCTGCATCCGCGTCATGTAGACTTATTGGCAGTGACGCAAGATTGGTTGCGCTATCGTCTGCCAAAACGCTATGTGCGGCATGGACAGCACCCTTTATGTATTGGGCAAAAACAGAAATGGTTTTTGCTACGCTTAGATGAGACGAACACTCAACATATCCGCTTTGATGAGGGCAAACCAGAATTTGATCATTGGCAATGGGTCAGTTACTGGTATCCACTTGGACAAGTGATTCATTTTAAACGAGGCGTTTATCGCCGTGCCTTGCAAGAGCTAGTGCCTGAGCTACCTCTAAGACAAGAGCTGATTATTCCTGAACAAGATAATCACTTGTTGATAGGATGAACTGACATTTTGATTAAAAGTAACACGTAATAGAAGAGCCTGTATCCTTTAGATGCAGGCTCTTCTATTATATAGCGATTATATCTTGCGGAATAATTATGGCTTGATAGCAATTTTTAGTACGCCGTCACGCTGATGCATGAACAAGTCATAAGCCTCTACAATATCATCCAAGGCATAGGTATGCGTCACCATCTCTGATAAATCTACTCGACCCGACTCGATGACATTCATCAATCGGCGCATACGCTCTTTACCTCCTGGGCAGAGAGCCGTTCTTATCGTATGATCGCCAAGACCAGAGGCGAAATGAGCCATTGGAATGACTAAATCTTCAGAATACACACCCAAGCTTGAGAGTGTACCGCCTGGTTTTAATATTTTGAGGCATTGCTCAAACGTAGACTGTAAACCTAACGCCTCGATACTGCTATCCACCCCACGACCACCAGTGATTTTCATGATCTCATCAACCACGTCAACTTCCGTGAAGTTTAGAGTAATATCTGCTCCCAGTTTTTTTGCCATGGCCAAACGGTCATTATTGCCATCGACAGCGATAATCAGTGACGCGCCTTTAATCCTTGCCCCAGCAGTAGCGCATAAACCGATAGGGCCTTGTGCAAAGATAGCAACCACATCACCAATCTGAATATTGGCGTTTTCTGCGCCTTTGAAGCCTGTCGACATAATGTCAGGACACATCAACACTTGCTCATCCGTCAGTCCATCTGGCACTGGACATAGATTGGCCTGCGCATCTGGCACTAGCACATACTCTGCTTGCGTACCATCAATGTGATTACCAAAACGCCAGCCGCCTGTGGCTTTATAACCGTGACAAGAACATCTACCATCTGCATCAAGATAACCACCATCTTGTGAAGGGAAACCATCTTGACTGGCATAGGAGGTAAACGTTGGGCAAATGGCACCAGCAATGACTCGCTGCCCTTCTTCATAGCCCATGACTGCACTACCAAGCTTTTCAATGATACCTACTGGCTCGTGACCAATGGTTAAGCCTTTTGCAACGGCATACTCACCTTTAAAGATATGGATGTCAGTACCACAAATGGTCGTGGTCGTAATTTTTATCAAGGCATCATTAGGGCCTACATCAGGGATTTTTTTATCTACAATTTCAATTTTGCCTGGTTCAATAAATATCAGTGACTTCATCATGCTCATTTCACACTCCTTGTTTTATGATCGTTTACTCAGCTGGTATGAACTTTAGTGACACCTATATTTATCTTACGCCATATAAATAGTAATTTAAAGTGAAATCCATTCTTTAATAAAGGGATTGGTGATTCTCTATTGTTAGATATTAAAACTGTAGTATCAAACTTCTCATGGAAATTGTACGTGAGCCTCATTAAGAGTAGATGAAAAAGCTAATAGATTAGAAACCCATAGGCTACTTATGACTATCATGTCGACATTCTTTATAACTGTCATGCTGACACTCTCGGCTTACTAATCTAGCAATCTCATCCACTGCTGAATCTGCCAACTGAGAATGACATTTCAGGGTTAAAATGCTTTGGGTACGTGTCGCATAAGTGGGCAAATTATTTTGCGTATGATTAAAAGCAACAGGCTCTATATAAATAGAAGACAGAATCTGCTCAATCTCAACAGCCACTCCAGTCTCCGGCAGCTTATCCACTGGCGCTTGCGTATTATCAGACAATACCGCAAAGGCAGCTTCTTGCCAGTACTCAGGTTCGCTATTCTCAGCGATTAGTGGCAATACTTCTTGGCGCAGCCTACCTCGCAGCTTTTCAGTTTTAAACCAGCTGTCCTCAGGCTGACCATTGGAAATGACATGCAGTCCTGCATATAGTGGCATAGGAGCATGACCACGGTTATTGACGATAACGGCTTGTGTCATATCACCAATAATGAGATTGAACCCAGCATAGTTTTGCAAACTAATCTGCCGTGCAAACTCCATCGGGCTGATATCACTGGTTAAGAAATCCGTGACTAGCGCCCCGCGTGAGCGCTCATCAGAGCTTGCCTGCACGCCATCGCGAAAATTTAATACCGCAGCCCAACGTCCGTTTTGCTGATAATACTCTTTAGGCGCTTGATGATTGGCTTGATGGGGCTGTTGATGAATACCCAACCAAGTACCGCCACTTTGTACATCGCGTCCTGCAAAAACAGGCTTATCTTCCCATTGATGTAGCAGCTCTGTCGGACGCTGCAAAAACTCATCGCGATTGGACAATAACACCAAAGGCAGCTCATCAAACAGTTGCCAAGCAATGGCGACAATACACATAAGACTCCTAATTTTACTAAAAATATGCTTAGCAAACAGCCAAGCTTGATTTAAGTGTGAACTTAGTTCACTGACAAATTAGTTCACTGATAAGTTTTTGCTAGCAGGATAACTAATCTGAGAGGTCGACTGTATGACTTTCGATTGTTTACTTGGTAAATCGAACTCCCACGCAACCATACCTTTATTGTCATTCCAGTCACGCTCAGTCACTGGCGGTGTATGAGTGATGGTTACTTTAAGACTATCGTCGCGGCTAATCGGCTCACTGCCTAATACTTGTAAATGCATAGGTCGGTTGTGCTGATTGGTAAATTGATACGCTTGTGTTTTAGTCAAGGTTTGCGTGCGATTGAAAGCGCCTTTATCACCCTGCTTATCTTCATCAGCTATCTGCTTTACGATGGTATTAGGGTCAATACCAAAACCGATACCTTGCTCTTTGAGCGCTTGATAATTATAGCGCGCCTGCCCGACATAATTATCATCACGGTATAACTGTAGCGAACCATCTACCCAAGCTGGTGTCAAGAAAGGTGCGGATGCATACCAATAGCCAGCTGCCTCCACACTCGGCGTACTACGAATCCATAGCTTGCTACTGCCCGACTGCTCATCAATGACTGTCCGTACGCGCCTGCCATCGCTTGGAATACTAATACGCTGCGGCAAGCGGTATTCGGTAATGCCGTTTTTATTCTGACTGCTAACGGTAAAGCTTGGCAGCGGCGCCATGTTAGGTGTCGAGGCACCACCATAGCTGTCTCTTGCAGATACCACAACAGGCATGTTTTCCGCCATAGGTGGTACAGATATAGTCCGGTTTTCTCTATCTTCTTCATATAAAGAAAAACGCTCAACTCGTGGCAATTGGCTGGTGGTGTTTTGATTGGGATTGACAGAGCTTAGCATCAAAGGGACATTGAGCCAGTTTTCTCCTGTCTGCTGGGCAATAACCGCAGAGGCAATGATATTTAATTGCTTGGTTTCAGTATTCAGCCTTGCTTGATACGTTGGCTCCCAACCCGCGCCGCGTACTTGATAGTGCAGTTTCACACTGCTTGGTACTCGACTGGCAGTACGTACACTCACTTGAGTCACACTATTTTGAGTGGAAGTCGCGCTGCCTGCCATTAGTTGATTGAGCGCATCTTGTGCACGGGCTTGGCGCTGCTGAATTTCTAGTATGCGTTTATTGATACTGACTGCTTGGGTTTCCAGATCTCGTGCATTATTGGCAAGCGTGCCATCTGTACTAATTTGCGTGACCTTGGTTAAATTCTGCAAGTAAGCTTTGGCTAAGCGTGCCGCTTCTAACTCAGCATTGATAACTGCCAAATTATCTTGCTGTGTCTGCACTCTCGCCTCACCTTGATACTGACACTGTGCTGCTTGCTCATCGCTTAAAGTCTCGATACTGACTTCACCAATATTGATGCCATTTGCTGCTTGTACGCTCACACTGTCTTTATCGATATAAGGGGACAGACAAGAAAAAACCAGCGTCTGCTCGCCGCTACCATTGATTGGTAACGCACGAGTCACGCTAGCTAAGCCCTGATAAATGGTCACTTGCTCAATACTACTGTTCGCTGCCTGAGCAGGAGTCAAAGCTAAAGCTGCTAAGCCAAATAAACCCAGTGGCATCAACTGTTTTTTAGAGGGTAAAAAATTAGGTAATATTGCTACTTTTGATAACTTAGCTTGCATAATCATTCCTTAAAAATACGGTTAATCCATTAATACGGTGCATTAGCGCAAGCGCGCAGTATCTAACGCTTCATTAAATATAATGAGGCAATATTTATGATGGCACTTATCTTCAGCAGATTTTTTATATCTTAGCGGTTTTCTGGCTTTCTTTCTAGATGTTACCCGTAGCAGATAAGTTGTTACCATGAGATGAGCCTCACCGTAATTTGGTATGCCTCACTGGCTATTTTTGCTATTATGAGCAGCATTCTATTACCAAATTTATGATGCCCTTATGATGATACATCCTCAGTACGATCCTGTAGCGCTGTCTTTGGGTCCAGTAGAAGTGCACTGGTATGGCCTAATGTATTTATTAGCATTTGCCGCCGCCTTTGGTCTGGCTTGGTATCGCAGCACCAAACGTGACAATTGGAACACTGACATGGTGTCCGACTTGGTATTTTTTGGCGCACTTGGCGTCATTTTGGGCGGTCGTGTCGGCTATGTATTGTTTTATCAATTCGGTGAATTTTTACAAAACCCCGCTTACCTTTTCAAAGTCTGGGAAGGCGGCATGTCTTTCCATGGCGGCATGATTGGTGTCTTACTGGGCATGTTATATTTTGCCCGTAAGTATAAAAAGACCCCGTTTCAGGTGCTGGACTTTATCGTTCCTTGCGTGCCAACGGGCTTATTATTTGGTCGTATTGGCAATTATATCAATGGTGAGCTATGGGGCCGTGTCTCTAACGGTGGCTACAACTGGCTTACCTACTTCCCGCAAGCGGCTGCTACTGATATGCAGCAATTGCAAACCAACCCTGAGCTGCAAGAGTTGATGCTTGAAGTAAATGGGCAGTATTTGCTACCTCGCCACCCCTCACAGCTGTATGAGGCACTTGCTGAAGGGTTATTATTATTCCTATTCCTATGGTGGTATTCATCAAAACCGCGCCCACGTATGGCAGCATCGGCAGTATTTTTATTGGGCTATGGCATCAGCCGCTTCATCATTGAGTTTTTCCGCCAACCCGATGCGGACCAAGGATTTGTATTACTAGGCTGGATGACCAAAGGGCAGATACTCAGCGCTCCCATGATTATTATTGGTTTCATTATGCTGGTATACGCTTACAAACGTGGTATCTATGACTGGGGTAAGCAGTCGGCTTATTAAGCACTAATTCACATCAAGTAGCCTGTTAAAAAACAATACAACTATGCGTTTTAATAGCGTAGAAGAGCAATTTTATGACCATGAGCAACTCCATTATTAGTAACAACAATCAGAGTAAAAATGAGCAAGCCTATCTTGATTTGCTGCGTCTTGTCCTGACTGAAGGCACTGAAAAAGGCGATCGTACTGGCACTGGTACGCTGAGCCACTTTGGCGCGCAGCTACGTTTTAATTTAGCCGATGGTTTTCCATTATTAACCACCAAAAAAGTCCACTTTAAATCTATCATCTATGAGCTATTTTGGTTTTTAAGTGGCAATACGCATGTTGATTATCTACAAGCCAATGGCGTACGTATTTGGAATGAGTGGTCTACGGCTGAACAGACAGCGCGCTTTAACCGCCCTGCTGGTGATTTAGGCCCTGTCTACGGTCATCAGTGGCGCAATTATGGCGCAAGCCAGCGTGAAGATGGGAGCTACAATAACGATGGTGTCGATCAAATCACCCAAGTCATTGAGCAAATAAAAACCAATCCCAATTCAAGACGTTTGATTGTGTCTGGTTGGAATCCCGGTGAAGCAGATCAAGTTGCGTTGCCGCCTTGCCATACGCTATTTCAGTTCTTTGTTGCGGATAATAAACTGTCATGCCAGCTATATCAGCGTTCAGCAGATTTATTCCTATTATACCCCCATAACAATAATGCACAGTATGGAGTACTGGATCGTATATAATGCAATACATAATTCAGTCTATGTATTGAGATAGTGGGTATTATGGATATTAAAGTTTGTTCTGATGTAGAGCTAGATTTATCACAGTCTTGTTTACTTAATGAGATTCCAAACTTAACATTGAACAAAACTATAAAAGTGAATGGTGTTGGAGTATTTGACGATGATGGCAAGATCCTTCCTATTATTTCTGAGTATTTATCGTATCAATCCAAACATCAAATAATTTCTTATAAGTCAGCAGTTACTTATGGTAGAAACCTAAGCTACTTCTTAAGTTATATTCGTAGTCGTCCAGATTATGATGACAGTGAATCTGATGAAGTATTTATTACAGTTCCAAAATACGTAATTCAAGAATACCTCACATTTTTAATTCGTGAAGATGATAAGAGCTCATCTACTGTTAGAAGTCGAGATGAGACAATACATGCTTTCATTGAATATCTTTGTAGCCCTACAGAAGACCGTGATAAGCTTAGACAAGATAATCCATATAGTGATGGCTTGCTATCAAAACCACCAAAGCGAACACCCATTAGTTCTTGCACACTTGATGACCTTTTTATATTGATTAAGTTTACTGATTCAGAACGAGAAAGAGCTTTACTCCAGTTTCTATACGACTCTGGCTTACGTCGTTCAGAACTACCTAGAGTTACTCTTCAAGACTTTAAAGATATTAACAATTTCAATTCTGAAAAGTTTATTTCCTGCGATAATGATCAGCCTATCCATGCTGATTATGCGCCTTTAAAAGTCAAAGGAAGTAAGGGCCGTGGTAATCAAATTAAGCCACGCTGGACTCTGCTGAGCTTAGCAACTATCAAACGTGTGCAGAAATATCACGCATCTCCTCTGTATAAAAAACACGCCCGTAAATATGTAGACCCGTCTGAAACCCCAGCATTTTTTAATGCTAAAGGTACTCCCTATACGCCTAGTGCGATCAACAAATTGCTTGAACGTATAAGTGAACGTGCAATAAAGAAAGGTTGCCTTGATCGAAGCATCTCTCCTCACAAGTTAAGGCACGGTAATGCTTATGCAATATTGCAGTCAAATGATTTAGGTGCCGATTACTTAGATCGGCTTGTTATTGTGCAGAAAAACTTAGGACATAACCATCTCCATACTACACAGATATATACAAGCATTCCCCAAGATATCTATAACAGCATGTGTGACGAGAACGGTGAATTACTAACTAGAGCCGAGAAGATGAGGCGCTTGTCTGAACAGACGCAATTAAGAATTGGCATTAAGGACATCAAATGAAAAACGATGGAATAACCATTGATAAGGTTTATGAGAATTTTTCTGAGCCAGGGATTTCAGGTGCAGACTTTAAGAAAGTTGAAGAAAAGCAACCGATTAAAGACGCCAAAGCAGCTGTTATAGAATGGGTATCGAAAACAGTTGGAGATACAGAAGCACTATGGGAAATACCAATTAGTAAAGCTGATAATGCTTTAGGCTTCAGTGTAGCTGTTAATCATATTCAAAGTGCTGTAGGTGTCTCATACTCTGTTGCACAAACACATAGGGGTATTACGACTCCTTTAATTGAAAAAATGATTGAAGAAGGTATTCTAGTAATACCAAGTGAAAGCTACGAAGCGGCTGGCATCGAAAACACGAGGAAACTATTGAATTGGTACAGACAACTATCTGTAGAGGAAAAGCACACTTTACCTATTTTCGGCAATAAGATTTCGATAGGAAAAATGTCTTCAGAACAACTACCTATAAAAAAAGGATCCTTGAAATTTAATGTTGTTAAAGATGCTTGGGAATTCATTCATCAAGACCTAGAGAAACTTGGAATTATTGATGCTAATTATAAAAGCGTTGCTGAAAGAACAAGCGAAGCGAATATCAATAGAAAAAGTTCCAGTGAAAGTCAGATAGACCGTTTTAATAGACTTGCAGCAAGAAAGTTAAATGCTGCTGAAGATTTTCTCGTTCCTTCAGAATTAGAACCTTTCATTCAGGTAGAGCAGCTTTTTGCTGCTCAAAGTGTGACTGTAACTTCAGATTCAGGTAAGGAAAACTATAGAAATGCCTGTAGTCAGTTTATAGAATTCTTGACTAATTATTACGGACCTGGACCGTTGAGAATCAAGGTAACTTTTGACGCGCATCTCTTGTCTAGATATCGGAAATATTTGCAGCAAAAAATAATAAAAAAAGAAACCTCAAGCCATTACGCAAATACGAATCTAAGTGCTGCACGCAACGCATTACAAAGACTAGAACAAGTGCCCGATATGGAATACAGTTTTTTTGATATAGATGGGTTTTCTGTAAGCAGAGAAACAGACGTTAAAAAGCCATTTACTATGAACGAGCGGCTCCAAATATTAGATGCTATCGAAAAAGGATTGAGTGAATCCAGAACAGCCCTTACACCTTACAAGAAGACGGGTGTAGGTAGGAATCCTTTGGACAAGAAATGTTCGATCATAAGAGGTCTCTCGACACTAGAGAATGCGCGATGGCTCTTTGAAAATGCCTTAATGTGTAAACCAATTCATCATAATACAGCTAATTCACCTATCGAGAAGTCTTTCTTAAGAATTATTAAGAATTCAGGTACGGGTTTAATAGAGACATACAATGAATGGGGCGTTACCCCAATGATAAATATGGATACACTAACGCCTTACATTTTAAGGCTTGCTCAAATCACTGGTTTAAATGCAGATCCTTTACTTTCTCTTAATATGAATGATTACGTAGACTCCCACCTAGCAACATCACGACCTTGCCTTAGATATTGGAAAGAGCGATCTGATGGTCACAAAGAGTACCACCTTGATCTTTTTAATGCAGAACTGACATGGCTTACATCATCTCAAGCTGAGTCAATAAAAGTTATTTTTGAAGAACTGGACCAATTAACTGGTAGTTTTCGACAAGATATTAAAGATGATGCTTTTAAAGATAGGTTGTTCATCTATCAGTCGGATAGTACAAAAAAGCACGGCAGAGTATCTCCAATATTAGGAAATAAAGAAAAAAATGCAAAAGCATTGGGAGCTAGTTTGTCTAGGTTTGTTGAGAAATATAATTTAAAAAATGATGCAGGAAACCCCTTAACTCTTACAATAAGTCGGTTCAGACCAACCTTTGTTAGTGAGATGCTTAGAAATGGCGTAACTGTACGTGAAATTCAGCTCATGTTGGGCCACTCCTCACTCCAAACGACTCTTGGCTATATAGATTCTCTAGATTTTAACTCCATGAGTAGAATGAAGATAAATGATGAATTAAAAGAGATACATCAAGCGACTCTGGATAAACAAGTTGAGAAAGTGCCAGAAGATATAAAGTCCAAAAAAAATGATGAGTTGGTAACAACCTTTCATACTCCTCTAGCTGAATGCAGAAATATTTTTGACCCGCCAAATTTTGTAAAAAACCTTTCATCCTACATACCTGGTACTCCATGCTCACAATATAATAAGTGCTTGAGCTGTGACAATGTCATTATTACAGCTAAAAACCTCCCTGAAATCTTTGCAATGAAGCGTGACTATACGCTTTTGACAGAGCACTCCCGTGTCATGGACACACCCTATGGGCATGTAATCTCAGAGAATTTAGAGCTGATAAAAGGCATCACAGAACCAGAACTATCTAATTTTTCCTTAGAAGAATTAGAAAATGGGCGGCGTTTAGCAGAATACATTGAAACGACCACACTAGTTGATGGAGTAATCTAATGGACTATGAAAAAAAGCTAAATGTATTAGTAGGTTTTGCAGAACATCGTTTATATATCTTAGATGCTCTAGACCATGCTACAGTTCAAAAGAAGAAACACCTTCAAAATAATTACACATATGACATAGCGTATGTGACGTACCTTATGGACAAACCTGTATCGAAATTATCAAAGTTTTCTGACATGTGTTGGAATTTTAATAACGACTATCCTAATGCTGCACAAAATGTCCAAGGTGCAAAGCTCCGCATTAATTTTTCAAAGCATACAGATATCCCAATATTCGTTTTAACAGAAATTAAAGTTATATTCGAGCTGGCTCTGCTAAACAATTCGATTTTCAAGCCGCAGGGAAAAGAGGGGAAAAGCCGAATAAAAAAATCATTAAAAGCGAACTCGTTGATTGCAATTTTCGAAAGAGGTTTAGCATTTATTAATGAAATATTTAAACAGGCATCTTATGAGTTAGGCTATGAGTTTGTTCAAGAAAAAGTTAGAACGCTCTCCGATATAACACCCGAACTGTATTCCAAAGCCGCTGAAAACTATGATCGTGTAAAAGATAGAGAACTAGATGAATTTTTTAAATATCTACGCAGTCCAGCTTCGGTTAAATATGTATTTGAAAAACCTATCGCTTATGTAGAGTTAAATAGCCTGAAATGGAAGAAGCTGGCGAATGCTGATAAAGACAAGAAAGGCCAAGTGTTACCAGACTTAGTCTTTGAATCTTTATCAAAGATTGCATCTTTTATTGTAGTAGATTTTTTGAGTGCTATAGGAGCTTCAGCAAAGATATCAGATCCTAACTCTTTAGAAAGATTTGATACAAGCAACTACGTATCATGGGCAAATAAAGAAAGAGTAACCCACGAAATTTTCAACGCCTATATTGCTATTAGATTAGGAACCAAAGGTTATCCTCCGAGTTTCGTTACAAATATAGTCGAACCTTATGATTGGATGCTTAACAAAGACTCTAATGTTATGGGTGGACTGACTTTACGTAAAGCATTGAAAAAACGTGGTTACAAGTTAGACGATCTTAGAGAATACTTTAACCTCGTAGCGTATGCATGCACATATTTAGTAGGCCAGTATACAGGTATGAGACCATCTGAACTATCAGAAATAAGAGTTAAAGATTGTTCGTGCTTAGTTCAAGATGATGGCGTTTGGCTTATTGAAAGTACCGTCAAGAAACATAAAGATGAAATTAGTACAGGTTTGTTTGACGACAGATGGGTAGCTATACCGATTGTTAAAGATGCAATATTAGCAGCATCGTATATTTCAAAAATTAAAGTTTCACCTTACTTAATTTCTAATGTAGATACTGTTAAACCAGGTAGCTCCCCTCAGTCGATGGCTAGTAATGGCATTACACATCAAATGAATAGTTTTATAGGCCAACTGTTAGGCAAAAACATTGCTGATGAACTGAAGTTCAATCCCTACATGCTAAGACACACATTAACATATCAATTGTTTAAGGCTGAAGTTGGATTGCCTCTTATATCGTTTCAATTGAAACATTTTGTAGAGAGTATCTCTAAGTACACATCTGCTGGCGCCACCTCGTCAGTTACGTTAGGCTACGGTGATATAGGTGAGATGCTGTCAAAAGACGGTAACCGAAAAGGTGATACGAAATCACTGCGCCGAGCAGCTGAATTAGATGCTATTAAGACTGCCCATAATCCAAATGGTACATATTATGGTGGTAAAGCGAGTGAGCATAAAAAAGGTCTGATCAAGACGTTTAGTGGATATATGGCTGAAGGATACACAGAGGATGAGATTTATGAGGCTATGGTAGATCAAGGGGTTGCCATGGTCTATATGGGACAAGGGCTTTGCTATGGTGGTAGAGCAGAAGAGTATGACTCAAGCCTACCATGTATTGGTTCACTACGTTGTAACCCAGCTCGATGCAAACAAGCCGTTGTAACTACCAAGCATGCTCCTAAATGGCGTGAAGTTTACATGTTAAATAAGAACAACCTCAATAAACCAGAATATTTGGAGTCTCGTGAGCAAATTCTAGCAGCAATGAACGAGGCCAAAATGGTATTGGAAAATCTTGGTGAGGCAATCGAACTATGAGTAATGAAGCTTATGATCAAAAAAATAATGATGACTATGAAGCAATAACTTCTGCTCTAAATATTGCCCTAATAGATCTTCAAAATAACAAAAAACTAAAACCCACTATAGCGCAACTTTCGAAGATGACTGGTATTCATCGAAATACTATTACAAACCGTGGTTGGCCTGTCCAAAAGCTAAATCAGCTCAAAGATATCAGAAAAGCTGAAGAGAAATCGCGTAAAGAAAAAAAAGCTATAGATAACGCTGATGTTAAGAATGCGCTTGAAGCAAAAATGATTCAAGCACAAAATGAGGTTATCTACTGGTTTAATGAATATCAAGATATAAAAAGAGTCGCTCAACACTCAGATAAACGGTTACAAAAAATGAGAGAGTCACGAGATTATTATAAAACACAATCTGATACAGATAAAAGGTCGTTATTAGAAGCTAGACAGGAGATTAAAAAACTGAGACAAATGTTAGCTTTAAAAGATGCAACACCGAACCAGCTGATGCACTAATCTATCGAAAACTACCTATGCTATAAAAAGTATAAACTTAATTTCCTTGTACTTAAAAGCTAGCAAGAGCTTAGCTAACAAATATATACCTTATAGCATAAATCACATATATTAATACTTTATGCCTAACAGAAATTTATCATCTTTCTTAACTTTTAATTTATATTTGTATCAAACTGAGAATGGATACGCGATAGACTCATGATACTGATACCCTTCCACTTCAAAATCGTCCAATGTTACCCATGTCTCAATATCTTCGAGAGACTTAATTTCAGGGTTAATGTGAAGTTTAGGGGCTGGATACGGTTCGCGTTTTAATTGCACGTCACGCATTAATTGTAATTGATCTTCATAAATATGTGCATTTACGATCTTATGATAAGCTTTTCCGGCCTCGTGGCCCGTAATTTGAGCCATGAGAGCTAGTAAGGTAAACACTTGAATCTGATTAAAATTTTGACCTAATGGTACATCACATGAACGTTGTGATGAAGTCAAATAAAGCTTGCCACCTAACAACGAAAATGTATGAGTATGCATACAAGGACGTAAACATCCCATATGAAACTCACCTGGATTGTAGAAGGTTAGAATTTCACCTCGGTCATCAATACCGTTTCGCAAGTTATCATAGATCTTATGAAGCTGGTCAAACTCCTCTCCTACTGAATTACGCCACCTGCGCCCCTGTACACCATAAACTCGGCCCATATCATCCTTACCTTTACGATAAGGATTAGCTAACCAAGCTTCATTTTCATTGGCATTAGCGTTCCATGTATTACATCCAATAGCTCGAAACTGAGCTGCGCTATCATAACCACGTAGATACCCTAATAATTCTGCGATAGCTGCTTTCCAATAACTCTTTCGAGTAGTTACTAAGGGAAACTCATTAGCTCCTACATTGTAGTTTAAATCAGCATTAATAACGGTTAAGCAGCGTTTTCCAGTCCGTTCATTCTCGACCCATACACCCTCATCAACTATACGTTGACATAAATCTAGATACTGTTTCATTCAATAACCTTAGTTGGACTACAAACTTATCTCAAAAGGTGATTTTTGTTGAACTGCGTGGACAATACATTTTACCTTTTGATTTCATTGAGCATTATAAAGTTTCAAGGCTCAATTGTACAAACCTGTTCGTAACAACTAATTGTCTTAATAACTTATCAACAGGCTATGCCCCAATGGATCCAATGAAACCGAATCATTCTATCTAAAACCATTTACCATGATGTACCTTTATACGTTAACTCCTTTCTTTTTTGTCTTCTTGAATAAGTTGTTCACGTCGTAAGAATGCCCAATCGATCAAAGCCTCCATTGACGGTCCCAAAGCGATACCCATTTTAGTCAAATGATACTCAACCTTAGGTGGCACTTGCGGGTAAACCGTTCGCTCTACAATACCATCTTTCTCAAGTTGCTTAAGTTGTTGGATCAGCATTTTTTGATTTATGTCATCTATACGTCGCTCAAGCTCAGAGAAACGTAGGGGGCATTTTGCTGCAAACAGTTGACAGATAATCACCATTTTCCATTTCCCTTCTAGGACTCTAAGTGTCTCACTCGTTGCCGCAGCCCAAATAAGCTGTTGTTTCGGATCTTCGCAATGCCAATCTCGTTCACTCATATACTTACCTTTTGGTGTGTACCATACTTTTTGGTAGGTTCTTGTTATTTAGTAAGTTTAAGTATATCTTAATTAGCAAATCAATAGTGAGGCATTTATCTATGAAAATTGGAATTATTGGCACCGGTCATATTGGAAAAACATTAGTAATAAGATTAAGTGAAGCGGGTCATCAGGTAAAAGTAGCCAATTCACGAGGTCCACAATCTATCGAAGCTGATTTGCTGATAAATGGAGCGCAGCCTGCAACGACTGAGGAAGCAGTAGCAGATGCCGATGTCGTTATATTGTCTATCCCACTAATGCGGATTCCAGATATCGCACCTCTCATTAGAAAACTTCCAGCTAAAACAATCGTTGTCGATACTTCGAATTACTATCCTCTTCGAGATGATCGAATAGAAAGTATTGATGAGGGTCAAGTTGAAAGTTTGTGGGTAACAGAGATATTAGGTAGGTCAGTAGTCAAGGCATGGAATGCTATTGGTTCCCATTCTTTCGCCGAAAAATCATCTCCCGTCAATAGCGTTGATCGCATTGCGATTCCTGTTGCTGCTGATAATGAGGAACATAAAGAGATCGGAATGATGCTTGTTCAACAAACGGGATTCGATGCAAGATATTCTGGAACGCTTGCAGAGTCGTGGAGACAACAGCCTGGCTCACCATCTTATTGTACTGACTTGACTTATGAGGAGCTTGGTTCTGCACTTTCAATGGCAGAAAAAAAACGCCTCCCTAAAAGAAGAGATATATCTGTCGAAGCTATCTCTGAGCGAATGGGCGATAGTAAGACAAATCCTGATGCTGACTATGCTGTACGTTTAAGTCGTGCCCTATTTATGTAAAATATTACTCTATGGATAGAAGCTAAATGCTTTAACAGAGATCAGATATTGCCTGAACACCATGCCTATTATGGCGAGCACCTAATTCTCAAATTGTAACCCAATAATTATTTCCATTTATCAATAGGAACAAATCTTATGTCCAAAATCATTCGTTTTCACCGAACTGGCGGTCCTGACGTTCTTCAAATCGATAATGTCGACGTCGCTGCTCCCAAAACCAAAGAGGTTCAGATACGTGTGAAAGCCCTTGGTATTAATCGTGCCGAAATTATGTATCGAACTGGACAGTACGTCATTGAGCCGCAGTTTCCCGCTGTTTTAGGCTATGAAGCAGCTGGTATTGTTGAAGCCGTCGGGCCGGACGTGACCGAGTTTGTGGTTGGCGATATAGTCAGTGTGGTGCCCGCTTTTTCGTTTGCTGACTACGGTCTTTATGGCGAGTTGGTTAATGCGCCCGCGCATGCGGTGGTTAAGCATCCAGAAAATCTGTCCTTTATCGAGGCTGCGGCAACGTGGATGATGTTTGTTACTGCCTACGGCGCCTTGATCGAATTTGGTAAGCTTGAAGCGGGCGAAACCGTACTGATCGGGGCAGCCTCAAGCAGCGTGGGACTAGCCGCAATCCAGATTGCGAATATGGTTGGAGCGACACCGATAGCCTTGACGCGCAGCAGCAAGAAAAGACAGGCATTGCTTGACGCCGGAGCTGTGCACGTGATTGCAACGCAAGAGCAAGATCTGATTAGCGAGGTAATGGCGCTCACTGACGGCAAAGGTGCACGCATGGCGTTCGATCCTGTGGGAGGTCCCGATGCTGGGAAAATTCTTCAAACGCTGTCCATGCAAGGAATCTTCTTTCAGTACGGTGCACTGGATAACCGCGATATTCCCGTTCCGGTCATGGATATATTGAGCAAGCACTTAACGCTGCGTGGCTATGAGCTTTTTGAAATTACTGGCGATCTGGACAAGCTGGAACAGGCAAAGAATTTCATCAATCATGGCCTTGCCAATGGCGAGCTGCGTCCTATTATTAATCGGACATTCGCTTTTGAAGAGATGGCGGAAGCTCACAGCTATATGGAATCCAACACACAGGTTGGCAAAATTGTTGTGACGCTATAGGAAATTTCTAGAGGCATACCTCAAGGGAACTAGTCAGGTGCTTTCACTGGTTCGGTTCCCTAGTGAGGACTTGAACACTAAGCTGTGGGCTAATGGTATCAACGTTTTAACTCGCTGAGATAGTCTCAGTGTACTTCATGGTGTACAAAACGTTAGATTATCAAGCTTAAAAAGCCTTGGATAGAACTATTGCTGAAGTTTTAAGTGCCACTATGGAGGTTATTTTACCAACTGATAAAAATCCTTCTTTAAAGTTTCCTCAAAATCCCAACATGGGGATGATTTACTAAATTCTATAGTTACAAATGTAGAGTCTCTATTCTCCCCAAGTGCTAACCCATACTTATCTTTACAGAATAAATATCGCCCTTTCTCCTGATAATCTTTTTTATACTGTATCCAACCATCGGCTTTGATTTTACTTATATTATCGTCAGTTATACCATCACTATCTTCAAACATTATTCCGTAACGTAACGAACTACTACCCCTGCTCGTTCGACCTTCAGATATTGAGTTACTCTTAAAAATCTCCTTTAAAGAGGGTGCAAGCTTTTCTCGAGCAATAATTTCACTTTTTTTGACGTTTTCAAGATAATTTTCAGGTGTTTCTAATTTTTCTTTGAACATCATAGCCATAATGAAAACAAATACTCCAGAGAAAAATATGTTAAATGTGCGTTGACTAAAAAAACCTTTATTATTTTCTTTCATGCCTTTCTCTCGTTAGCGGTAAGGCTTTTTAATATATAGCCGACGGTTCGATGCTCTATACAGGCACCGTACTATAAGAATGACCGCTTACTTAAATACTGGGTAACATAGGCAACCAAAATACTAAAGCTAAAAGCGTTACGAGTAGTACTGGCGGTGTTATGAATAAGCCAATCTTCATATACTGACCCCAGCTGATTTTATAATCCTTTTCCGCCAGTACATGTAGCCATAATAATGTTGCTAAACTTCCAATTGGGGTGAATTTTGGC